>DSDT01000224.1 GCA_011048615.1 Chloroflexota bacterium | reverse complement strand
TTCCACGGGCACGGGCAGGGCCTGGGCGTCGCTGGTAGCGCGGAGGAATAGGTAGACACGCACGATGTCAGCATTGGCGGTGGCGTGGAGCGAAAAGCTGAGTTGCTGGGCGAATGTATAGCTGGAGCTGATTTCCTCTACAGTGATGCCATTGGAGAGAGGGGCCGAGGAGACAGGCTGAGGGGGAAGAAAAAGGCTCAAGATCCCCAGCAGCCAGATCAGGGCCAAAGACCCCACCCAGAGTCGGTAGATGAGAGTTCCTAATGACGGGTCGATCCCACGTTTCATTGGATCACCTGGTTCTGCAATCAATCATCCATGCGGGCCAGTCGGGCAAAAAAGTCGGACAGATCCCCATGCAAGAACTCGAGTTCATCCAGAGCGGCCTCGGCTGCGGCGTGTAAGGCCTCGTTATCGGCCTGGCAGTACCGTTCCAGAATCTGGCGAGCCCGATCGCCTCCGATCTGGCCCAAAGCCCACAGGGCGGACTCTTGGACTTCGGGGTCTACATCGTCGCAGAGTTCCTCCAAATCGGGCACGCTCTCGGTCAATTCGAGTTCGCCGCAGGCTCGGGCGGCTTCGTAGCGCATTTCAGGGTTGGGGCTAAAGAGCTCCTGGCATACACAGCGAGACCAACGTGCGTCGGCGCTGCGTCCCATGGCAAAGACGGAGCTGACCCGCATCTTTTCTTCCGACGCGTCGTATGCCCGGTGGATGAGTTGCATCACGGTTTCGCTGTCGGTGTAGGCCAGCGATTCTAACGCGCGGCGCTGTACTTCTAGGTGTTCGCTGGGGTCTTGGCAGGCTGTCAATGTCGCCTGGTACGCGACATGGAAGGCCTCGGAGCGGATTTTCCCCAATTCGCCCAGCAGGATAAAGCGTCCCAGGGACTTGGCAGCGGCAGCCCGGACAGAGATAGCCTCGTCCTGGTGCAATAGAGCCGACAGAATGGGGATCAGGTTTTCGTCTTCGTCTTCCCATAGTCCCTCGATGGCTGCTGTTCTCACTTTGGCATCCGGGTCCGCCAGACTCAAGCGAAAGACCACGCCAAAGTCGACTTCGAAATCGGCTTCAGCGATTTGGACCAGATGGGTAATCACGTCGCGGCGCAGCTGAACGGGCAGTCGCGGCCACGCCGCGTGCACAAGAGATATGTCTTGGCTATCCAGTTCCGAAAAGTAGTACAACGCGGTCTGGGCTGGCAGTGTGGGCTGCTGATCTAGTTCGTCGAGCAAGGTCTCGAGTGAATTGGCCATCTCACTTTAACCACGACCAGGGAATGATCGGATTGATGACGTCTTGCAGCATCACGAACAGCATCAGGCTGATCAGGATCAACATACCCACGACGTGAAACATCGCCTCTCGATCCGGCGGGACACGGCGACCCCGCAGGGCCTCGACCAGCACGAAGAGGATGCGTCCCCCGTCGAGAGCTGGGAGGGGTAACAGGTTGGTCAGGCCCAGGGCCAGGCTGACGAACGCGGCGGTCTGAAGGGCGGGGAATGCCAATCTCCAATCGACGCTACGCTGCAGGGAAAAGGCCAGCATACCACTGATGCCGACCATGCTGGCAGGACGGGCCTCAGATGGGCTGACATCTCCCTGAATGAGGCGGCTGGGAAGTTGTACTGTCGCCAGGATAGCGGCGCTGATGTCGTTGAGACCGAACTCGAAGGCCTGCCTCAGGGGGATGTGTTGGATCGAGCTGCGGTCCGGCCAGGGCGAGATCCCAACTCCCAACAATCCATATCCTCCCGGTTGGAGTTGTGGTCGCGCCGTGACGGTGAGGGCTTCTTCACCGCGTCGAATGGTCAACTGAATGGGTTGTTCTGGCGAGTCGTGGATGATGTGTTGGACTTGGGTGACCCCGTCCTGAATCTCCTGTCCGGCGACGGCTAGGATGATGTCGCCGGGCTGCAATCCGGCCTCCTCGGCGGCTCCGCCCGGCTCGATGCGGGTGATTTCGACCAACCATTGATCGGGCAATCCGGTGGTGTAGGCTCCGACCAGGAGCAGCAGGGCCGCGATGATGTTGATGATGGCCCCTGACGCCAGCACGGCGATGCGCCAGCGTTTGGGTTGAGCCGCCAGACTGCGGGGGTCCTCGGGGTTTTCCTCGCCGGTCAAGCGGACGAATCCGCCCATCGGTAGCCAGTTGAGGCTGTACAGGGTGCCCGGTTCCAGTTCGGTCACTTCACCCCGCATGCGCACGCCTTCATCCGTTCGCTCCCGCTTGGGGGCCAGCTCATCCAACGGAGAGGTCAGTACGCTCAACTGGTGCACGAGGTAGGAGCCGTCCTCGCCGCGCTGGGTGATGGCATCCACCCAGATTCCTACGCCTAGATCGGAGGGCAGGTCGAAATTCGACGGGATAGTGACGCGGGTACTGCCGATTTCAAGATACCCCTTGCTGCGCCACAGCTTGAGCATACGGGGCGGGTAACCCAGGCCGAACTCTTCGATGCGCACACCAGCCAGTTTGGCTGACACAAAGTGACCTATTTCGTGTATCAAGATGATGGGGCCGAGCACGATGACCAGCGTGCCGGCTAGCCAGTATATCACGTTAATCCATTCCATGTCTCACTCAATCCTGTGACTCGGAGCATCGCCGTTGAATTTTCCAGGTATGCTCTCGGCGGGCGTTCACGACGCCCGCCTGGTTCGAGTCTTACTTGTTGAACACTTGTCAGCCCACGACTATTTCGGACGAACTGGTTCTATTATACCCTTAGCGGCCCAAACTCGCAACATTCGACGCTAGGATGCCGGGGATCAAAGCGAGGGTTGTGGCGTCCGGGCGGTGAGAAAAGCCAGCGCCTTTTCCAGGACATCAGAGGGTGTCATTTCGTCGGTGTGGATGTACAGGTGGGCGTACTGGCGAGCGTGGCGCAATCGACGGGCCTGCTCATCCCACCACCGGGCGTCGGCATCGGTGGGGTGGCGGTGATGAGCGATCTTCCACGACACGTCCAGATAGATCAGCAGGTCGGGTCGAGTGATGCGCTGCCACATCGTGGGTACGTACGAGTGTTCCTGCAGGACTTCGCGGGCATTGAATCCGCGTGTCTGGAGTGCCCGTACGAGGGTTGATTTGCCTGCTGCACATGGACCTACGACGGCGATCAGGGGGCGTCTGCATCGCTGGGCGTTTCGCGTCGGCTGCCGGTGGGCTACTTTTTTCGCCATGACCACAACCGTTCCATCCACGGGCGACGGGCTCGCTCTCGTCGGATCGGCGCGGCGCTGCATGGTTGGCCGCTCTGTTGATGCAAGCGGGTCAGCGCCTCCAGCGAGGCAAAGACCACCAGTTGATCGCCGGGCCGCAGGGTGATGTCGGGGTCTGGATGCATGTCCCAGGTATCCAACCCTTGATACAGAATGATCGAAATGTCGAATTCCTTTTCCACCTGAGCGATGCCGCTTCCTACCAGCGCCGAGCCGGGTTGGATGACGGCGCGAGCCACGTTCATCAATGTGTCGTTTACGTAGAACGAGTGGTCGATTTGGGCCCGGGTGGCGGCGGCGGCAAAGACCGGGGCTGCCAGGGCGGAGGTGCTGAAGGCGGTGTGGATGCCAAACCCTCTGCGCACCTTTTCTGCCAGGTCACCGTCGAACATGCGCATCACGATCTTGATTTCGGGATTGAGAGTCCGGGCGTCCAGGGCGATGGCCAGATTGGACAGGTCATCTTCAGTGCAGGCGACGATGGCCGCCGCCCGTTCTATCTGGGCCTGGTGCAGCACGTTCTCCTGTCGGGCGTCGCCCAGCAGCACCGGCACGTTCATTTGACGGACATGGCCCAGGAATGGCCCCGCGCTGTTCTGTTCGATGCCGATCACTTCTTCCCCCAGCCGGAGCAGGGCGGTCACGACTCGGTAGCCGACTCGGCCCAGGCCGCAGACGATGACGTGATCGTGGTACGTCGAGGCAATAGCCATCTGCCAGGCCTCCTTTCGTTCGCGGATGTTGAAAATCGCCACGCCAAAGCTGACGAGACCTTCGGCGATGATGATCAACCCAAGCAGTGGGATAGCGAAAAAGAGAATTTGGATCCAGATAGGACCGCTGGGGAAGGGGAGGATGGTCTCGGTAAAGACGAGCATACAGGTGGCGTACAGGGCTTGGCTCCAGGTGATGGAGGCGCCGGTTTCGGGATGGATGTAAAAGAAGCGCAGCAGCAAGGTGCCGACGCAGGTCAGCGTGGCGAAAGCGAGCAGCGAGATGCGGAACTGGCTGACCAGCACCCGGGCGTCACGCCACAGAGCGTATAGATTGCGGCGCAGATCATGTCGTGGTTCCATGTTCCTCGCAGTACGTCACAGGGGGACCTGAAGGACCAGGCGGCGCACATCGTCGCCGGTGCGGTCGCCGATGCGCAGGACCAGCACGCTGGTGTCATCCTGGGGCCGTCCTTCGTCCAGGGTGATGGCGCGCTGGAGCAGTCCTTCGGCCAATTGTTGGGCGCTGGGTTGGCCCGTGTCCATCAACTCGCGCACAGCCGCCGGGATGTCAAAGACGTTGCTCGAGCGCGCGCCGGCGGATTCCAGGCCGTCGGTATAGACCACGACCGTGGTGCCGATGATCAATTCGAGCTCGGTAATCTGTGGTTTGGTGCCCCGTCGCTGGCCGACCGGTTCTGAGGGTTCGTCGAGCAACCGAAAGCCCTCGCTGGGGGTGATGACAATGATGGGGCAGGGGTTGTTGCGCGAAAGCACCAGGGTGTGGGAGATCAGGTCGACCGATAGGATGTTGAGGGTGGCGGATACCTTGCCGCCTTTATAGGCGTACAAATAGTCGTGCGCGGCCCGGGCGACCGCCCCATCTCGCACGCCCTCAGCCAATTCCGACACGGCCTTACGGGCGACGAGGTTGCTGATGGCCTTGGCAGCGCGCCCTGAGCGCTGCCCGTCCACCAGCACGAAAGAGAATCCACCTTGGGGACGTTCGATCATCTCCAGCGTGTCTCCACTCTCCCTGGTGGCCCATTTACCTACCTTGGCGGCGGCGACTTGGATTTCCATACCGTGTACCTGGCTATTCCACCGCATCGCTGGACGAGGTCAGGGTGTGGCTGATGCCGTCTAACGCGATGTGGATCTCTACCCCGGGGGCGATCTCGACGCGCGCGCGTTGTCTCTCCGAATCAACGCAAGTCAGCGTGCCGATGATGCCTCCGATGGTCATCACTTTGTTCCCAATCTGCATCTCGGCCAACTGTTTCTGTCGGCGGCGGCGAGTTTGCCATTGTGGCAGGAACGTGAACATGCCCAGTAGTATGACTCCAACGAGTAGAATGACAAGTTGTTGTGTGTCCATGATGCGCTCTCCAATCGTCTTGACGTTGAGACGTACTTGCCCTATGCGGGCAGATTGCCCATTTACCTGAACTATATTATACCCACGTTGGAACTTGGAGCAAGGTTTGAATTATTCCTGCTGTGTGCTATAATCCTGGTGTTACAATAGCTGACAAAGAGGACTATGGAGATGAGTTTTGACGTTTGGAGACCTTGGGAAAGCCTAGCTTTTCTCCCGGCCAAGACCTCGGAATATGTTCTCCTGGTTATTTATGTGGTGCTGTCACTGGGAATCCTCCTGTTCGAGTGGCAGAAATTCAAGCGCCTGAGTTGGCGTCATGGGGTCCTGTTTCTGGTCCTGTTGGTCAGTCTTCCGATCACTAACCACTTTTTGCTGCTCAGTTTTCCCTCCGTCAGCCTTCTACCACCTCCAGGCGTGCCTGTCAAGCCGATGCATCCGGTGGCCCCAGTAGTGGGAGCGCTGCCCATCCTCGTGGCTGGGGCGTGGATCGGTGCGGGACCGGCGTTGTTAATCGGTTGGGTGGGCGGGATTCTGCGCGTTGGCATGGCCAAGGGAGGTGTGCTCGATCCGTTTTACTTTGCCTGCTTTGGCTTTTTAGCGGGCTTTTTTTTGCGCCAGGATTATCGAGGCCGGCTTCCGCTTTTCGTGCGTCAGCCGATTGTAGCAGCTTTCCTGGCGACGCTTTTCTCGTCGGCCGTGCAACTGGTATCAGTCTTCACCCAGGCCTCAGAGGCAGGAGTAGCGGCCCTTGATTATGCAGTGACCCTCACCGTGGCCCATATGGGGGCTGCGCTTTTGTCGAGCCTCGTGGCGGCAGCCATCGTTCAACTGGCCTATTTGACTTTCCCTGATCTCTGCCCCATTCGGGTGGCCCACGAGTACCCTCCTTATAGTCGCACGTTGAATCGCCGCCTCCTCTTCTTATTCGTGCCTCTGATCATGGTCATGACGTTCGTATTGATCTATGCCGTCACCACGACCACTCTCGACTTGGCGATCTCTGACGCTGTGGAAGAAATGGCCCGGAATGCTAACAGCGCGGCCGAGGACATTCCTTATTTCATCCACACCGGGCAGGGTTTGCTGGAGGGGTTGGCCAAGGACGAGCGGCTTTGGCACGGAGATCCGATCACGCAAGGAAATCAACTGCGCGATAATCTGCGCATCGTCGCTTTTTTCGACCAGTTGATGCTGTTCGATATGGAGGGGAATCAACTGGCGATCTATCCCCTGGCGCCGACCAGCGATCCCAATCTCACCAAGAAGGAACAAGAGCTTTTGGAGCGCGTTTTGGATAGCGGCGCTACGCAAATCAGCCAGGTGCATCGCTCGCGGAGGGGAGAGGCTATTCTGTCGTTCTTTGCCCCCGTCGAGAACGAGGAGACGGGGGAACCGTTCGGTGTTTTGCTGGGCCGCACCCGTCTGGAGTTCAATCCAGTGCTGAATCGGGCCCTGGCGAGCTTGCAGTGGACTCGAGCGCGGGGGCAGGGGTTCTTTGTGGATAGTGAGGGGCAGATCGTCGCCCATTCTGATTCAGGTATGCTGCTCGTTTCTTGGTACCTGGATGAGGATCGCCCGTGTATGGATATCAAGCTGCCGGGCTGTGCATACGAGAGACTCAATCCGGCCGACAATACGCGCGAGTTGGTATACCATCTGCCGGTAGAGGGACACCCGTGGGCTGTGGTGATCCGCTTGCCCTACGAAGTCGTCCTGGAACAGGCCACGCAAATTGCCACCCCGTTGCTCGTGCTCCAATTCCTGTTGGGGGGCGCTTTGGTGATCGTCATTCCCTTTGTGACCAACCTGGTGACTCGTCCCCTGACTCAGTTAGCGGCGGCGGCCGATCGAATTGCCGATGGAGACCTGGTGCAGCCGGTGTACGTGCCGGGCGACGACGAGGTCGCGCGGGTGGGAGTGGCTTTCGAGGGCATGCGCGTGCGGCTCAAGGGCCGCCTGGAGGACCTTTCGCTGCTGTTGCAGGTCAGCCAGGCAGTTTCGGCGACGCTGGAACTTCCCAAGGGCATGCCGTACATCCTCGAAGGCTCCCTCAAGGCCGCTCAGGCCCAGGTAGCGCGGATCGTACTGCTTTCGGCGGATGGCGACCCGCAGATGGTGATGGCCCGGGGAGAGCCTCGGGAGGGGCTGGGCGCCCTGGATCGGGTGTTGGCAGCAGCGGCCAGAGACCTGGAAACCCCTCTGGTTGTGGAAAATCTGTCCCGGGCCAAGACCCTGGGACCGTCCGACGTGTTGGAGGGAGCGATCAAGGCGGTGGTGGCGTTGCCCGTGCAGACGAAGGATCAGGTCCCGGCGGTGATGTGGGTGGGGTACGATACGGTACGCCAGTTTGAGGCCTCAGAGATTGATTTCCTTTCGACCCTGGCCAGCCAGACGGCGGTCCTGGTTGAAAATGCGCGCCTGTTCCAATCGGCGGAGGGCGGGCGACGGCGGTTGGCCGCGATTCTCGCCAGCACCAGTGATGCTGTGCTGGTCACGGATCGGGATGATCGTATCCTGTTGGTCAATCCGGCCGCCGAGCGTGCTCTGGGTATCATAGCCGACGATTTGATCGGTAAAAAGATCAACGAGGCTGGCCTGGAAGCGGCATTGGTCCAAATCTTTGAAGAGCCGCTGGCCTTGAGCGAGGCGTTGACTGAAGAAGTGCCTCTGCCGGACGGACGGACGATGTATGCCAGTGTCTCTGTCATTTTGAGTGCCGATGGAGAGCGCATCGGTCGCGTGGTTGTGATGCGTGACATCACCTACTTTAAGGAACTGGACGAGCTCAAGTCCGAGTTTGTAGCGACGGTGTCGCACGATCTGCGGGCGCCGTTGACATTTATGCGCGGCTACACGACAATGCTCCCGATGGTGGGAGAACTGAACGAAAAGCAGCGCAAGTACGTCGAGAAAATCCTGCACGGCGTAGGACAGATGAGTGGATTGATTGATGACGTGCTCGACCTGGGGCGCATCGAGGCTGGCGTGGGGTTGGAGCGCAGACCATGCCACCTGGGGGCCATCATGGTCGAGGCTGTGGACAGTATGCGGGCCCGGGCGACGGCCAAGGGTCTCACGCTGCGTATGGAGCCGGCCGAGAATATGGCGGTGGTGGCGGGCGATGCCGCATTGCTGCGCCAAGCGATCACTAACCTGGTGGATAACGCGATCAAATACACCGCCAGTGGAGGGACCGTGACAGTCAGTCTGATGGTGCACAGCGATCAGGCTGTGGTACGGGTCACTGATACGGGGATCGGCATCGCCCCAGATGACCAGGTGCGCTTGTTTGAAAAATTCTATCGTGTCAAGCGGCGCGATACCACGAGTATCCAGGGGACGGGCCTGGGGTTGGCGATTGTCAAATCCATCGTCGAGCGGCACGGCGGCAAAGTATGGGTGGACAGCGAGTTGGACCAGGGGAGTGCGTTTTACATCGGCCTGCCCTTGGACGAGTCGGAGTTGCCAGAGGGACGGGCCTCGTAGACGGCTGCTTTTCTACTTGGAGCGTAACTGCCAAGGACGTCGCACCCTGTGGGCAGTTGCGGTGGGACAGGGATATAGCCTCTGTATGGGCGGCCTCCGGGGTGGGTGATGGGCCTCGGAGGTTTTTGCCAGGTGGTCCGTTCACCAATGGCGTGGGCGAGATATAATCACCCGGGATGTGGGGTTGTCGGGCCAGGTCCAGAAAGCGGCGGCATCTGGCGAGAGTCTGGTCGGAAAGGTAAGCCATATGGCGGAGATCACGCGCAAAGAGTTGGTGCTAGCTCTCATTGCTGCTGGTCCCCATCCTCGCATGCGAGGCGTGGACCTGAATGGCCTCGATATGACAGGGCTCAATTTGCGGGGGGCAGACCTGCGGGAGGCTCATTTGAGTGGAGCGGACCTGAGCCGGGCCGATTTGGTGGAAGCCGATTTGAGAGGCAGCGATCTGAGCGATGCTAGCCTGGTGAACACAGACCTGGGTGGGGCCAACCTGAGGGGAGCGAATTTGAGCCGGGCTGATCTGAGCCGGGCTGTTCTACAGCGGACAGTCCTTTGCAAAGCCAATTTGCATGGCGCCACGATGAGCGAGGCAGACCTGCTGGATGCCGACCTGGAGCGGGCGAATCTGAGCGGCTCTGTCTTGAGCGGCGCCGCATTGTGGAAGGCCAACCTGAACGACGCCGACCTGAGTGGGGCGGACCTGAGCGGCGTCAATCTCATCGGCGCGGATCTGAGCCGCGCCAATCTGAGCGGGTCCAACCTGCTGGGGGCCAATCTGGGAGGACTTCGCAAGGCGGATTTGAGCGGCGCTGTGTTGGGAGGAGCCAATCTGAACGGGGCCAACTTGATCGGCGCCAACCTGCGCGAGGCGAATCTGAGCGAAGCCAACCTGAGCCGCGCCATTCTCCAGGGAGCGGACCTGCGCCGGGCCAATCTGCGCCAGGCTGTTCTGAGCGAGGCTATTCTGCAAGGGGCCGATCTGCGCCGGGCGGATCTGAGCGGAGCCACAATGGACGGCGCCGACCTGATCGAGGTCAATTTGGGGGAGGCCCTGTTGGTGGGAACGAACCTGAGCCGCGCTAACCTGCGGGGGGCCGATCTATGGATGACCTGCTTCGAAGAGACGAACCTGAGGGACGCCGAGGTGACCAACAAACAACTTGGAAAGGCCCGCTCTCTCAAGGGAGCAATCTTGCCTGATGGGACGCTGGCGCCCATGGAATGACGACCAGGGTTTGTAATGAGCGTTTTAGCGCATAGATCTGAATGAAGGAGGGGGAATGGACGCAGTTTGGCAGTGGGGACTTGATTTAATTCGCTCGATTCAAATGGTGCACGGGCCAGCCCTTGATCTGGTCTTCAAGGCCATTACCTTTATGGGAGATGAAGAGTTTTTTATGCTTCTTCTGCCATTGATTCTCTGGTGTGTGGATTTCTCCCTGGGAGTGCGTCTGGGATGTACCTTTTTGCTCTCGGCCTATGGGAACGTGGTGCTGAAAGACTTGTTTGGTCATCCGCGCCCGTTTGACCTGGACCCCAGCGTCCAACTGCACGAGATCAGTGGATACGGGCTGCCCAGCGGTCACTCCCAGTCAGCCGCCGTTGTGTGGGGTGTGATCGCGACCGAGTTCCGCAAGGCCTGGGTATGGGGCGTGGCGGTGCTCTTGATGGTCTTGATCGGGTTCTCCCGCATCTACCTGGGGGTGCATTTCCCCACCGACGTATTGGCGGGTTGGATAGTGGGCGCCGTCGTGCTCCTGCTCTATGTCCTGTTGAGACCGCACGTTGAAGAGTGGCTCAAGCGGATCGGCCTGCTGGGCCAGTTGGCGCTGGCCGTGGGTGGACCGCTGGTGCTGCTGATCCTGTTTCCCACGAAGGATGCCGCCAGCCCGGCAGCCTCGTTGATGGGAGTGGGGATTGGCAGCGTGTTGACGTTTCACTTTGTTCCTTTCAGCGCCGACGGGCCGTTGGGCCAGCGCGTGGCGCGGTTCCTGGTCGGAGCGGTAGGGTTGATCGTGATCTATTTGGGCCTCAGCGCGCTATTTCCCAGTCAGGGGGAGCCGTTCTACTTTGCGCTGCGTGTCGTGCGGTACGCACTGGTGGGGCTGTGGGCCGGATTGGGCGCGCCGTGGTTGTTCCTCCGACTGCGGCTGGCGTCGAGCGCGGACACAGCGTGACGGCCGAGCGGTCTATGGAATTCCAGGGTCCCCGCTGCGACTCGCTTCCACCGACCAACCCAAGGAGTTCACCGAGATGCAGTTGACCGGGCACACGCCCATACATTTCAGGCAGCGGATGCAAGCTCCGGCGTTCGGGTCCTGATAGACCGCGATATCCACCGGGCAGACCTGTTGGCAGCGGTGGCAGCGGATGCAGGACTCTTGATCCACTTGCAAACGCCAGCTGCTGACGGGGTTGAGCGGCGACCAGAGCGCCCCTAGCGGACAGACCCAACGGCAAAAGGGCCGCCGGGTGACGCTCATCCAGGCCAGGAATATCCCCAGAATTCCCATCTTGATCCAGTAGCATGCGCCGATGGCGTCCCGAATCAGCGGATCGAGGGCGACGACCGGAATGCCGGCCTGCAACGATCCGGTCGGACAGAGCTTGCAGAACCACGGCTCGCGGGTGACGAGAGGCACAGCGATGACGAGCGTCGCCAGAACGACGTAGCGGGTCCAGTTGAACCGGTTGGTCAGCCGCAGCTTGGGGGTAGGGAGCTTGTACATCAGCTCCTGAAACCAGCCAAAAGGGCAGAACCAGCCGCAGCTGGCCCGTCCCACCAGGGCGCCGACCAGCCCGATGACGCCCAACACGTAGAGCGGCACCTGTCGCCGCCCAATCAAGTGCTGGATGGCGCCAATGGGACAGGCAAAGGCGGCTGCCGGGCAGGCGTAACAGTTGAGCGCCGGGCAGGGAATCCCCCTAGTGGTTCCTTGGGTGGCGTAAGAGTTTAGTGCCAGGGTGGAAGCGAGTTGCATCAGGGAGCGGCGGCGGGCCAGCCGGCGCCAGAATGATTCTCCTCGATTCGTTTCTCCTCTCATCGTCGATCCGTGTCGTGGTGAGCGGCAGGCCTACCCGAGGCCGATGCAGGAATATCAGAGCAAGATGGCGTTGCGCAGCACCATGTGCCATTGGTCGAACAGCAGCCCGCCGAGGATGGCGGCTACGGCCAACACGATCAATGCGCGGTTGACGAGGAACGTGACGCGGGACCGGGAGGAGGCGATGGGCTGAGGTTCAGAAATTGGCGCGGTTTCCATACTGTCCTCCTCGATACCGGATGAGCCCACCCACGATAGCCGCCAGCACGGTCACAGCGACCATGCCGATCATCAGCGGCCAGATGGCGGCCTGGGAAGAGTCGGGGGTCGGCGGTAGGG
>DSDT01000145.1 GCA_011048615.1 Chloroflexota bacterium | reverse complement strand
TTCGCTTTCGTCACCTGCTGCTGCGAAATTTTCCCCCACGAATCCGTGTAGACCCTTGGTCTGTTAGATCAAGTTTTCCTTGACGATGCGCTTGATCAAGGCACGAGGTCGTCTGTCAACGAAAGGAAGAATGGTCCGTAGTGCAAGTTGGTACCACACATATATTGTTCGAGGAGGTGTCCGATGAGTATCTTGGTAGGCATGATTGTCGGGTTTGTGGTCTGGTTTGCTTGTCGCTACTTGCTCACTGCATTCTACGCTGTGGATCAGAACGAGCGGGCGGTGAAAACGGTATTTGGGCGGGCGGAGCGCGTGGGCAACGCGATGACCGCCGACTCGCCGCTGGGCGAGACGCTCAGTGCCGAGCATAAAAAACGGTACAACTATCCCCAGGTGCGCGTCATCCAACCGGGCGGACCGTACTTTAAATGGCCTTGGGAGCGCGTGTACAAAGTTTCCGTCGCCACCCAAACGATGAACATGGCGCTCGATCCAGAAGATCCCCATGCCAACGTGGGCGGCACGATTCTGGAAGGGGTAACCAAAGATCAGCTCAAAATTGGCTTGACAGGCCAAATCCGTTACCGGGTAGCGGAGAATAATTTGTATGCCTATTTTTTCGGCGTCAAATATCCTATTTCACACGTCATGGGGTACTTTGTCTCAGTGCTGCGCGAACGTATCGCCAGTTTCGAGGTGCCGGCCGCGAAAGATGCGCGCGGCGCAGAGATGAGCATTGTCACCGATGTATCCATCAACGACCTACGTAAGAACCTGCGGGACCTGAACGAGCATATGGAGCGCGAGTGCGCTTCATCCGCTGCCCGTTATGGCATCGTTCTGGATGCCTCGCTCATCACGGGTATTGATCCGCCCGCCGAAGTGGAATCGGCATTGGCCGCGATCAATACGGCCCACAATCAAGTCTCGTCTGACATCAGCCTGGCTCAGGCCGCGGCCGATCAGAAGATCGTGCAGTCGAAACGGGCAGTGGAAATCGAAACTCTCAATGCACAGGCTGAAGTGGAGCCGCTGATCGCGCTGGCTGAACAACTGCAGGCCTTGCGGCAAAGTGGGCCGGCGGCGCTGCTAGCTTATCTACGGAATGTCCGGCTGGGCCTTTACGCGCGGGCCCAACACGTGGTGCGGGAGGTGGAAGGATGAACACGCTGATCGAATTTTTCGGCGCAGCATTGGCGACCTTTGTCGCTATGTGGTTCGTGATGCCCATTGCACTCTTTTTATTGCGGCTGCTCGGCCTTTACACCATCGTGCAGGAGGGGACCTGCCAGGTCTTTGTGCTGTTTGGCCGGGTCATTGGCATTTTGCAGGAGCCGGGTCTGCACTTGCTGCCCTTGAAGATCGGCCCCAGCGCTTTCCTGGTCCGCTGGCTTGGCAGTCTCCGGGTTCTGGATATGCGTCTCGATCAGCAGTACCTGCGGAGCAATCCCGTCAACTCGGAGGAGGGGGCGCCGATGGGGGTGGGCATCTGGTACGAGATGTACATCAGCGACCCGGTATCCTATCTGTTCAAGAATGCTGACCCGCGCGGCTCCCTGGCGGCCAATGTCAGCAATGCTGTCGTGCGCTCCTTGAGCAACCTGCCGTTGGATCAAATGCTCATTGATCGTCACAGTATGAGCCGGACTGTGCGCGAGGAGGTCTCGCCGCGTTCGCACGAATGGGGCTACAAACTCGGATCGGTCTACATCCGCAAAGTCCACTTTCGTGACATAGGGATGATTCAGCAGATTGAGGCCAAAGTGGTCAATCGGCTGCGGCAGGTGACCTCGGCGATCCGACAGGATGGCGCAAACCAGGTCAATATCATCACTAGCACCGCCGAACGGCAGGCGGCTGTCGAGTTCGCCAAAGCTGATGCTATCCGCCCGCGCATCGTCGGTCAGGCTATGCAAACCATCACCGCCGATCCTCAAGTAGCGAACGCGATGTTTGAGATTTTAGAGACGCAGAAAATCTTGGAGGGCGCAGGACAGCTCACGTTGGTGCCGCCGCGCAGCGAGCTGCTCAGTCAACTGCTCGCCGCTCGCCAGGAGACTTGATCAGTCACGCCAGGGCGTGGCACGGAAAATTTCAACCGAGTAGAATCACGGTAGCGGCCCATCAATGGGGCTGGGGGTACTTTATGTCCCGGCGGCGCTAATCTTGAACGCTTACGAATTATGCAGATAGAGCATGGCGAGGTGGTAACATATTGAGCCAAGGTGAATGTGTCCTTCAAGTTTGAGCGGGAAGAATAGGGAAGGCACTCCCTGAAAACTGGATAGGGAGACGCGAGAGGGGGCGAAAGCAGGTTGTAATGGTTGTGCTGGGTCGGGGCCGCAGGGCTCCGATTCAGCATATTTCAACCAACCGGCCATACGTTCCGAGTCCGAGATGGGGCACGAGGAGCGGCCGGATTTGGCGGGGTACAGAGTTCGTAGAGCGGTATTTGAGCAAGCTATGGCGTGGGCGATCCTTTTCACCGAGCTTTTAGGAAGGGGAAAGGCCGTGATGTATCTGATTCGGAAAGGTTTGTTGCGGATTTGTCTTTTGGCATTGTTGGTAGGGACGAGTGGTGGAGCCTGCAGCACTGCCCGAACGGATCTGCGTACCGAGTCCGTCGTCCTGGATTTGCCCTCACCGAGCCTGGATGGGGGTATGTCGTTGGAAGCGGCGATTGTCAGGCGGCGTTCGGTACGGGCGTTCACGTCGGAGCCGCTTACGTTGGAACAGGTCGGGCAGTTGCTTTGGGCGGCACAGGGCATCACCGCTCCCAATGGGCTACGAGCGGCGCCGTCAGCGGGCGCATTGTATCCATTAGAGTTGTATGTCATCCTTCCGGATGGGCTGTACCATTATCGCCCTGACGGTCACCGCTTGACGCGCTTGACTGCAGAGGATATGCGCCTGGCGGCGTGGGAAGCCGGTTTGCGCCAGGATGCTTTACGTGCGGCGCCGGCAGTATTTCTGTTTACGGCCGTCTACGCGCGTACAGCAGAGCGGTATGGCGACCGAGCGCCGCGTTACGTCCATATGGAAGTTGGACATGCGGCGCAGAACCTATCGCTGCAAGCCGTGGCTTTGGGCCTGGGGAGTGTTCCCATTGGCGCATTGGAGGCGGCGTCTCTGCAATCGGCGCTCGGTTTGTCGGACGATCACGAGCCGCTCTATCTGCTGCCTGTGGGGTATCCGTCACCCTGAAGCCGACCACAGATCAAGGAGACGTGATGAGAGATCTGTCACGCTCTAGTGTTTACCTGGGCGCCGCCGTGGCTGCGGTCCTGATTCTGGCGGCAGCGCTCGGCGCGTGGCTGCTGCGGGACGCGCTCCGACCGGTGCCGGAGGCTTCCAGAGTGATCGAGCCGCAGATGCAGGATGCCATCGAAGCGTACCTGGTCGAGCACGTGGGGCTGGCGTCGTTTGGCGGCGAGGTCTTTTGCGCCGTCGAACTGCTCGACGCGGATATGCAAGCATGGACGCAGAACGTCTACGTCTGGGCGCTGTGCGCCGAGTACTATGTGGCGCAGGGCGAACTGACGATGGGCGCCGCCTCCAGCCTGCCGGTCGCCCTGGTGGTACGCGGGCGCGCGGACAGTTACCAGGTGGTCGAGCATCGCGTGCCTGGCGACGGCTCGAACTATGGCCCTGATATCGAGGCACTCTTTTCACCCCGCGCGCGGGAAGAAATGTGCCCGGGTGATCCCGCGTGCATCAACGCGCGGGCCGCGCGGCTGGAGCAGATCGTTGCCGAGCGGGCGCGGTTGGCCGTCGAGGCCGCGCCGCCCGACCCGTTCCCCCTGTGGTGGATTGGGAACGCGTCGTCGAGGTCATGCGGCGCGAGATCGAGGGCTGGCTCGCTGCTGTGCGTGGAGATGCGCCAGCCCGACGTCGACGGCGACGGGATGTGACCGCTGGTCGGCGGCTTCGACGAGCCGCTCTGGGCCGGCGAGTAATTGACCGCGTCTACACTGCCGCTGAGCGCCTTTCATCCTTCGGGCCCACCCTGCGCAGGAAGAACGCCGCTGCCAGCGTCAGCGCCACCAGCCCAAAAGTGATCCAGGTTGGGATGACCACGGCCGCGACGGCGGCGTGTTTGACCGCGATCCCGGCCAACGCCCACAGGATCACCAGCGCATAGGCCACGTCGCGGCGAGTGAGATTCACCAGCGCTACAACCGCCAGCACCACCGCCAGCACGATCCCCATCCAGATTTCCGGAGCGATCCCGAACCTACCCCATTCCCAGTAATCCAGCAGCGAGGTCACGTTCGCTACAGTTGCGACGGTGATCCAGCCCAGGTAGATGCTGAAAGGCAGGCGCGCCGCCCAAGTCTCGGCCGCGGGGGCCGCCGTCCGGCCGATGCCGAGGCCCAGGTAGGTGACGATGAGCGTGGCGAGCAGGACCAGCATGGCGATCAACGTCAGCGGGAACTGCTCATAGTGCCACAAAAAGATCCAGGCGCTGTTCGCCAGCCCGCCAAGGACGATCCACCAGCCAGTGGCCCGCAGACGGGGATTATTTCAGTTGGGAATGTCCAGGTGCGACGCACTTCCCAAGTGCGTCGCACCTGACAACTGATTTCAGTTGGGAATGTCCAGGTGCGTCGCACCTGACAACTGATTAGTACGACGGATTCGAGTGTGAGATCTCGAGCCCGTTAACCTGCATCAGCGCGGGCACGATGATCGCTCTGGGATTGCGCGCCCCATAGCTCATTGACGTGTTGGCGACGACCTGCGCCTGCGACACCCACGCCAGCCGGTCGCCAAAGATATCGAGCAGGCTTTGCGTCAGGCGCACGTTGTAGGGCACGACGACAGCGCCATCCCGCTTGAGTAGCAGCGCGCCAAAACGGGAACTGCCGGTGACCAGGCCCTTGGAGGGATTCACGACATTCATATAGTGCAGGAAGGGGATGTAGAGGACGTCGTGATCGCGCTCCATCGCCACCAGCTCTTGCAGGCTGCTCGCCGTCACGTCGCTGCCCTGCATCACCATGCTGGTGTGCGGCACGGTGTGCCCGGTCGGTTGCGCGTCGAATTCGTCGGCATCGTCCTGTGACCAGATAAAGCCCTGGAACACCCCATCAACAAAGATGGGGAACGGCCGGCGGGGCATGCCCATCAGGTCGCGCCGGAACGGAAACGTCTCCCGCCGTGTGGGGTCGTCCGTCAACGTGAACCGGGGGGAGAAGACACGCTGGCCGACCTGATCCTCTCGGAGGAACGAATAGCCGCGCTTCATCGCGCCGCCGTTGTAGCCGACGTAGCCCATCATGCTCAGCAGGTCGCCGAGGGCCGCCGGGCCAAAGACGATGTCATACGCTCCCAACGGGATCTGTTGCGGCGCGTCTTGCTGGTAGCGCTCCAGCAGGAACGCCAGGTCGCGCCGCAGCCCGTCCGGGTCCAGGTCGGCCGTCTGCTGCGCGGACTGCTCGGCGATCACTTCCCACTTGAGCGCGGTGTGCGACAGCACGATGCTGATCTGGGCATCCGAGGTCTTGAAATACTGTGTCTGTTCGGAGCGGGTATTGATCTGGGCGATGGTGTTGGCGCCGCAGGAAAAGATACCCGAAAGCTGAATCTCGTCCGTCTCCAGCCCGGCCACCGCCTGGTTGAAAAACGCCAACCGCTCTGGATTGCCGAACGTCGCCAGCGCCGGATCATGGCCGCTTTCGTCGCTAAAGGACTCGGCATAGACCGGAATGGTGGGGTCGTAACTCAGGGGTTGGGCGTGCTGCACCATCTCGGCGGCGATGTCTACCCCCTCCTGCATCTCGTCCAGCTTGTCCAGCGCGGTGATCATCTCGTAGCTGGCGCGCTGCCGACCCTGGTAGGCCGTGATCTGCAGGCGAACGAGGTGCTCGTTGGTGTTCAACGAGATGGCCGAGTTGGCAAAACGCATCAGGTAACTGTCTTCTTCGTGATAGAGGAACGCGGTCTCTACGCCTTTCGCCAGCGCATACGCCCGCAAGTCACGCAGGGTTTCCAAAATTCGATCCTTCACGGCTATTCTCCTATTCTCACGTGGTCGAAACGGCAGATCGGAACGCCATGACCCAACTGCATGATCTGGTTCGGCTGTCCCTTGCCACAGTTCGGCACGTAGCAGACCTCCCAGGTGGACTCGTCGCCCACCGCCGACAGCGAATTGTAGAACGGGATGGTCTCGCCCTGGTAAGTCGAGTTCTTGACCACCTGCGTGACCTGTCCATCCTCCACCAGCCAGCCGATGTCGGTGGCAAAGTGGAACTGTTCGCGGTTCGAGCCGATGGACCAGCTCTTGTCGCCATCCAGAATGATGCCCCGCTCGGTATTCCTGACGATGTCATCCAGCGTGCCGTCATCGCCGGGATCAATGTTGATGTTGGTCATACGCTCGATCGGCACGCGATAGAACGCCGTGGCGCGGTTGGCGCCGCTGCTGCCGTCGAAAATGCGCCGTCCGGCGCGGGCGTTCGCCTCCTCCACCATCTGGCGGCCGGTGATGGCGCCCACGAGCAGGCCCCTATCAATCAGCAGATTGTCCTGGGTCGGGATGCCATCGTCGTCATAGCCGAAACTGCCCGGGCTGTTGGGGATCGTCGCGTCGGCGCGGGCGGTCAGCTTTTCCGAGCCATAGCGCAGTGTGCCGAAATCGCTGAGCCGGACGAACGAGCCGCCCGCATAGGAGAGCTCGTAACCGAGGATGCGGTCCAGCTCCAGGGCGTGCCCGATCGTCTCGTGGGTCTGCAGGTACATGATGCCGGGCAGCAGGATCACCGAGCGTACATCCTTGGGGCAGTCTTCGGCCACGAGCACCTCGTTCATCTCGCGCACGATCCGCTCGGCGTTGGCGCTGAAAACGTCCATATCGAGGGTCTCCCACCCACGAGTGTCCCCCATGCGCGTCGGATTGAACTTGCGCGAGTGCATCATCCCTTGCGCATCCAGACCCATCACTTCCAGGGAGGGAAAGACCTCGATGATGGTTTTCTCTATCTCGCTGCCCTCGGAATCCATCAAGACGATCTGCTTGCGGATGAACGTCAGCGCGCAGATCCGCTGCGAGACGCCCGGCTGATTCAGCTTTTCGTCCATCGCCTGCAAAAACGCCAGCTTGTCTGCCAGCGGCACGGTGAATGGATCGGTCCGGTTGGGGCTCGCAAAGGTCGCCTGGATGGCGTCCTTCTCCGCCAGGCGGACGGGAAAGGTGACGCGCTCGGCGGCGACGCGGGCATTGTCGAGGGCTGTGTCGAACAGCGCCGCGAGGTTGCCGACGTCCGAAGCGGCCGAGAACCCCCACGCGCCTTTGTAGAGCACACGGATGCCCACGCCGCTCTCGCGGGAGGCGGTGGCTTCTTTCAGGTTGCCGTTCCACATCAGCAGCTCGTTCGTCTCTTCGATGGGATACCAGCGCGCGTCCACGTAGAGCGCGCCGGCGTCCCTCAGACGCGCAATTTGCTCTTGTAATTGCTTTCGCATTAGACTCTCCTCTTGTGTGGTTTCGTCAAGGCGCTACAAATCCAATCCTCATTTCAATTGCCAGGGGATTGGAACGCTTCCGCAATACTATTTCATGGGTATTCTACCACAGAATGGCGCAAGGTGGTAGAGACTGCGATGCGACCTCCCTGGCGACGTCAAGATGTTTATCACTAGAGTTGGATCAGCACCGTCTCGCGCTGAAAGGCGCGCCGGCCCAGCCGGATCAGCGCCACGTCGACCGCCCACAGCGCCAGCCCCAGCACAAAGACGAGGCCGGTGCTGAAATACATCACGCCGGTTGCCTGTCCGACGACGAGCAGCAGCATGGGCAGGACGATCGCCCCGCCGATCTGGTAGGCCTCCTGAAAAGTCTGTGCGCGCGCCGAGACGAGCACCATCGTGCTCAGCCCCAGCCCGGCCACTGCCGGCGCGACCCACGTCACCAACACCAGCCACATCACATGGGGGAAAAAGAGGCGTCCCATGATCGGCCAGGCGGCGACGTTGGCCGTCACGCCATAGAGGACGAACCCGATCAGTGCCACGGCCATGGCCGGCAGCCAGGCCGACAGGAGCTTGGCGACGAAGAGTTCCTGGTCGGTGGTGGGGGTATAGATGAGTGCTTCCAGTGTCTTGCGCTCCTTCTCACCAGCAAAGCTGTCGGCGGCGATGACGCTGGCGACCATCAGTGGGACCATCAAGTACATCGGTGCGAATTCATAGATCACGACCAGCGCGACGATGCGTTGCAGTTCGTCGTACCCGGCCAACTCGGCCTGCAGGCCGGCTGGCATCTGTTCGATAAAGGCATCCAGTTCGGTCAGCCGAAAGCTGGACGTATCGGTGAACATCGGCAGCAGCGCGGTCAGCGCCGGCATGGCGACGAGTAGCATGACCGGTACAATGATCAGTGGGATCATGACCCCCTTGCTCTGTGTGACGACCTTGAGGTCCTTGCGAATGACGGCGCGGATGGCGCGGGTGTTCATACTCCGTTCTCCTTTCTGTGCAGGGTAAAGTAGACGTCCTCCAGCGTTGGCTGCTGTGGGTTGACACGGTAGATGTGTACCCCGGCCTGGAGCAGCACCTCGACGGTGACGGGGATCGCATCGCGGTCGAGCTGGGCCGTGAGGCGGCCGTCCCGCCGGGCCAGCGCATTGGTGTCGAGGGTCTGTAGCGCCGCCAGCGCCGCCGCCGTCTCGTCGGGCGCCACCTCGAACTCGACCGGCAGGCGGTGTACCAGACCGCGCGCCAACTCGTCCGGTGCACCCAGCGCGACCAGCCGGCCATGCTCCAGCACCGCGACCCGGTCACACAGCTGCTGCGCCTCGACCAGGTTGTGGGTGCACAGCAAGACCGTGCGTCCCTCGCGGCGGCTGAGCCGGGTGATCAGGTCGTGCACCTGGCGCGCGACGACGGGGTCCAGCCCGGCGGTCGGCTCGTCGAGGAACAGGATCTCGGGGCGATGGAGCAGCGCGCGCGCCAGCGCCAGCCGCTGTTTCATACCCTTGCTGTAGGCGCCCACTTTGTCGTCGGCTCGGTCGGTCAGCTCGAACTGTTCGAGCATTTCGTCCACGCGCCGACCGAGCTTGGATGGGGGCACATCGTACAGGTCGGCATAGATCAGCAGATTGTCGCGAGCGGTCAGGCGCTCGTCGAGCGACGGCGTCTCGGTCAACACGCCGGTGCGACGGCGCAGCGCCGGGCCATCGGTAGTGGGATCCAGCCCCAGCACGCGCGCCTGTCCATGGCTGGGGAACAGCACGCCGTTGAGCAAGCGGACTGTCGTCGTCTTGCCAGCGCCATTATGTCCGAGCAGGCCGAATACCTCGCCCGAGTTTACCTCGAACGAGATCCCATCCAGGGCCTGTACGTCGCCAAAGGCTTTGCGAACGTTGGAGATAGAGATAGTCGGCATATCTTGCTCCTTGTGCGATTCAACTGCGTGGTGCATTATTGTATCTGACATGTATACATTTTGTCAATACCGGCGGGAATGCGCAAGGGGCATACAGTACCCCTTCTGGGCAGCATGTCACACAAGGGAATACGCTGGGTTGACAAGTAGGATGGAGTGGGTATAATAATTCCACGCCCCGGTGGCGGAATAGGCATACGCAGCAGGTTGAGGGCCTGTGCCTTTCTAGGCGTGCTGGTTCGAATCCAGTCCGGGGCAACGAGAGGGGGCAGGATAGATCCTGTCCCCCTCATTTGTTGGCGGTAGGTCTCCATGCGGACGAGTGAATGCGCTCGTTTGACGCACGGCGTAAAAGAGGATACAATCGGCGTCGGATGTGGCGTCGATGACTGTTCTGTTCGCCCTACTGCTCTGGCTGGCGAGCACCGGGCGCTGAAGGATGGATAGAGATGGGAAAAAAGACCACAGTGTTGCTTGCCGGTGACATCGGCGGGACCAAGACCACTCTGATGCTCGTTTCGGAGGCTGGACCGCGGTCTCCTTTGGCAGAGGCGACGTTTCCCAGCGCCGAGTATTCTCACTTGACGGCCGTCGTTGATGCGTTTCTAGCTCAGGTTGATGTAAGGGTGCGGGTAAACCAGGCCTGTTTCGGGGTGGCTGGCCCCGTGGTGAACGGACGGGCCAGCATTACCAATCTGCCCTGGACGTTGGATGAGGTGCAGCTTCAGGAAGCGCTGAACCTCTCGTCGGTCAGGCTGATAAACGATTTGGTGGCCATCGCCTATGCGGTGCCCTCTCTGGGGGGGAATGATCTGCACACGTTGAACGAGGGGCAGACGGTACCGGGGGGCGCCATCGCTGTGATAGCGCCAGGGACGGGGCTGGGCGAGGCGTATCTGACCTGGGACGGTAACCGGTATTGGCCCCATCCCTCGGAGGGCGGGCACGCGGATTTTGCACCGACGAACTCGTCTGAGGTGGATCTGCTGCGCTACCTCCAGGAGCGGATGGAGCACGTCAGCTACGAGTCCATCTGCTCCGGCTTGGGTCTGCCGAACATTTACGCTTACCTCCGGGACAGTGGTCAGGGTGAAGAACCGGCCTGGCTGGCTCAAAAACTGGCCGAGGTGGACGATCCCACGCCGGTGATCGTCGGCGTCGCGCTGGGCAAGGAGAGCAAGAAGAGGACGTGCGAGTTGTGCGAGGCCGCGCTAGAGATGTTTGTCTCGATTCTGGGAGCGGAGGCCGGAAATCTGGCCCTCAAGGTGTTGGCTACCGGGGGGGTTTACCTGGGAGGGGGGATTCCGCCGCGCATTCTTTCGGCGCTGGCAGGCGGACAATTTTTGGCATCCTTTCGCAGCAAAGGGCGTTTCTTTGGTCTGTTGGCCCAAATGCCGATTCACGTGATCGTGAACCCCAAGGCGGCTCTGTTGGGAGCAGCCCGTTATGGACTGGGTTTGGGATGATTGCGGATGGATTGGGGGCTAGCGAGGTCGTCATTCTTGGGGTCGTAGCGAGTGTTTTAGCGCGAGAGGAGTTGGGGTGGAAACGGGTATCTCACACTTGAAACGCCAGGCCGCCGAACGGGCGGTCGAGTTCGTCGCATCGGGGATGGTGGTGGGATTGGGGCACGGCAGCACTGCCATCTTTGCCCTGCGCCGTATCGCCGAGTTGCTGCGGAGCGGTAAACTGGAGGACATTCTAGGCGTGCCCTGCTCGTCCCAGGTCGAGGCAGACGCCCGGGCGCTCGGTCTCTCGCTGACGACGTTGGAGGAGCACCCCGTGATTGACCTGACGATTGACGGTGCGGACGAGGTGACTCCCGACCTGGACTTGATCAAGGGGGGAGGGGGAGCGCTGTTGCGGGAAAAGATCGTCGCCCAGGCCAGTCGGCGCGAGATTATTGTGGTGGATGAGACCAAGGTCTCGCCAGTGCTGGGCACGGAGTGGTCGGTGCCGGTCGAAGTGTTGCCCTTCGGGTGGCGCTCCCAGGCGGCCTATCTCGAATCGCTGCGGGCCGAGATATCGCTGCGTCGGGATCGGTATGGCGCGCCTTTCAGGACGGATCAGGGGAACTGGATCATTGATTGTGATTTTGGGTCCATCCCATATCCAACCGGGCTGGCGAACGAGCTGGACCGGCGGGCCGGTATCGTTGCCCACGGTTTGTTCCTGGGGTTGGCGACCGATGTCATCGTCGGCGGTGAGAATGGACTGGAACATTGGAGACGGGATAGTAGAAGAGGATCGGAAAGAGCCGGGATTGATGATCGCGTCTCCGGCCGGGCGAGGGGGGGGCAGTGAGTGGCCTGTTCTGGCTGTGGGAGTGGCGGTGAATCTTTGGCCATAGATCCTTGATCACCTGGTCGTTACGCAGACGAGTCCCACGCCGCCGGGTCCGACGTGGGTCCCGATGACAGGCGTGACTTCTTCGGACAAGGGGAGGGTGTCGTCGGGAAAAAGGTGTTGGGCGTGTTGGTATAGGACCTGTGACCTCTGAAGGGCGTGGGTGTGAACCATCGCCAGGGCCTCTAGTGGGGCGAGTTCGCTGACCAGTTCGATCAGCCGTTCGATGGCGCGCTTTGACGTGCGGACCCGTTCCATATCCACCATACCGGCGTGCATCTTTAGCAGAGGTTTGACCTGCAGCACACTGCCCAGGCTGGCCTGCAGCCGGGTCAGGCGGCCGCTGCGGCGCAGAAATTCGAGAGTGTCGAGGGCGGCGAAGGAGTACGTCCGACGCCCCATATCTTGCAGCATGGTGATGATCTCTGCTACAGCAATTCCCGTTATGGAGTTCGTAGTAGCGACTTTAGTCGCTGTTTGCGCAATAGAAGCGACTAAAGTCGCCACTACGAACGTCAAATGTGTGACGGCGATGCTAAAACGGGAATTGC
>DSDT01000144.1 GCA_011048615.1 Chloroflexota bacterium | reverse complement strand
GGGTAGCGGTGGGGAATGGCGTGGGGGTAGCGGTGGGGAATGGCGAGGGGATGGCCGTGGGAGTTGGTGTGAGGGAGGCGGTGATGGTCGGCGTGTCCGGCGTCCCGATGGATGGTGTAGTCGTCGTAGGCATCGCAGGCAGGGTGAGCGTCGTGACCGGCGTGATCGTCAGGGTAATCGGCACAGTGACTGTCACGAGAGCGCTGGGTTGCCGATTATCTGTGGGCAGCGGCGAAGCGGATGCCACACACAAGGTCAAGGTCACGTGGCCTATGAATAGCAGGAGCCAAACCAGGCCTGCCGTCAACAGTAGTCGCTCGATTCCTTTACGGGCCATACTCATTCTCCTACTGGTGCAGCAACGTGACCGATGAGGTTGTTCTGATGGTAACGTCAGAGATTCTATTGTACCCTTCTCCTACGTGAATTGCAAGTCCAAATCTTTTTTTTCAGAGTGGATGCTTTCACCGCTGCAGCGGGAGAATGGCCTGTTCGCGGACAAGGTTTTGGGATGCAGGCCCAGGCTGCGTGCCCGGATGAGATGGCGACCCGCTTGTCATTCCACAATGTCTCAGCTCAGAGCGTTACGCCTCACATTCGAGGACCGTTGGGATGACGATGGGGCGGCTCCTGGTCTCTTGGAAGAGAAACTTGGACAGGGTGGATTGAATCTGCTTCTCGACCTCTGCTCCTGGGGTGCCGGTCTTGGTGGAAGCGGCCGATAGGGTGAGTTTCTCTGCCTCGCTCAGCAGATTTTCGGCACTGGGGACAAAGATAAAGCCGCGAGTGATGATGTGAGGGCGGCCCACGGGTTGTCCCTTCTGCGGGTTGTAGCGCACGATGGCCATGACGAATCCGTTGCGTCCCAGTTCCTCCCGCTCGCGCATCACGGCCGGCCCCACTTCGCCCACCCGCGCCCCGTCCACGAACACGTACCCGCCCGGCACGCGCTCACCGATGTGCAACTGCTCGCCGATGGTCAGTACATATCCGTTCTCGACCGCGGCGATGTTTTCGGGCGGGATGTCCAGGCGTTGGGCGATTTTGGCGTGTTGTTTGAGGTGGCGCAATTCACCGTGGATGGGAATAAAGAAGCGCGGGCGGAGCATGTTGAGCAGCAGCTTTTGTTCCTCCTGGCTGGCGTGGCCGGAGACGTGCACCTGGGCGAGGGGGTCGTAGTAGACGTCAGCGCCCTGTTGGAAAAGGCGATTGATGACGCGGTGGATCAGTTCCTCGTTGCCGGGTATGGTGTGCGAGGAGAGGACGACGGTATCCCCTTCCTGGATGCTCAGCGAGGGGTGAGTGCCCACAGCCAACCGTCCCAGGACGGCTGTGGGCTCACCCTGAGCTCCGGTGGCCATAATGACAGTTTTGCGGGCCGGGAGGTGCTTGGTGTCCCCCAGGTTGACCAACATATCATCCGGTATGTCGAGATACCCCAGGTTACGGGCCATCTTGGTGTTATCCGCCATGGTGCGACCAGCGATGGCGATTTTTCGTCCGTGCTGACCGGCTACATCGACTACCTGTTGGATGCGCGAGATGAGGGAGGCAAAGGTAGCCACGATGACCCGTCCGGGAGCCTGGCGCATAACCTGGTGGAAGGCGTCGTTCAGCACGGCCTCTGAGGACGTATTACCGGGCTGGTCGGCGTTGGTGCTGTCGGAGAGGAGTGCCAGGACCCCGCGACCGCTGAACTCGGCCAGTTTGGCAAAATCGGTGGGCCAGCCGTCGACCGGGGTGTGATCGAATTTAAAGTCGCCGCTGTGTACGATCAGACCGGCCGGTGTGGTGATGCCCAGACCCACGCCGTCGGGAATGGAGTGGCAGACGTGGTACGGTTCCACGGTAAAGGGGCCGATGTGAATGACGTCGCCGGGGGCAAAGGTGTGCAGTGTGACCGGCCCCGGCGGGTGACGGCGTTTCAATTTGACCTCGATCAGACCTCGGGTGAGCCGCGTGGCGTAGACGGGAACGTTGAACTCGCTCAAGAAATGGGAGAGCGCGCCGATGTGATCCTCGTGCCCGTGGGTGATGATAATGGCCCGTATCATGTTGGCCTTGTCCCGCAAGTATCCCCAGTCGGGGATGATGTAATCTATCCCCAGCATGTCTGATTCGGGGAACATGATGCCGGCATCTATGACGAGGATATTACGTCCATATTCGATGCACAGCATATTCTTACCGACCTCTCCCAGGCCGCCAAGGGGAATGATGCGCAGTTTTTCAGTCATATGATTACTCCGATACGTGTGACAGAATGTGTGTAAAACGATACAAGAAAAAAACGGCACCACCCGGCCCCTGTCTTTCCCGCTTGGTGGTGCGTGTATTCAGTGGAACATGTGTCTGTTTCGACCCTGCATAGGATAGATGGTAACACGCTCCACTCGTTCTGTCAAATGGGAGAGTGGGCTTGTAAGTTTTGTTCTATGATTGTATACTACTCGACAGGCATCGTGATGATACAACGGCCTGGATAGGGGGGAGAAGGTTGGACACAGCAGAGCTTTATAAACGACTCGGCAAGGCGGGGTGGGTTCTGGCTGCCTGTCTCGTCGTTCTGGTGAGTGCAGTTGTGGTGGCGTCGTTGGTGCAGCGGGATGGGGGGCGAGTTCAAGTTACCAATGTGACTTACAGGAATTGGAATGGCATCCCGGTCCGGGCCAAACTCCTCCGGCCGGAGGATGCCGCTCCAGACAATCCCCTGCCGGGTGTGGTCTACATTCACGGCTATCAGAACAACCGGGAGACGAGCGATGCCTACTGCATCGAGTTGGCCCGCCGGGGTTTTGTCGTTTTGAACATTGATGCCATTGGGCGGGGTAATTCCGGGATTCCGAACTATCCTGACTCTGATTTCGATGTGACGTATGGGGCCAGAACGTCACTGGAATATCTGCGCCGCCTGCCCTACGTGGACGCCGAGCGGACGGGCATGATGGGGCACAGTCTGGGGGCCGAGATGGCCTACACCGTCGCCCTGCAAGATTCGACGGTCGAGGCGTTGGTCATCTCTGGCTTTGCCTACACACTGGAAGCCTCCGATACGAGGCCCAAGAACATGTTGATGATCATCGGCCAGTGGGACGAATATCGCCAGCGTATGACCGGAGTCAGGGATATCGCGAAGGAGTGGATGAGCACCCCACAGACCCGCCAGGTGATCCCGGTCGAGAATCCTCAGTTGGGGGTGACGTATGGGGATTTCGCCCAGGGAACCGCACGGCGCGTCTTTGTGCCCCGAGCGATTCACATCCAGGAATCGCACAGTCGGGCAGCTATCACCCAGGCGCTCGTGTGGATGCGAGACGCCCTTCGTCTCCCGGAGAGGTACTGGGTTGATCCGCACAATCAGATTTGGCCGATCAAGGAGTGGGCCACCCTGGTCGCCATGCTGGCAGGCCTAGCCTCCATCCTGCCACTGGGGCTCTTGCTGCTGCGGACCGAGTTCTTTCGCTCCCTTCAGGGCTCGGTCTCGGATGTGTATGTCTGTACTCGCCGGGCGTACGCGAGATTCGCGATGGTCAATGGCGCCCTGATGTGGCTCTACTTGCCCCTGATATTCGCCCTGTTTGGGCTGCACGTGTACGTCGTCCCGATTGACACCCTGTTCCCCATGATGATGGTCAATGGCATCGTCTGGTGGTTCCTGTGCACGAATCTCGTCGGTTTTTTGATCCTGCGGCGGTGGTTCAAGCGCGAGTCTCGGGAGAACGGGTTGACGTGGTTCGACTTGGGGGCCTCGTACCGGAAGGACCGTTTTGCCCTGGATGTCGGGCAAATCGGCAAGACGGTTCTGTTGGCCGGTACCCTGTTCGCGTTTGTATACGCGAGCGAGGCGATTTTGGAACGGATCTTGATCGTGGATTTTCGATTCATCTTTCCCTTTGCCAGCGATCTGACCCTCTACCGGGTCGGCATGTTCTGCCGCTATTTCCCGTTTATTCTGATCGGTTTTGTGCTCCAGGGCATCTTTCTCCACGGGCAGCTCCGTGGTCCCCGGCGTGCAAGCTGGTTCAAGACGTATGTGGCGTGGTCCCTCTCCAATGTGGTGACAATGATCATTCCTCTGATTCTATTTATGTTGGTGCAGTACGTTCCACTCTTGACGATGGGAGTGATCCCTTTCGTGGGACCTGGGGGTGTTTTGGCCTCCTTTACGATGAATTTGTTCCATATTATCGGTGTCCTGGTGATGGTGATTCCCATCTCGACGTGGTTCTGCCAACTCACCGGCAAGATATATTTAGGCGCCTTGATCAACGCTGCCCTCGTAACTTGGATGTTTGCATCGTCTCAGGTCATCGCGCCGATACCGATCTAGTTTCGAGTTGAGGGTGTTATGAAGATACGGATTTGGGGTGCGCGAGGGTCTATCCCCTCCCCACTGAGATCTGAGGAAGTAGAGCAAAAGATCGTTCAGGTGATTCTGGGCTTGCCGAAGGGGCTGGATACGGGCGACGAGGGGCTGGTTCGGGAGTGCGTTCATAGATTGCCTCCCCTGGTCCGTGGTACAGCCGGTGGCAATACCCCCTGCGTTGAGGTCCAGGCAGGGGGAGAGTTTTTTGTCCTGGACGCCGGATCTGGTATTCACAACCTGGGCCTCGAGTTGTTGGAGGGGAATTTTGGTCGCGGCAAGGGCGTCATGCACCTTTTCATCAGTCACGCGCATTGGGACCACATCCAAGGGTTCCCGATGTTTATGCCAGCGTTCGTACCCGGTAACCGTATCTTTATTTACGGAGTTCACGATGTCGAAAAAGCCCTGGAGGAACAGCAACGACCCTTCAATTGGCCGGCCTCTCTGGCCGATATGCGGGCGGATTTAGAGTTCATCACGCTGCCGACCGACGAACCTGTCTACATCGGCCGGGTGTGCGTTGACCTGATCCGAAACAATCATTCTGGGGATTCGTATAGTTATCGCTTTCAGGATCAACAAAGTATCCTGGTCTATGCCACTGACTGCGAGTACAAGCGGTTGGATGACGATAGCGTCCAACCACACATCGAGTTCTTTCGCCATGCGGATGTGCTCATTTTTGACGCTCAGTACACCCTGCGGGAGGCCTGGCACCAAAAAGTGGACTGGGGGCACAGTTCCTCCATGATCGGAGTGGACCTGGCGCGGGCTGCTAATGTCAGCAAGCTGCTCCTCTTTCACCATGATCCGACGTACTCGGACGCCGAGTTGCAAGAGATTCAGGAGACGGCTATTGCGTATCAGGCTCAGGATACAATCCGGCCGACCTGCGAGGTGCTGGTGGCTTACGAGGGACTGGTCATTGACATCACACCGCCTAGCATGGTTGATTTTCAGTTGACGCCGGATGGCGAGGCCGCTATTTTGACTCCCATCAGTGTTCTCGATGAGCGGGGAGTAGATCAGTTGGTGCAGCAGTTAGCGCGTCTGGCCGACGAGCAGACCCCGGCCAGTTCAATCATTGATCTCTCCCAGGTGGACACGCTGACGACGGCCAGTCTCAAAGCTTTGGTGACCGTCTCTCAGGAGCGGGGTAGCTCTCCTATCGTTCTGGTCGGGCCCTCGGCAAGCGCCCTGGAAGTGATCCGGTTGGGGGGGCATCTGGACTATTTCGCCATTTACCCTTCGGTCGAAGAGGCCCTGGTCGCTGTGCAGGCCCGCGAGGCGTTAAATCTACCCGGTCAGGTGATCAAAGAGCGGTATCAGATTCAGAACAAGGTGGGTGAAAGCCGGTTGGGTACGGTGCTCCAAGCGACCGACATCACCCGCAACCGCCCGGTAGCCATCAAAATTCTCTCTCCCTCTTTTAGCGAACAGACTCTCGAGCGCTTCATGCGCCAGGCGTACCAGGTCGTGAACCTGGATCACCCCAACATTGCCCGGGTGTTCGATTGGGACCGTGAGGGGGATTACTCTTTCAAAGTGGAAGAGTTCATAGAGGGGCCGACGCTGCAGGATGTTCTATCGCGTGGTGGCGCGATGCTGCCGGCCGAGCGGGTGATGCGTATTGCGTTGAGTGTGACGCGAGCCTTGGAATATGCCCATAGTTGGGATGTGGTTCACGGCGACTTGAAGCCGCAGAACATCTTTTTGACCGCTGAGGGGATCAAACTGGGTGGCTTTGGCCTGGGGCTGTTGGAGGAAGGCCGCAACTTGCTCGATGCTCCGTTGATTTTGCTGACGGCCGCCTATCTCTCCCCTGAGCAAATTCTCGGCCAGACCCTCGACATGCGGACCGATTTGTATGCGCTCGGTGTGATTTTGTATCAATTGTACACCGGTCATCTGCCGTTCACCGGATCTGACAAAGAGGTGTTGCAGGCTCACCTGGACCAAGCGCCTATTCCTCCACGGGACTTGAATCCCCATATTTCCCTCATCATGGAACACGTGATTCTCAAGTTGTTGGCCAAGTCTCGTCAAGATCGTTACGTCAGCGCGCGTCAGGTGTGGGGAGTGTTGAAAAACCTGGTCGTTGATGCGCGAGACGTCGCGGCTCGGCAGTGTAGAGGTCTTCTGGTGGGACGTGAGGAGCCATTGAGCGCCCTGGGGAGCTTGTGGAACCAAGCGTGCGCTGGGCAGGGACGATTAGCCTTTATCACCGGTGAATCAGGGGTGGGCAAGACCAGCCTGGCGTGTCGGGCCGCTGCTCAGAATGATCCACCGATCTTTCTAATGGGGCATTGTTCAGCCTTGAAGGGAGGACGGCCTTATCAACTCTTTGCCGAGATATTGCAGACCTATCTTGAAATGACGCCCTACGAGCATCTTGACGATGTTGACCGTCAACTGCTCGGCAACATCGCATACCTCATCCACAAAGTCCGTCAGAGTCTGCCCGATCTCCCTCAATCTACAGTGCTGAGACCGAAGCAGGAACAGGTGCGCTTGATGACGAGCCTGACTCAATTCATCGAGCGAGCGACTCAGAGACAGCCGTGGCTCGTCATCCTCGACGATCTGCACTGGGCCGATCAGAGTAGCCTGGAAATGTTGAGTTACCTGGGCCGCTATCTCCCCTCTATACCGTTGCTGATCATCGCTACCTATTGCGATACTGACCTGGACCGTTCCCACCCCCTGCGCGAGACGTTGCGCGACCTGGGCGACCATTTGACTTGTGATCATTTCCCGCTCCAGGCTTTGGATCAGGAGGAGACGGCGCAGGTGGTGGCAGGTATTTGGATGGAGCTGGGCCCAAAGGCCTTGGTCGACAAGATTTATCAACATACTAACGGTAATCCGCTGTTTACCGGAGAGGTTGCTAGGGGCTTGGTGGACGATGGCTTGGTCGTTCTCAAGAACGGCGCATACCAGTTTCCGGCGTTGGAGGACGTGCGTTTATCCTACGACGTGCGCGAGGCGATCTGGCGTCGCATTCGCCATCTGAATCCCGATGCTCAGACCCTGCTGCGGCAGGCCTCGGTGTTGGGCCAGGTGTTCCAATTGGACGATCTGCGCAGGATGAGCAATCTAACGATTTCCGAGATCCTGGAAAATTTGGATATAGCCTTGGAGCGCTGCTTGGTACAAGAGATGCCGGGCGAGGGCCAACTCTCCTTTTGCCACCCGGATATTCAGGATGTTTTGTACGCGGACCTGGGGCCACCCCGCCGCCGTTTGCTCCATCGTCAGGCGGGCGAGGCGATGGAACAGCGGGCTGGTTCGCAGCCCGAGCACATCGCCGAGGAGTTGGCCCATCACTTTGAGGAGGGCGGTGAACTGGAGCAGGCGGTCGTCTATAGCATTGCAGCTGCTCGTCGGGCAGAGGCTGTCTATGCCAATGGTGCGGCTCTGTTGTGGTACACTCAGGCGTTAGAGCTGATGGATCAACTGGAACCTGATATAGCAGCCAAGTTTCAGTCGCTGCAACTTTCTGCTCACAAGTCTCTGGGTGAGGTGCTGGCTGAGATAGGCCAATACGACGAGGCATTGGAGCACTACGCCTCGGCCCTGTTCAGATGGTTGGGAAAGGGCCCGAGTTACGTGGGGGAGGCGGAACCGACCATCGAGTTGGTGCGCATCTACCTGTTTGGGGCCGAGTTGTATTATCGCCAAAGCAGGTATGATGAGGCGGTATCTTGGTGTCAGAAGAGCCTGGACATTGCTTCCCAGATCCAGACCCGGGAGGGACAGCAGTCTCGGGGCCGGGCCTGCTATTTATTGGGGGATATTTGCATTCGGAGTGGTGATCTGCCCTATGCCGCGCCCTTCTTCCGCGAGAGTTTGCAGGTCTACCAGGAAATTGATGACCTGATGGGGCAGGCGACCGCCTACAACAGCCTCGGATTGGCTCACTATTATCAGGGCGAGTGGTCCCAAGCCGAGGAATCCTACTTCGAGAGCCTGGCAATCAGCCGCGAGATCGGTGACGTCGAACGGGAGGGTCAGGCGAGTAACAATCTGGCTCTCATCTACGTCAGGCGTGGAGAGTGGGATCGGGCGATGGATTTCCTGGAGCAGAGTTATGCGACCTGGAAGCAGATCGGCGCCGCCAAGAGCGAGGCGAGCATTCTGAATACCATGGCTCTACTGCACATCTATCGAGAGAGCTGGGATGAGGCGTACTCTTGTCTCAGTCGTAGCCAGAATATCTTTGCCGAGGTGGGGTCCGACGAGTATTTACCCGAGCTGGAGCGGCGGTGGGGAGAGCTGTTTTGCCAGACCGGACAGTTGGATCAGGCTCTTGACCACGCGTTGCGGTCGGTCGAGTTGGCGATCGAGCAGGGTAATCCGTTGCAAGAGGGGATGGCTTGCCGTGTGTTGGGACGCATACACGTGGCAAGGAAGGAATGGGAACCGGCCGAAGCGGCTCTGTACCAGGGCGTGGAAATTCTCAGCGACTTGGACAGCAAGTACGAGGTCGCCGTGACCCAACTGGCACTGGTCCGTCTGCTGGTGGAGAGGGGAACCGAGCAGCAGGGTCTGCCGGCCGCTTGGGATGAGGCGCGCGCTTATCTGTCGCAGGCCACGCCCGTCTTGGAGCAACTGGGGGCGACCGTCAAGCTGACCGAAGCCCGGCAACTGGAAAAGCGTCTACAATAACAACCGGTCCAAACCGTATTGCATGGTTTCACTACCCGACATGGATTTTTAACATAGATTGGGCGCAGATTTTCTTGATTTTTCGGTGCATATCAGGGCAAATCTGGCAAGATCAGCGTTGATCTGCGTTCCGATGTCGGGTCATGAAAGCGCAGAGACGCAGAGGACGCGGAGGAGTTCATTCTGGCCGCAGATAGACGACTCGTTTCTCTGCGAAAACGTATCCTCGGCATCCCCGGCGTCTCGGCGGTAGGATCAGAATCTGGCTGGGTGATTACATGGGATTCAGGCGAACAGCTCGGCGATGGGATGTGAACGTCCATTGCCGTTTGGTGTCTTTTCCTGCTCCACTGAGGTTGGCGGTTCGAATTCTCGCGTCATGGCCGCTTTCAGAACCTCGTCCAGGTGTTCAACCAGCACAAAGGTCAGCTCGTCCTGCACCTCTTTCGGCACATCGTCCAGGTCCACATCGTTCGCTTGGGGCAGGATCACGGTCTTGAGGCCGTGCCGATGAGCGGCGAGCACCTTTTGCTTGACGCCGCCGATGGGCAGCACCTGCCCCTGTAACGTCACCTCACCTGTCATTCCCACGTCACCGCGTACGGGGCGTTGGGAGAGCTCCGAGATCAGCGCAGTCACCAGCGTCACCCCGGCCGACGGGCCGTCCTTGGGAATCGCGCCGGCCGGCACGTGCATGTGCACAACTTTGTTCTCCAGCTCGTCCTGGGCCAGGCCCAGGTTCTCCAACTCGCCCTGCACGTAACTGAGCGCGATGCGGGCCGATTCTTTCATCACGTCGCCGAGCTGTCCCGTCAGGATCAGGTCGCCTTTCCCTTCCATCACTTTGGTCTCGACAAAGAGCACCTCGCCGCCGGTCGGTGTCCAGGCCAGGCCCGTCGCCACCCCGGGGAGCTCGGTGCGCAGTTGCGCCTCGTCGCGGTAGCGGGGCTTGCCCAGGAACTCGCGCACCTGGTCAGAGTCCACCGTTACGTGACAATCGTGCTCGTCCGTTGTGCAGGTGGCGACCTGGGTAGCGACCTTGCGCAGCGCCCGGCCGATTTCTCGCTCCAGATTGCGCACCCCAGCTTCGCGGGTATAGTCGCGGATGATGGTCTGTAACCCTTCGGCGGTGAATTGCGCCTCGCCTGCTTGCAATCCGTTGACCCGCACCTGGCGTGGTACCAGGTACCCCTGGGCGATTTGCACCTTGTCGTACTCGGTGTAGCCGTCAATTTCGATCACTTCCATCCGGTCCCGCAAGGGCGCGGGGATGGTGCTCAGGGTGTTGGCGGTGGTGATAAAAAAGACCTGGCTCAGGTCAAAGTCCACGTCCAAGTAGTGGTCGCGGAAGGCGTGGTTCTGCTGCGGGTCGAGTACCTCCAGCAGCGCGCTGGCCGGATCCCCCCGCCAGTCGTGCCCGATCTTGTCCACCTCGTCCAGCATAAAGACCGGGTTGCGGGTGCCGGCCCGCTTGAGAGCCTGGATGATACGCCCCGGCATCGCGCCGATGTAGGTGCGGCGGTGTCCTCGAATCTCGGCCTCGTCTCGCATCCCGCCCAAACTCATGCGGGTGAACTCGCGCTCCAGCGCCCGGGCGATGGAGCGTCCCAGGCTGGTCTTGCCGACGCCGGGCGGGCCGACAAAACAGAGGATGGCCGCTGCCCCCTCGCCATCGTCGCTCTCGACCCCGCGTTCCAGCCGGAGCTTGCGCACCGCCAGATACTCGACGATTCGCTCCTTGACCTTTTCCAGGCCATAGTGATCCTCGTCCAGCACCTGCTGAGCGTGGGTCAGGTCCAGATTGTCCTCTGACAGCCGATTCCAGGGCAAATCCGTGAGCCAGTCCAGGTAGGTCTTGATCACCCCGGCCTCGGCCGATTGCGGGTTCATCTGTGCGAGTCGGTCGAACTCTCGCAGGGCCTCTTTGTGTGCCTCCTCCGGCAGGTTCGCTTCCTCGATCTTTTGCCGGTAAACTTGGACCTCTGATTCCTCGCCGTCCTCACCCAGTTCCTTTTGAATTGCTTTGAGCTGCTGGCGCAGATAATACTCCCGCTGGGTCTTTTCCATCTCGGACTGGGCCTCGTCGCGGATTTCCTTGCCCAGTTGGAGCACTTTCAGTTCGCGCTGCATAGTGCTCAACAGAGATCGCATCTGGAGGATCAGGGTTTCTCCTGCCAGAATCGCTTGGGCCTGCTCGACCTCCAATCGGATGTTGGAGGCGATCATGTACAGGAACACGCTCGGGTCGGCGATCTGATCTAGCATATCTACGACGCCATCCGGCACCTGCGGCAGAAGGGCGACCAGTCGCCGGGCCAGTGCCAGCAGTTCCCGGCGCAAGGCCTCTGTCGTCGCTGCATCGTCGGCTTTCTCCGGGAAGAGATCGACCTGTGCCTTCAAGTATGGGGCCTCGGTCGTCCACTCGGTGATCTGAACCCGCGCCAATCCGCGCACTACAATCTGGTATCCCCCGTCGTCAACCTGCAGCGCCCGTTCGATCTGGGCCAGCGTGCCTGTCTGGTAGACTCCGTCCGAGTTCGGTTCCTCCACGGATGGGTCGCGCATAGCGACCAATACGAGCAGCCGATTCCCTTCGAGCACGTCCTCGACCAACTCTAGAGAACGCTCCAGTCCCACCGATAGGGGTAGTAAAGAGTAGGGAAAAGCCACCACGTTCCGCAAGGGCAGCACTGGCAGCTCGGGCTGTTGATCGCTGTTCCACTCGATCTGACTCGCTTTTTTCTGAATTAACGGTAGTAACATATCTCACCTCTCAAATCTAACGCACGTTGCTGGCTGTCTGTTTATCGTGACGGCGCCTACGCAACTGCAAGGTTGATGCATAGTTTATGCTATTATCCTCGCATGATATTTGAAATTCATTTTCGCCGCATTAGAATCGTGTTAGAAATTCGGCGGGGCCTGATTTGACTGGGGTGCAATCGGAGAGGGTTTTCTTCCCCGTCATTTCCCTTGCAGTCCCCACCTCGGGGACGTCTTGGACGTAGCAGAAGCAGCGCGCCGCGGTAGAGTTGTCGAAAATCCCCCTGCCTGCCGAATTGACGGATGAGCGGGTGGTGTGATAAAATACCCGTATGAAGATCAAGTTTGTGGTGCGGGGATTCTTTCTGGCGCTGACGGCGACGGTGATCGTGGCGGCGGTCGGCCTGTGGGTGATCGTCGGCCAGACGCCGGTCGGACGGCCTCTCGACGCAACCCCGCCCTCTCCCACCATCCTCGCGCCGCACGGCGCGCTCCCGACCGGCG
>DSDT01000350.1 GCA_011048615.1 Chloroflexota bacterium | reverse complement strand
GCGTTTCTTCAAGCGTGAGGAACGAGGACATTTTGAGCCTTTTTGAGCCATATTCTGAGCGCTCTGCATGGGCCGCCAATTGGCCCTGCTTGAATTATCTCAATTGTTGAGGAACATTACCGCCCGATGCATCATCCGCCGAAATATGCTAGAATAGGTAGGAGGAGCAGCGGTGAAAGATCAGAGACACATCTGGAACAGCTTGATTGATGGGGCGGCCGGGAGGCATAGGCTGCGCAGCGTGATGAGCGCGGTATCCCAACTCCTTTCGGAAGTGACCGGACGCGTCATCAACAACGATGAACCGATCATAGAACGAATCCCCATCGGCCAGGTCCACATGCGGGCCGGCGGACCAGAGGAAAGAATGGTCGGCATCTATTTGGTCATCGGGGGAGGTCTGCACGGTCAAGCGATCATCATTCTTCCTATGAGCAGTGCCCTGGCCCTGGCCGATCTGATGATGGATGAACCCCAGGGTCGAGCTACAGAGCTGGGCCTGATGGAGCAATCGGCGCTCTCAGAGCTCGGCAACATGACTCTGGCGGCGTTTCTGAACAGCGTGGCCTCCCTGGACGACGTGCCCGACCTGTTGCGTCCATCCCCACCGGCTGTGATGGTGGATATGCTCGGCGCAATCCTCAACGTCATCGTGACGCCAGTGGCAGCCGTCCGAGATGACCTGCTGATTATCGAAACCGCTTTCCAGGATACCGCCCCGACCATACAGGGACGCTTTTGGGTGCTGCCCGATCCAGCGCTCGAAACCCTGGTCGTGTAACCTGGCGCTGTAAAAGGGACAAGGGGGCCAGACGTGACCGAAGCGGTGGTGATGGTGCAGCACATGCCCCCCAGTTTTACCCGAGCTTTGGCCCAGCGGCTCAACGAGAACTCACCTCTCGCCGTTCGCGAGGCCGCGGACGGGGACCGGTTGGAACGCGGAGTCGCGCTGCTGGCCCCCGGAAACTATCACCTACAACTCGACAGCCACAACCGGGTGGCGTTGGACCAGGGACCCCGCCGCAACGGCGTCCGTCCTGCGTTGGACGTCAGTATGGAGACGGCGGTCACCCAGTACGGAGCAGCTACCATCGGCGTGGTGCTCACCGGCATGGGCACCGACGGCACATCCGGATCCCGGCACATCAAGGCAGCGGGAGGGCAGATCATCGCCGAGGACCAGGCGACCAGCACAGTCTATGGCATGCCGCGCAGCGTCATCGAAGCAGGTCTGGCGGATCACATCGTGCCGCTGCTCCAAGTGGCCTCCAAGATCAGAGAGTTGATCGAGTGACATGACAGAAATACCCCAAGTCGAAATGATAGAGGCCCGTGAGTACATCTTTATCAAGCACAAGATCCTCACCCTGACAGGCGTAGACTTGAACTGCTACAAGACCCCCCAGGTCCAGCGGCGCCTCAAAACCTACTTGATCCGCTCGGGACAGACTGACTGGCACCGGTTCTTCCGAGACATACGGGATGATCCCACCGCCGTCAGCAAGCTCAAAGACTATTTGACGATCAACGTCTCTTCATTTTTCCGCGATACCGACAAGTTCGATTATCTGCAGGACACCATTCTGCCCGAGCTGCTGCGGGGGCACCGCCAACTGCGCGTCTGGAGCGCGGGCTGTTCCAAGGGACACGAGCCATACTCGCTGGCCATGATGCTGTCCGAAGCCACCGGATTCTATCACCAGCACTATATTCTCGCCACCGACATTGATCGCTCTGCCCTGGATCATACCGAGGCCGGGGGGCCCTACACCGAGGAAGAGGTATCGAAACTGCCCCCCTCGTTGCTGGAACGGTATTTTAGGCGCGCGGATGATGGCTACTATGTCATTGACCGGCTGCCCCGCCAACTCACCGTCCGCTACCAGAATCTCTTGTCCGACCCATTCGAGGAGGCTTTCGACCTGATTGTCTGCCGCAACGTGGTGATCTATTTCACCACCGAGGTCAAAGAACGCCTGTACCGCCGATTCCACCAGGCGCTGCGCTCGGGCGGGATTCTCTTTGTAGGGGGCACTGAGGTCATCCCCAAGGCGACCGATCTGGGGCTCGAGACCGCCGGAATATCCTTCTACCGGCGCAGGGCTTAGTCGCAAACCCCGACAGAGCACTACCCCCGAACGAACGCTCGCCGGCAAGCGCTAATCCGGCAGCGGCTCCAAAGAGACGGGCAGCGTGACGTAAAACGTCGTTCCCCCTTGCCAGATGCTTTCCACGCGGATGCAGCCTCCCAACCCCTGGATGTACTCTTTCGTCCAGAACAGGCCGAATCCCATCCCAGCCCCCTCCTTCGTGGACCAGCGCAGTTCAAAAACTCGGGACATGTCCCGCGGCTGAATGCCAACTCCGGTATCAGAGATCGTCACCTCCACCACCGGACGTTCACCCAGCCGGCTTTCGATCTCGAGCTCACCGCCGCTGCCCTTTTCCCGAATCGCTTCCAACGCGTTCCTGATCAACACGCGAAACGCCTCGATCAGCATATCGGGCGCTGTCTTTACTGCCGGGAGACCCTCTGGCAGCACCGCGTGCACCACGATCCCTTCCCTGACCTTGATCTCTTCCTCGTCTCGAATCACCCGTCCCATCGCCTTCCGGATGCAGGCGTTGACGTCGGTCAGAACCTCGAGGGTGGCGCGCCACGGCTCGTGCAAATTGTCCAGGATCTCGGTCGCTTCGTCCAGTCGTTCCATGATCTTGTCGCTCACCGCGAGGATCTGGTCCCGCTGCTCAGGGGGCAAGGTGCGGATCAAATCCAAGTGTATCTGAAAGGCCCCGATGTGATTTCGCAGCGCGTGAACCGAGGCCGCCGCGCTGAACGCCATCTTGCCAAACACCTGGGCCACCTGCCGCCGTTCCTCAACCTGGTGATAGAGCCGCGCGTTTCGAATTCCTGCCGCCGCCTGCTGACTAAACGCCTTCAACAGCGCCACTTCGCCGCCGCTGAACCTTTTCGACCGGGTTGCAGCGAACAGATTCCCCACGATCTCGCGCGTTAACTGCGCCCCGGTGAACGTCTCCAGGAAAAATGGCACGGCGATGACCTGTTGAATGCCCAACGCCTGCTGAATCCCTCTCACCACCGGCCTGGCAGCCGGCGGCGCGACCGGAGCGAATAGGTCGTACAGCTCATCGCTGACGACGATCCCCCCTGCCCTGAAGGCTCGCACGCTGAGATTGTCCTTGTATTCACTCAGATAGACGAAAACCCGCGCCACCTCGGGATCGGTGATGCTCACCGGAGAGGGGGTGTATCGAGAAATGTCGGTCTCCCACTGGTGGATCTGCGCCTCGGTCGCCAGGTGCGGGTCAACGTAAAACGCGCGCACCGGCAGAGAGTCGTCCGGCTCGTACGTGGCGACCATGGCCCCCGCATACCCCAGGTCAGAAACGACCCCCTCGGCGATGCGCTGGATAATCTGCCCCTCGTCCTGCAAGCCATGCTGAACCTCAAAGACGATCTCTTGCGCCACCTCGATTTGCAGCCGCCGCCGCTCGCTCTCAATCGCCGCCGCTGCCTGCCGGCCGAAAGCAGATAGAACGAGCTCGTCCCGTTCCGAAATCGGGCCTCGCTTCGCTGCAAAGAGGTTGCCCACCATCTCCCGCTCCGTCCGCCCGTCTATGGCCGTTTCGAGGAAAAAGGGCACCGCCACGACCTGCTGAATGCCGAGGGCCTCCTGAATCCCTTTGACCACCGGCCTGGTCGCCAGGGGCGCGACCGGGGTAAAGAGATCGTACAGATCGTCGCTGATCACCAGTCCATCCGCTTTGAACGCCCGCACGCTGAGATTGGCCTGGCACTCGGCCTGGTAGACATACACCCGGGCTATGGCCGGATCGGTGATACTGACTGGCCGGGCAGTGTACTGGGAAATCTCGTCCTCCCACCGGCGGATCTGCTCCGCGGTCGCCAGGGCGGGGTCCACGTAGAGCGCGCGCACCGGCAGGGAATCCCCCTGCTCATACGTCGCCACCATCGCGCCGGCATACCCCAGGGCCGTCACCACGTCGTAGACAATCTGGTGCAGCGTCGCCTCCAGCCCGATCTCGGCCCCTCGCTCGACCAGCGCATCCCGGGCGGGAACATCGCCGCTCCGCCGCTTGACCAGGCTGCGGGTCAGGGTCCGCACCAGCCACGCGACGGGGGGCAAGTTCATCACCCAATCGGCCAGGCGGGAGGTCGCCAGGCTCCCCACCCACTGCTTCAACCACACACCCCGCCCGGGGACTGGGTCTTCTTTGGGATCACGAATTATCTCTGGCACGTTACAACCTCGTTTAGCTACCCGCGCTCTATCTGCAGCTCCATATCCTCGACCACGATGGCTCCCACTTTGCGCCCCAACGACCCCAGGCCCTCGCCTTTTGCTACCGGGCGCGTTTGCCGATCATCTCGATCACCCCATCCTCGGCAATGGGATAGTCACACCCACAGTCCTGGCAGCGTAACCCCCGCGCTTCCCGGTTCAACTGCCCACGACAAGCGGGACAGCGCGCGATCTCGACCAGCGGTCGCACCCCGCCTCCCTGCGGCCTCCCCGTCTTGATCGCCCACACCAGATCGTAATCCATCTGCCAGGACTGCCTCTTGACGTCCTCGAGGGGAAAGCTGTGCAACATCTGCTCGAATCCCTCGTTGGACAAGGCCCGCCCCGGCAGCCAGCGAGCATCCTGCCCAATACGATTGCTCACCAACAACACCCCCCCTGGGCGCAGAACCCGCACCAACTCCGCCACCACCTCCCGCGCGTCGGGGGTGAATTCCAGGGCCTCCAGGCAGGTGACGGCATCGAACGTATCGTCGTCGAACGGCAGCCGCCGGGCGTCCTGCCAGATGTAGGTCAAGCGGTCCGCGAACTGGGCGGTCCGCTCCACCGCCTGGCGCAACATGCGCCGCGAGAGGTCCAATCCGATCACCCGACCGTCAAAGGCCGGCTGGCGCAGCAGGGCTCTGGGCAATCGGCCCGTGCCGGTCGCCACATCCAACACCAGCGGCGCCGGAATCAGACTGAGGGCTCTCACCAACGGCAGTCCCAGGAACCACTGCTCATCTCCCACGTCGAACTGTTTGATGCGCTCGTACACGTGGGCCGACCAATCGTAGAGCAATGCCACGACCCCGGGGCCCAGATACGTCCCCTCGGCTACGATCAGTTGCCAATAAATCACCAGCCCCGCCAGAACCAGCCCCAGGAGCGCCAGGATCAACCTGATCCAACCCACTCTCAGACCCCCTGGATCGCCCAGGCCGCGACCAGCATCGCGGTCATCAGCCAGGGCCGACTGTGACGCACGTACCAGGAGACGGCCTGGCCGCGTCGCAGCCAGGGCAGTAGGGCCAGTTGAGGGAGCAGCAGGAACAGCACGCCGCCGGCCGCCAACGGTTGCCGCAGGAGCACCAGCAGCCCGCCGACCAGCATCTGAGCCGTCAGCATCAGCGCCCGCTCCCCGGCCTGGTCAGCCTGATGCGCCGCTCCCCTGGTCAGGGCGAAGGCGAACGCCAGCCCCGCCGAGGCCAGCGAGAGAGTTTCGGCAAAGGCCACGTGCCCGGCCAACCAGGGGAGCATCACCACGACGAGTCCTTCCCACGCGGGCGAGACCGTGCCTCGGCCTCCCTCCCACGCCACCCCCAGTTGCACCACGGCCAGGGTCGCCCCGGTCAACAACACCAGATCCCCGCCCAACGCCGCCGCCAATGCCACCGCCACGACCAGAGCGACGGCTGCCGCCACGAGCACAGGGCCGTAGGCCGGCCACACCAAACAGTAGCACCAGGCGCGCAACTGCCCCAGCCAGCGGGCCGCTCGATCTCCCGGCGAACCGCTCAGCGTGTAGGGCAGCGCCGCTGCTGGCTCGCCCATCTGCCAGTCGCGCCACCGGATCAGCGCGGCCGCCCAGTTGGCGCTCCCCAGCGCCGTCCACACGCCGACCCATCCCACGTCCACCAACAGGGCTAGGAGGGCCGCCTTCAACCAATCCTCGCCCTGACCCCCAAAGCCAGCCGAGGCGATCACGCCGCACGCGACCGCCCAGGCCGGTTCCAGCCAATGAACCGGATCGGTCAGACGGGCCAGGACTGCATCCAGCCCGGTATGTTCAATCTGTGCCTGGTCGCAAAGTTCCATTTCCACCGCAACGAACTGGGGGTATGAGGGGAGATGGGCAATCCCCCCTGTCTCTCTCGTTTAGAGCGCGCCCATCGGGCACGCAACACGGGAATTATACCACAAATCAAACAGTTTGTTCAACGATCTGGAGCACCGCTTGAGCGCTGGTTTTCCACGAAAAGCGCCGCAGGTTGACCAGACCGCGCGCGATCAAATCCCGTCGCAAAGGGCTGTCCGCCGTCAGCCGGTCCAACGCGGCAGTGATGGCAGCCGTGTCGTGGGGGTCCACCAGCAGGGCCGCGTCGCCGGCCACCTCGGGCAGGCTGGATGTGTCGCTGGTCACCACCGGGCAGCCACACGCCTGGGCCTCCAACACCGGCAGCCCAAACCCCTCGTAGAGGGAGGGGAACAAAAAGGCCAACGCGCCGCTCATCAACGCCGCCTTCTGCTCAGCAGAGACGTAACCGGGAAAGAGCACCCGCCCCTCCAGGCCCTGGCGGCGCACTCCCGCCCAGAGGTCGTCATAGAGCCAGCCCCGCTGCCCGGCCAGAACGAGCGTCGCGTCCGACTCGAGAGCGGCAAAAGCAGCGATGAGTCGAGCCAGGTTCTTGCGCGGCTGCAACGTACCGACATAGAGAAAGTAATCCCCCTGGATGCCGTGGCGCGCTTTGACCGCCTCGATGACGTCTCGCTCACGTACCGGAGCCAAGCTCTCGTCGAGACCGGGGTAGACCACCGAGATCTTGGCCGGCGGCGTGGCATACTGGGAGATCAGGTCCGCCTTGGTCGCTCGAGAGTCGGCCAGAATGTGGGTGGCGACGTGGGCGCTCCAACGGGTGGAGAGGTCCAGATAGGTCCGCTGCGGCCAGGGGTGAGCCTGCGGAAAGTAGAGATAGCCCAGATCGTGGACGGTGACGAGAGTGACGGGCGGTCGCACCGGGGGCAAGACGTGGGCCGGCACAAAGAGCACGTCCGGCGGACAGCGCGCCATCTCCCACGACAGCCGGAGATGGGTCCACAGGCGGGGGAAAGGAATCACACGCAGTTCGGCGCCGGGAAACGCGTCGTCTGGAGGCGCGGAGCGGAAATAGAGCCGCACGTCGAGCGAGGGGTCGAGGGTCAGCAGTGCCCGGATGAGGCACCGGGAGTAAATCTCTGTGCCGGTGGGATGGGGAGCGACAGCGCGACTGGCGTCAATACCGAGCAGCATCTACCCGTTCGAATCCGGCATCATTGTTGCACCGGCAGTGTGAAGGTAAACGTCGCGCCTTCCCCCTCCTCGCTTTCCACGCCGATCTGACCGCCGTGAGCCTCGACGATCTGCTGCGTGATGGCCAGGCCCAACCCTGTTCCCACGACCTGGCTTTCCGCGCCGGGCACGCGATAAAAGCGCTCAAAGATGCTGGATAGAGCGTCGGTGGGAATACCAGGCCCGGTGTCGGCGACGCTAACGACCAATTGGTCCTCCTGGCACCTGGTCGAGACGGTGACATTATCCCCGGGCCGGCAGTACTTGATGGCATTGCTCAACAAGTTCAGCATCACCTGGTGCAAGCGCTGGGCATCCCCGCGCACATTCGGCAGGTTGGGAGGCACGTCTATGGAAAACACGATCTGTTTGGCATCCGCTTGCGGTCGCAGCACGTCCATCGCCATCCGAATCACCGTGCTGACCTCGACCAAGTCCTGGGCCAGCGCCGCTCGCCCCGACTTTAAGCGCGCCAACTCGAGGAAATTGTTCGTCATCTCACTGATACGCTCGGCCTCGTCCTGAATGATTTCCGCAAACTGGAGACGTTGGACGTCCATGATCGTCGGTCGTCTCATCAGGTCCGCATAGGCGATGATCGAGTTCAACGGCGTGCGCATCTCGTGCACAATCTCGGCGATCAGGTCGGACTGTTGAAACAACAACGCGTTCTGCACCGCTACGGCAGCCTGGTCCCCCAGGACGGCCAACATTTCGACGTCCTCAGGTATAAACGGCGTCCCTCCCTGCTTGTTGATCGCCTCCAACACACCGATCACCTGCTCCCGAAAAATCAACGGGATGGCCAGAATCGAACGGGTCGTAAAGGTGGACTGCTCATCCGCTTTGCTGGAAAAGTCGAACCGGGGGTCCGCCTGAGCATCGGGAACGACCAGCGACTGCCCCGTCTGCACGACCCAGCCCGCGACGCTGCCCTCCATCGGCACGACGATCGAATGCACGCCCGGCAGGTTGGTCGCTTCCTCAAAATAGAGCTGGCCGCTCTTGCGATCTACCAGGAGAATGGAACAGGCCTCTGTGTCCGTAATCTCTTGGGCCGCCAGGACGATTTGATACAGGAGTGGGCGCAGGCTAAGCGTCGAGTTCAGGGAGCGACTGATTTCGATCAGTCGCTCCAACCGCCTGATCCGATCTCCATTCCGCTTTTGACAAGGCTCCATGCTACTCCCTCAGACAGAACTGGACAATGCGAGGCATCACCTGGGCCAGATCGGCGTGGATGACCACGTCAGCCAACTCGTCAATGTAGGTCGGCGTCAAATTGATCACGATCAGGCGACCGCCGCGCTCGTGCACCAGGAACGGCACCTGTGAGGCGGGCATGACCTCCAACGACGAGCCAGCGACGAGCATCAAGTCCGCCCGGCGGACGTGGGCCATGGCCGCGTTGACCACCTGGATGGGCAATTGTTCTCCAAACAGCACGACGTTGGGCTTCATCACTCCCCCACACTCGGCGCAGCGAGGCACATCATCCAAAGCCAAGAAATGGTTCAATAGCTCTTGGGAAGGCGCAACGCGATAACAGCTGATGCAAGTAGCTTCTCGCAGATGACCGTGCAGCTCCAGCACCTCCCGCGCACCGGCCTTTTGGTGCAGGTCGTCAATGTTTTGCGTGATGATCGCCCGCAGCCGGCCCTGGGCCTCGAGGGTCGCCACAGCAGTGTGGAATGGGTTGGGCTTGGCCGTCAGCAACGTCTCTACCATCGGGCGAATCCAATCGTAGAACTGCTCGGGATGACGGCGGAAGGCATAGATCGAGGCGACTTCCATCGGATTGAAGCGCTCCCACACGCCACTCCCTGGTGAACGAAAGTCGGGGATACCGGAAGGGGTGCTGGCTCCTGCACCGGTCAGCGCGACGGCGTAGCGCGCCTCCCTCAACAGGGCCGCCGCCCGCGCGATGCCATTCCCGTGATCTTCCACTCGAGTCATCTCCCACGGCCTACATGCTGAGCAGATATTCGGTCAGCGAGCGAATCTGCTGCGCCACCAGGCTGGTGGGCCGCGCCATCACGATGGGCTTGCCCTGCTCGCCCGCCTGAAAGGCGAGTTCAGGGGCAGGTGTAATCACCTCGGAGAGATCGTGCTGGAGCACGCCTTCGATCATCCCCTTGTTAAAGGTGGAAGAAGAAGGCGCCTTGTTGACCAGGACAATAATGATCCTGTGGTCAGCGAGATTGAGGGCCAGGGAGATCTGCTCCAGGAGCGCCCGCGCCAGCACGAGGGAAAAGCGATGAGGTTCAATAGGCACTACCACGTGATCACACATGGGCAGAATACGCCCGTTCACCTCTCCCAGACCTACTCCCAGATCCAGCAAGAGATAATCGGCCATCGCTCCAAGCTGCCGCACCACCGCCTCCGCGTGATCGGGAGGGATGGGCGCTGTCACACCGAGCGGCTCGGTCGGCCCGGCCCAGACCCGCAGACCGGTCATGTACTCCTGTAACTGCGCCTCTACCACCTTGGCATCAATCCGATTGACCGGCTGATCCACCAACTGGGCCATCCCCTCGTGATGACGAAGCCCCAATTGAAGCGCCGTGGTGGCCATACCCGGCTGCATATCAACAAATATGACCTGATTCCCTTTGGCCAGGCTTTGGGCCAGCACGACGGCGACATTCACGGCCAATGTGCTCGTGCCCACCCCACCTTTTGAACCGAGAAATCCAATCACCTTGGCCTTGATCGGGGGACGCTCCACCACCGACTGCCGCGTCGAGCGCAACAGCACCGCTTCGATACGGGAGGCCAACTCCTCCGGGTGGATAGGCTTGGTCAGGTAATCGTCGGCCCCGGCCTGGAATCCAGCTACCTTATCATCCACCATCGTCTTGGCCGTGAACAGGATGATGGGCAGATTGGCCGTCTCGGGATTGGCCCGAATGCGACGCGTCGCCTCGTAACCATCCATATCAGGCATCATCACGTCCAGGATCACCAAATCGGGATGGTCCGATTCGATTTTTGCCAGGGCTTGAGAACCTGTCCGGGCCGCACTGATCTCGTACCCCCGGCGTTGAAGCATCAGGCCAATCAGTTTTACGCTTTCGAGCTCGTCATCAACCACCAGGATTCTCTTTGCCATAGCAGCCTCCGGATATTACTTTAGCACAGAAAGCCCCACTTGGCAAGGGATGATGCTAAACTTCCGACTCCCCCGGCCCACTGGTCGCCAGTTCCAACTGCCGCCGATAGAGCTGACTGTATAATCCCCCCAGAGCCAACAACTCGTGGTGATCCCCCACCTCGCGGATGTGCCCCTCCTCCAGGGCGATGATCTTGTCGGCGTTGCGGATGGTGCTCAACCGGTGGGCAATCACCAACGCCGTGCGCCCCTTCAGCACCTCGTCCAACGCCTGCTGGATCAGGTACTCGGCCTCGGCGTCCACCGACGAGGTCGCCTCGTCCAGGATCAGGATGCGCGGGTCGGCCAGAATGGCCCGGGCCAGGGCCAGCCGCTGCTTTTGCCCGCCGCTCAACTTGACCCCCCGCTCGCCGATCTCGGTGTCGTACCCCTGGGGCAGCTGCTGGATGAACTCGTGGGCGTAGGCGGCCTGGGCTGCGGCGATCAATTCCTCCTCGGCAGCGTCCGGCTTGCCGTACAACAGATTCTCCCGCACCGTGGTGTTGAACAGAAAGGTGTCCTGCAGCACCACCGCCACCTGCCGGCGCAGCGAGCGAATCTGAATCTCGCGCAGGTCGTGACCGTCCACCAGAACCCACCCTTGAATGGGATCGTAAAAGCGGCACAACAGGTTGGCGATGCTGGTCTTGCCCGCCCCGCTTGGGCCTACCAGCGCCACCACCTCGCCGGGGGCCATGTGGAACTTGACGTTGTGCAGCACGTCCCGCTGCTCCACGTCGGCCGCCAGGTCCCCCTCGCCATATCGAAAGTGGACGCCATCAAAGCACACATCCCCCTTGATCTCGGCCAACGGGATGGCGTCCGGCGCATCCTGAATTTCGGGTGCCTCGTCCAGCAGCTCAAAGACACGTTCCCCGGCAGCGATAGCCTGCTGGAAGGTGTTATCCACCTCCGTCAACCGGCGCAGCGGGTCGTAAAACGAGGTGATGTAGGACAAAAAGGCCACCAACGTCCCCAACGACAACCGTCCCTCCACCACCATCCGCGCTCCCAGACCCAACACCAGCACCCCCCCCGATGGCAGCCACGAAATACAACGCCGGGAAGAACGTGGACCAGGTCCGAATGGCGCGCACCCGTTCTCGGAGATACTGCTCACTGGCACTGCGGAACCGCTCCAACTCCGCGTGCTCCTGTCCAAAGGCCTGGATGACACGGATACCGGTCAGATCATCCTGAAGGCGGGCGTTGATATCGCCCAGGCGATCCTGCACCTGGCGGTAGATGGGACGGGCCCGGCGGTTAAAGCGCCGCAGACCGAACGCCATAAACGGCAGCGGGATCAGCACCACCAGGGCCAACTGCCAATCCAACGCCACCAACACCGCCGATGCTCCCACCAGGCGCAGCGAGTCCACCGCCGTGAGAGCCACCCCATGAGTGACGAACTGTTCCAACGCGTTGACGTCGTTGGTCACCCGGGACATCAACTCGCCGGTCGAGGTGCGCTCGAAAAAGGAGAGGGACAACTGCTGCAGATAGGCATAGATGCGCACCCGCAGGTCAAAGATGAACCGGGCTCCCAGCGCGTGGCGGATGTACATATCCCCCACGTCCACCAATCCAGCCACAGCGTGGATGCCAATCAGGGCAGCGACCATCACCCACAAGCGGGACAGGTCCCGCCCGCCGATCACCTGATCCACGATCTGCCTCTCGTACAGAGGCGGCAACAGACGCAGATTAGCCCGCAGCAGCAGCAGCAGACTGACCACCGCCAGCGTCTTCCAGTATGGTCGGACAAAAGTCAACAATCGTCTCAGAATGCGCAATCGAGCTCCTCCTCTTGCACAATAGCCTCAAATGAGACGGTTTTATTCCAT
>DSDT01000366.1 GCA_011048615.1 Chloroflexota bacterium | reverse complement strand
TGGGGTCGGGGTATGGCGCGATTGGTAGGCGGGTGACCAGATCGGGGGCGAGAGGTTACCCGGATTTCACATATTCCGTCCCTCTCGCAGCCAACGTACGCTTTAGAAATTGACCGGTATAGCTGCTCTCCACCTGCGCGACCTGCTCCGGCGTCCCCTCGGCCACGATCTCGCCCCCGGCCTCGCCCCCCTCCGGACCCAGGTCAATGATCCAGTCCGCCCCCTTGATGATGTCCGGTTGGTGCTCGATGATGACGACCGTGTTCCCCCCCTCCACCAACTCGTTGAGCACGGCGACCAGCTTGTCCACGTCGGCGGCGTGCAGCCCGACGCTCGGCTCGTCCAGCACGTAGAGCGTCTGACCGGTGGCCCGCTTGCTCAACTCCCGCGAGAGCTTGATCCGCTGCGCCTCGCCGCCGGAAAGGGTCGGCGCCGGCTGTCCCAAGCGGATGTACCCCAATCCCACCTCCTGCAGCGTCTCTAGCTTGCTCTGAATGGCCGGCAGGTTGGCGAAAAATTCCGCCGCTTCGCTCACCGTCAGATCGAGCACATCGGCAATCGACTTTTCCTTGTACCGGATTTGGAGGGTCTCCCGATTGTACCGCCGCCCCCGACAGACGTCGCAGGGCACGTAGACGTCGGGCAGGAACTGCATCTCGATGCGCAGCGTGCCGTGTCCCTGGCAGGCCTCACACCGTCCCCCCTTGACGTTGAAGGAAAAGCGACCCGGCTTGTAGCCCCGGATCTTGGACTCGGGCAGCGAGGCGAACAGCTCCCGGATCGGGGTAAAGATGTTGGTATAGGTAGCCGGATTGGAGCGGGGGGTGCGCCCGATGGGGGATTGGTCAATGTTGATGATCTTGTCGATCTGCTCGGACCCTTCGACGACGTCGTGGTCGCCGGCCGGCGCCCGCGAGTTGTGGAGCATCTGCGCCAGCCGCCGGTACAGCACCTCGATCAGCAGCGTCGACTTGCCGGAGCCGGAAACCCCGGTGATGCAGACCAGCTTGCCCAGCGGAATGGAGACATCTATGCCCTTCAGGTTGTGCTCCCGCGCTCCCCGGACGACCAGCGCCCCCCCATTCCCGGTCCGCCGCTCGGCTGGCGCCGGAATAGCCCGTCGCCCAGAGAGATAGGCCCCCGTCAGGCTGTCGGGACAGGCCATCACGTCCTCGGCTGTGCCGGCCACCACCACTTCCCCGCCGTGCTCCCCCGCCCCCGGTCCGAGGTCAATGATCCAATCGGCCGCCCGGATCGTCTCCTCGTCGTGCTCGACCACGATCAGCGTGTTGCCCAAATCCCGCATCTCGAGCAGGGTGCGAATGAGACGGGCATTGTCCCGCTGGTGCAGGCCGATGCTCGGCTCGTCCAGCACGTAGAGCACGCCGGTCAACTGGGAGCCGATCTGCGTCGCCAGCCGAATGCGCTGCGCCTCGCCGCCGGCCAGCGTGGCAGCGGTACGGTTCAACGTCAGGTAATCCAGCCCCACGTTGACCATGAACCCCAGCCGGTCGCGCACCTCCTTGAGGATGCGCCGCGCGATCAACCACTCCTGGGCCGTGAGGGGAGAGTCGGAGGGCGGCTCGTCCGACGCTCCCTCCCGAAACCTGAACCCCGACAGCTCGTCCACCCAGTCCAGCAGTCCGCTCACCGGCCACCTGGTGATCTCGTCAATCGACCTGCCGGCTACAGTGACCGCCAGCGCTTCCGGGCGCAGCCGCGCCCCCCCGCACACCGGGCAAGGCCGGTTCGACATGAACTCTTCGATCTTGCCCCGCACGTATTCCGAGCTGGTCTCCCGATACCGGCGCTCCAGGTTCGGGATGACCCCCTCGAAGGGAGCGGAATAGGTACTGGTGCGCCCATCCCGGCTGACGTACCGGACATTGACCTGCTCGTCACCGCTGCCGTACAGGATCACCCGCTGCTGGGCCTGGTTCAACGCGCGCCACGGCGCGGCGGTGGAAATCCCAAAATGCTCACACGCCGCGTCCAGCAGCTGCCGATAGTACCCATCCTGGCTCTGGACGTTCCAGGCCTGGACGGCCCCATCCTCGACGCTCTCGTCTGGATTCGGCACGATCAAGTCGGGATCCAGCTCCATCCGCGTCCCCAAACCCTGGCATTCCGGACAGGCGCCCTGAGGCCGGTTGAAGGAGAACGTGCGCGGCTCGATCTCGGGCAGGCTGATCCCACAGACCGGGCAGACCAGACGCTCGGAATACAACACGTCCTGGGGCGGGTCGCTCGAGACGTCGTTGACGATCACCACGCCATCGCTCAACCGGAGCGCCGTCTCGATAGAGTCGGTGAGCCGAGAGCGGAAACCCTCCGCCGATTCGTCATCCTGCTCCGGAATCACCAGCCGATCCACCACCGCCTCGATGGTGTGCATCTTGTACCGGTCCAGCTCGAACTCTTCGTCCACGTCCCGCACGACGCCGTCCACCCGCACCCGCACAAAGCCGGCCTTGCGCACATCCTCGAACACGGCCTGATGATGCCCCTTCCGCTCCTGGACCAACGGCGCGAGGACCTGGAAGCGCGCGCCGGGCGTCATCGCCAGCACCGCGTCCACGACCTGCTCGGCCGACTGCCTGGCGACCTCCCGCCCACACTGGGGACAATGGGGCGCACCGATCCGGGCATACAACAGGCGCAGATAGTCATAGATCTCGGTGACAGTGCCGACGGTGGAGCGTGGATTGTGAGAGCCGCCCCGCTGGTCAATCGAGATCGCCGGCGACAGCCCCTCGATCTGATCCACATCCGGCTTGTCCATCTGCCCCAGGAACTGGCGGGCGTAAGCCGAGAGACTCTCGACGTACCGCCGCTGCCCCTCGGCGTAGATGGTATCGAAAGCCAACGACGACTTGCCCGACCCCGAAATACCGGTCACCACCACCATCTTGTCCCGGGGGATCTCGACAGTGATATTCTTCAAATTGTGTTCCCGTGCTCCTCGCACGACCAGTTTATCCTGCGCCACGTTCCCTTCCTACCTCGCTCTACTAATGCCGAAAGGATATTCTAACACATTTTCCAAGTTGGACAAAGAGAGTACCCTTTGTTATAATCCATCTGACCGGTATGAAAGAACACGACGACCCACCGATGACCCATACTCCTGTAGACATCCTTCTCATTTCCGACCTGCACGACGCCGCTCAAGCCACCCCCGACCGGGTCGCAGGAGCGGTGCTATTGCGCAAAGCCCTCCGCCGGCTGCGAGGCGCGGGAGTTGAGGTAAACGTGCTGATCATTCTGGGTGATGTCACCGCCGAGGGAGCCGAGAAGCGCCTCCGAACCGTGGCCGAGGAGGCCCGCCAGGCCAACGTGCCCGTCCTGGCGATCCCCGGCAACCACGACGGCGCAGCCCGACGCTTTGCCGAGATTTTCGACTGCCGGCCCGGCTTGCACGAGATCGCCGGCTACGGCTTCCTCCTCTTCCACGACGCGGTAGGAGCAGGGGATGTGACCACCCGGCCGGCCGAGGCCCGCAGCCTCCCCCGTCGCGTGGCCTCGGAGCGGCCCGACCTGCCCCTGATCGCCCTCCAGCACAACCCCCTCCACCCGCCCATCCAGCACCCATACCCGTACCAGCTCGCCAACGCCGACCGGGTGATGAGCACATACCAGGAAGCGAACGTGATGCTCTCCCTCAGCGGCCACTACCACCCCGGACAGACCGCCCACCGGGTGGACGGCGTCACCTACTACACCGTCCCCGCCCTGGGAGACCCGCCGTTCCGTTTTGCCCATCTATGCCTCGATGGACGGCGCGCCCAGGTGCACGAATACGCCCTCAGGATGGAAACCGAGGGTTTGGTGGACACTCACTGCCACACCGAGTACGCCTACTGCGCGACCACCGTCGAGGCCGAGCGCAACGTCGCCATCTCCCGGGCGATGGGACTGCACGCCGTGTCCCTGATCGAGCACACCTTTCAACTTTATTTTGATCGAGAGGACGCCTGGAGCTACCGCTGGCAGACCGACGACGCGATGGTGCAGCGCGCGTGGCAGGCGGGGCGAGGACGGATGCCGGAATACCGGGCGTTCATCCAGGCGGTCCGCGACCGGCACGCCGGCCGTGTGCGGCTGGGGTTGGAGCTCGACCTGCGGGCCAACGGCCAGCTTCTCCTGTCCCCGGAGGACCAGCAGGGGTGGGATCTGCTGGTGGGCGCCATTCACGCCATCCCCGGATTCGACGCCGGCCACACCACCCAAACCGGGGCCGAACGGCTGTTCCTGCGCGAGACGGAGCGCCTACTCACCCATCCCATCCAGGTCCTGGCCCACCCCTTTCGCTTCTTTCGGCGGGCTAAATTGAAACAGCCCGTCCATCTCTACGACACCGTCGCCGAGATGCTCGCCCAGAGCGGCGTAGCGGCCGAGGTGAATTTTCACGGCAACGCCCCCGCCCGCCGCTTTCTGGAAGCCTGTCTCGCGCGCGGGGTCAGGCTCGCTCTGGCCACCGACTCCCACGACCTGGCCGAGGTCGGCGACCTGCACCCTCACCTGAGCATCCTGCACCAGGTCGGCGTCCGCGCCGCCGACCTATTCACCTTGCTGTACCGGCCGGACGGACAACCGTAAATCGTCAGTGGGGACATTATCCGCTGCTGTAGGGCGGTTCGCCTGATCACCGCCATCATTAAGGAGGACAAGACAACGTGATTATCAAAACCATTCCCGTCGGCATCACCCAGACGAACTGTTACATCGTCGGCTGCAAAGAGACCAAGGAAGGAGTCGTCATAGATCCCGGTGGACATCCCCAGCGCATCATCTCGGCGCTGGAGGAGAGCGGGCTGACGATCCGCTACGTGCTCAACACCCACTGCCATTTCGACCACATGGGCGCCAACGCCGAGATCGTGGCCGCCACCGACGCGCCGTTGGCCCTCCATCCCCAGGAGATTCCCCTGCTGGAAGCCCGAGGCGGGGCTTCCCTGTTCGGCGTGCACGTCCAGGCCAGCCCGCCTCCCGACATCGAATTGGAGGACGGACAGACTCTGACCGTGGGCAGTCTCCGCTTCCAGGTGCTGTACACCCCCGGTCACTCTCCCGGCAGCCTGACGTTCTACCTGGAGGAAGAAGGGGCCGCCTTCGACGGCGACCTGCTCTTTGCCATGGGCGTGGGACGGACCGACCTGCCCGGCGGCGATTGGGATACCCTGCTCCACTCCATCCGGGCCGTGCTGTTCGCCCTGCCCGACGAGACGACGGTCTATCCCGGTCACGGCCCATCCACGACCATCGGGCGGGAAAAACGCGCCAATCCATGGGTGTCGAGATAAGCAATGCCCTTACACGTCGGCCGTCATCAGGGCCACGTAAATATCCTCGAGAGCGGATTCCCGCACCGACAGGTTGACCAAAGCCCAGTCGTGCTCGGAAATGGTCTCCAACATCTGGGCGATCTTGGTGATCTCGGACGTCCGAAAGACGTAATTCCCCTCCTGCTGCTCGTACGCCAGATCCTCGTACGCCCGGAAAATCACCTGGAACTCGCGGTGGCCGAGGCTCTCCCGGATGGACTCCATGCGGTCACAGACGACCAACCGGCCATTTTTCAGAATCGCGACGCGGTCGCAGATATACTCGATGTGGAACAGATTGTGGGCGCTCAGCAGAATGGTCTTGCCCTGGTGGCGCAAGTGCTTGAGGTAATTGATGATGAAAAACGAGGTCAGGGGATCCAGCCCCGAGTTCGGCTCGTCCAGAATGAGCAGCCGGGGATCGTGCAGCAGGGTGCGCGCGATGGTCACCTTGCGCTTCATGCCCTTGGAAAGCTCACCGGTGAACCGCTCCCGCTCCGGGAGCTTGAGCGAATCGAGCAGGACGTCAATCCGCGCAGCGGCATCCCGCTTCGGCAGCCCGTAGAGCGCGGCGAAAAACATCAGGTACTCGGTGACGGTCATAGTCTCGTACAGCGGGCTTTCCTCGGGCAGATAGCCGATGAACCGTTTGACGGAGGCGCCATCCCGGACCATATCCCGGCCCAACACCCGAATCTCGCCAGCGGTCGGGGCGACGAGACCGAGGATCATTTTGAGGGCTGTGCTCTTGCCCGCCCCGTTGTGGCCGATGATGCCCATAATCTCGCCATCCTCCACCGTCAGGCTCAAGTCCTCGACCGCCACGACCTGCTGGTATAGCTTGGTGACATTCTTTAACGCGATCATCACGGCTCCTATCGGATAGGATCTATGAAAACCATCCTGATCATTGCCCAGCGAGAGATCACGAGGCTGCGCTCCCGCTTTCGCGGCAGCTCCCGGCCGGTCGTTGCCCTCGCGCTGGTCGGCGTGTCACTGGTCGCCTACCTGACCTTCCGCCAGGGAGCTATGCGGGGCCGCGGCCTGTACCGGGTGGGCCTCCCGCCCGCCGCCGATCTCGCCATCCAGGACAGCCGGTTCGCCACCATTGCCATCCCCCTGCCGACCGGCCGCTCGCTGCTGGAGGCCGGCGCCCTGGACGCCTACGTGGACACCGCCGCCGCCCGCATCATTCATCGCCAGGACGACCGGTCCCTCTACGCAGCCAACGCCCTGAAACTATACCTTGAGAAGCAAGAATTGGCAAGGCTCGAACAAGAGTACCATCCCGACGCGGCGTTCCCGCTCCGGGTACAAGTCAATCACTTTCCCGTCGACCCGCAAGCCGAGGCCGAAGAGATCCTCATCCCCTCCCTGATGACTCCCCCCCTCCCGTTTGCCCAGGTCGTCACCATCTCCCTCTACCTCCTGCCGGTCTTTTTCGTCAGTGTCTTTTTCACCAGCGGGTTGATGGACGAAAAGATTGACCGCAGAATCACCGTCCTGATGTCAGCTCCGGTGACACCGTTCCAGATCATTGCCGGGAAAATGCTGCCCTACATCGGGTTTGCACTGCTCTCGGTAGTCGGCCTCACCCTGATCCTGCAAGGTTCTGTTCTGTTGGCCCTGGCCATCTTCCTCCCCGTCATCCTGTTCATCTTTTCGATCTATCTGATGGTGCCTCTGGTGTACCGCACGTTCAAGGATACGACCTTTATCTCGATGCTGGCCACCACCATCATCACCTCCTACCTGGTCTTTCCCGCCATGTTCTCGGGCCTCAACGATCTGAGCCATATCTCACCTCTCACCCTGGCGGTCAAGATGTACCGGGACGAGCCCTTCACCCTGAAAGAGTACCTGACCTCGACCGCCTCCATGTACCTGGTCTTTGCCTTTGCCACCTACATCGGCACCCGCATTCTGAACGAGGAATACCTGACCCGCTTCCGGCCCCTCTACCGCAAGGTCAGCGATGCCATCTACCTGGCCCTGGACCGCTCCCGCCCTCACCTATCCATCCTGCTGTTGAGCGCCTGTCTGATCCCCATCGTCTACATGATCCAGTTGGTCACCCTGGCCGTGTCGCTGAACCTGCCCATCCGTCTGGCCATCGGCGCGCTGCTGATCGCGTCGGTGCTGATCGAAGAGGTCGCCAAATCGGTCGGCATCGTGACGCTGATCGAGAACGGGGACGCGACCCGAGGGAGGGAGATCCTCCCCCTCTCCTTTCTCTCCGCCCTGGGATTCCTGGTGGGGGAAAAGCTGCTGTTGTACGTCTCAGTGAGCATCGTCTCGGAGACCATGCTCTCGGCCGCCCTCTTTAACGTCGGCATGCTGTGGATTCCCCTCCTGGCCCACATCATCTTTACGACCATGGTCTGCCTGCTCACCCACTGGTGGGGCATACGGCGGTATCTCTACGCCCTCCTGATTGGATCGGCGGTGCACGTGGTGTACAACCTGTTCGTGCTGGGGGTGATCGGATGAACCCGTTTTTCGTCATCCTGAAAAAAGAACTGCGCGCCGTCGCTCAAGAGCGAACCATCCTGATTGCCATCACCATTCAACTGTTCATCGCTTCCTTCTCGTCGGCGATACTGATCGGCCTGATGTCTTTCTACGACCCCGAGGCCATCGGTCTGAGCACCCGCATAAGCGTGCGGACGGGCATCGTTGGGGCTACCAACAACCCCCTGGTCGGATTCCTGGAGGAGCAGAACGCCCAGTTGACGTCGTTTGCCACGCTCCAAGAGGCACAGCTCGCCTTCGACGCCGGCCAGATTGACGCCGCCATCCTCATCCCCCCGGAGAGGGCGGCAGAAGACGACCCCACCGTCGAAATGCAGCTCGTCCTCCCCGCGTCAGAGACCTACTCCACGGTGATCCTGATGGTGCTGCAGGGGCCGCTGAAAGAGTACGAGACCTATTTGCGGAAAAGGAACGGCATCCAGATCCGCTACACCGATGTCGCCGGAAAGCCGGCCACCACCTACGAGTTTCAGTACGGCGTCATCCTCCCCCTGCTGATGTTCTTTCCCGCCTTTATCGCGGGCAGCATGGTAGTGGATTCCATCTCCGAGGAACTGGTCAACCGCACCATGGACACCCTGTGGGTGGCTCCGCTCTCGCTCAACACCATCCTGGGGAGCAAGATCGCGGCGGCGGTCCTGCTGGCGGGTGCACAGGCCGCGCTGTGGGCCGCGCTGCTCCGTTTCAATTCCATCCCGATTCAGAACCTGGGCCTGGTGCTGCTGCTCTCCGTCCTGAGCGCGGCGATCATAGCCATCGGCTCCGCCTTTATAGCCGTCTACTTGAAGGACCGGGAGCGGTCTCAATTCCTGTACTCGATCTTTGTCCTGCTCTCGGCCAGCCTGAGCTACCTGTTCGACCTCTCCCCTATCGCGCTGGTGACCCGGCTGGCCACCGGCGATTACTATACCGGCCCTGCCGAGGTCGCGCTGTACGCCGGCCTGCTGGCGGTGTTGATGGGGGCCTTTTTCACCACCGCTGAAAAGCTGATCGCCGTGCCGAGTTGACGCCCTGCTGCCAACTTTGATGAGTTGACACGCCGCGAACCCTGACGCGAACTGGCGAACTTTGCCCCGTTGTGTCCCGAATTGCAATGCAGTGGAATTCGGGCTATAATGAACCATCTTGATCCATCGCAAAGACCAGGGGGTCCTATGATTCACGCCGACATCATTCTGACCGGAGGCAGCGTCGCCACGATGAACGATGAGTACGACCTGTTCGATCCTGGCGCGGTAGCCGTGCGCGGGGAAAACATCGAGGCTGTGGGGCCAGCCCATCGAATCGCCGAGGCCTACACTGCGGACGAGACGGTGGATTGCAGCGGGTGCGCCGTCATTCCAGGCCTGATCAACGCCCACACCCACGCTCCCATGACCCTGCTGCGCGGGCTGGCCGACGACCTGCGGCTGGACGTCTGGCTGATGGGATACATGATGCCCGTCGAACAGGAATTTGTGCGCCCCGACTTTTGCTGGTTGGGCACCCAATTGGCCTGCGCCGAGATGATCCGCTCCGGCGTCACCTGCTTCGCCGACATGTATTATTACGAGGAGGCCGTGGCTGACGCCACCACCCAGGCCGGCATGCGCGCCATCTGCGCAGAGACTGTGCTCAAGTTCTCCACCCCCGATGCCCTGAGCTACGACGAGAGCCTGGCCCGCACCCACGATTTCATCAAACGGTGGAAAGGACACCCGCTGATCACACCGGCTGTGGGACCTCACGCCCCCTACACCACGACGCCCGAACTGCTCCAGGCTTGCAGTCAGATGGCGCTGGAGCTGGACGTACCCCTGCTCATTCACATCGCCGAAACCGCCCAGGAGGTGAAAGAGCACCGGGCGGAATATGGGATGCCGATGGTCCCCTGGGTGAAGAAGCAACGCGTGTTCGAAGCCAAAGTCACCGCCGCCCACTGCGTACATCTGGACGTGGGAGAGATGCACACCATCCAACATCATCACGTCGGCGTAGCTCACAACCCTACCAGCAACCTCAAGCTGGCCAGTGGGTTCGCACCGGTCGCACAAATGCTGGCCCTGGGCATCAACGTGGGCATCGGCACCGACGGCCCCGCCAGCAACAACGACCTGGATATGTGGGAGGAAATGCGGCTGGCGGCGCTGCTGGCCAAGGGCGTGAGCTCCGACCCCACGGCGCTGCCGGCCCAACAAGCCCTGGCGATGGCGACGCGCATCGGGGCCCGGGCGCTGCACATAGAAAACCTGGTGGGATCGTTGCAGCCGGGCAAGCGGGCCGACATCACGATCGTGAACCTGAACCACATCCACAACACCCCCAAGTTCACCCGCCACCCCGAAGCCTTGTACGCTCAACTGGTTTACGCCGCCAAGGCGAGTGACGTCAGAGACGTGATGTGCCAGGGAGAGTGGCTCATGCGAGAGCGCGTCCTGCTCACCCTGGACGAATCAGTACTGGCCGCCGAGGCCGCCAACATCGCGCGCAAAATTGACGCCTTCCTCATCCAACGGGAAGAGAGCGTGCTCAGAAAACTCCTCGCCATCGGCCAGGTCGCTCAGGAGAAAATGTTCGAAGTACAGGTCAAGGTGACTCTCACCGAGTTCTCGGCCCAGCAGCTGCTCGACAAACCCGAGATCCAGGTGCTCAACCCATCGCTGCGCCGTCAATATGATACATATTTCCTGTTCGACGACGTTTATCACAGCCGTATCCGCTACCGCGAGGACGAAATCCTCGACGATGACGGCCAAGTGCAGGACGTCATCTACCGGCTGACGCTATCTGGCGAGACGAAGGAGCGAGAGTACGCCCGCTCGGTGCTGCTCTCGCGCTCCCGCTTCGACGCCCCGGCCACCCGCAGTCTGCGGTTCTACCACGAGTACTTTGATCCCTCTACCGTGGTGGAGGTACATAAGGAACGGCAGCGCTACCACGTTCGCTATGGCGGCACAGACTTTGCCATCAACCTGGATCGCCTCACCAAGCCCGAGTTTCCCACGACCTTTTTGGAAATCAAAAGCCGAACCTGGTCGAAACAGGACGCCGAACGGAAAGCAGAACTCATTGGCCAACTGCTCGACCTGTTACAGATAAAGGATCAAGAGCTGGTCAAACAGGAATACGCCCAACTGGCGCTGGACGTCCACCGCCTGGAGTGATTCACGACCGGACCCTTGGGAATCACCAATCTCTCGCAGGGACGGATGATACGAATCCGGCTCGATTTTGGAGACGCATTCGGGACATGTGCCAATCTGTCATTCGTGAGAAAATCGAATTGTGAGTAAGGAGGAAGATATGAAAACCCAACTGTTGGATCTATTAGGAACAGAAGCAACAAGTCTGTTGACCCACACGTGCAAAGGAATTCCCCACTCGATGCTGCATCTGCCCGGCCCCGATTTCGTGGATCGGGTGATGGCCCAAACCGATCGCACGCCGGCGGTCCTGCGCAACCTGCAGATGATCTTTAAAACTGGCCGGCTGGCTGGGACCGGATACCTCTCCATTCTACCGGTGGACCAGGGAGTCGAGCACTCGGCCGGGGCTTCCTTCGCGCCCAATCCCCTCTTCTTCGACCCGGCCAACATCGTCGAGCTGGCTATCGCCGGGGGATGCAACGCCGTCGCTTCGACGCTGGGCGTGCTGGGGGCGGTATCGCGCCGGTATGCGCACAAGATCCCCTTCCTCGTCAAGTTCAATCACAACGAGCTGCTGACCTATCCCCAGATACACGATCAAACCCTGTTCGCCGGCGTACAGCAGGCCTTCGACCTGGGCGCAGTAGCCGTCGGGGCGACAGTCTACTTTGGAGCGCCCGAATCCCGCCGCCAGATCCAGGAGGTGAGCGAGGCCTTTGCCTACGCCCACGAGCTCGGTCTGGTCACCTTCCTGTGGGCCTACCTGCGCAACCCGGCCTTCAAGCACGAGGGGACGGACTATCACGCCGCTGCCGACCTGACCGGGCAGGCGAACTATCTGGCCGCCACCATCGGAGCGGACATCATCAAGCAGAAACAGGCCCAGAATAACGGCGGCTACCCGGCCATCAATTTCGGTCGGACCCACCCCAAGGTGTACGAGGAGCTGACCAGCGACCATCCGATTGACCTGGTGCGCTACCAGGTTGCCAACTGCTACATGGGGCGGATCGGGCTGATCAACTCGGGCGGGGCGTCGGGGAAAAACGACCTGGCCCAGGCGGTTCGCACGGCGGTCATCAACAAGCGGGCCGGAGGGATGGGCCTCATCTCTGGGCGCAAGGCGTTCCAAAAGCCCATGCACGAGGGCGTCGAACTGCTGAACGCCATCCAGGATGTCTACCTCTCCGACGAGATCACCATCGCCTAAAAACAACTGCTGTAGGTGCGACGCACTTGAAGTGCGTCGCACCTGGGATTTTATCCCGTTCTGCTCTATTCCCCGCTGGCCAACCCCAACGCCCTGAGAGCGGAGGTGGCCGTATCCCCGATCGCCTTGATCATCTCGGTGCGGTTCGCCATGGCCTGCTGCACCACCGACTCGTGAATCGCCCAGATTCCCCCGTGGACCTCGCCGCCCATCTCTGTGGGCACGACGACCGTGGTATCGCCGTCGAAAGAGACCTTGGTGTAGGCTCGCAGCGCGATCTTGCCCTCGGTCATGATCTTGGTGAAATCCACGTCCCCCTGGACAAAGGTCTGGACCTGGTCGGCGGGGGTGGAATACGTCCGGACCTCGAGCGTCGAAATGTCCTCCATAAACGTATTCACCTTTTCCGCCAGGTCACTGGCAAACTTTTTGACCGCCTCTTGTAACGTCACATTCGCCATCCAAACACCTCCTTGAATTAAACTAGTT
>DSDT01000417.1 GCA_011048615.1 Chloroflexota bacterium | reverse complement strand
CGAGGGGAACGGCCGCGGAATATGCCATATCTGGGACCGGGCAGGGATTGTCCATCGCCAAGGGAATCGTGGACCTGTACGGGGGATGTATCACGGTGCAGAGCGAGGTGACCGTGGGGACGACAGTCATGGTTGGGCTTTCCCTGGCGGACGACGGGGTAGAGGTGGAGTAGAGGACGGATGGATCTGCTGCTTTCAGGCGCCCGCGAGTTGAACATCTCGCTCACCGAACGTCACCTGACCTGCCTGGAGGTCTATTACCACGAGTTGACGGCCTGGAATCAACGCTTTAACCTGACGGCGATCACTGATTGGGAGGGAGTGCTGGTGCGTCACTTTTTGGATTCCCTCTCATGCCTCAAGGCGATCTCGCGGCAGGCATTGGAAGCCGGAGCGCGGGTGATAGACGTGGGAACCGGGGCCGGGTTTCCAGGGCTGCCGCTCAAGATCGTCTGTCCTGGCATGCAGTTGGTGCTGCTGGAAGCGACGCACAAAAAGACGACCTTTCTGGAACACGTTGTGCGCCAACTCGAACTGCGGGACGTTCAGGTGATTCACGGCCGGGCGGAGGAACTGGGACAGTCCCCATCCCATCGCGAGCGGTACGATTGGGTTGTGGCCCGGGCCGTGATCGAGTTCCCGCCGTTGGCGGAATATCTGTTGCCGCTGGCGCGGATCGGGGGCGCAGCTCTGGCTCAAAAAGGGGAGGGCGCTGCCGTCGAGGTGCATGCTTCGGAAGAGGCGATCCAAAAGCTGGGCGGCCGGGTGCGTTACCTGGTGCCGGTGGAACTGCGCGGATTGGCCGAGACGCGCTACCTGGTGGTGATGGACAAGGTGGCTGCCACGCCAGAAAAATACCCCCGCCGCTCCGGCATGCCGAAGAAGCACCCCCTCGTTTAACCCTCTGTCACGACCCCGGCCTGCACGTTCCACAGCGCGGCTTGCTGCCGGAATTCAGGGCTGAACATCTCGAGGTCCGTGGCGGTCAGCAATCCCTGTTCGACGCTGTCCACCTGGGTCAACAAAAAGTTGCGCCGTGTGGCGTCCAGTTCGGCCAGAACCTCGTCCAACAGCAGCACCGGCGTCTCCTGGGTCTGCTCGCGCATCCATTCCAATTCAGCCAGTTTGAGGGCGAGGACGGTGGTGCGCTGCTGTCCCCGGGAGCCATAGACTCCCAGGTCCACTTCGTGGGTGCCGTGGGTGGGACTGCCGGCGATGAAGCGCAACTCGTCCCGGTGGGGGCCGATCAACGTCATCCCGCGGGCAATTTCGTCCTTGCGCCGCGCCAGCAGGGCCTGTTGAAAGGCCTGGGTCAATTCCTCGGCCCCCATGCCCGGCGGTGGGCCCTGGTCGTGGAACCCCAACCCCAGTTGATATTTCCCCTGGGGGGGAGCGGCAGGGTCAAAGTTGGGCTGATAGGCCAGCCGCAGCCATTCCGCGTCACCGGTGAGCTGTTGGTGGATGCGATGGGCGCGCTGCGAAAGGGCCGCGATCAGTCGGCGGCGGCCGCTGGCGACGATGATCCCCTGGCTGGCCAACACCTGCTCGAAGGGGGCCAGTTGGACCGGGTCGCCCCCCTCGTCCCGCAGGTGGCGCAGCACGGCGTTACGCTGGCGCAGCCCCTCGGTGTACTGCTCCAGGGCCTCGCAGTACGCGGCGTCCACTTGGCACAGCGTGTTGTCCAGGTAACAGCGGCGGCCCGCAGGCGGTCCCGAGACCAACTCGACGTCCTGGGGCATAAAGAGCACCACGTTCAATCGTCCGGTGAGGTCCGAGCGGCGCTTCTGATTGCGGTCCACGCGGATCGTTTTCTGCGTCCGCACGGAGCCGTTGAGCAAGGATTTCCGCTCGATGACGACCTCTAGCTCCTGGACGCGGCGGCGGCCCACGACCTCCGCCCATACGCGGGTGTACGGCAGTCCTTCCGCCTCGGCGTTCCAGCGGATGACCTGTTGATCGCGCGAGGTGAGGGGGGATGCGCCGGTGGCGAGCAGGTATATCGCCTCCAGCAGGCTGGTCTTGCCCTGGGCGTTGGCCCCATAGAGGAGCAGCGGACGTTCCGGTAGCGTCAGTTCCAGGCGGGCATAGTTACGAAAGTTGGTCAGGCTGAGGTAGCGGATGTGCACGTCAGCCCTCGAACTTGTTGGTAATGGGCAGTCGGCGGTCCTTGCCAAAGGCCCGGTGAGTGATCCGCACCCCGGGCGGAGCCTGGCGACGTTTGTACTCGTTCCGGTCTACCATGCGCGCCACCCGTTCCACCAGCGGCCGTTTAAAGCCCAGAGCGACGATCTCGTCTGCGGAACGATCCTCCTCGACGTAGGCCTCCAGAATAGGATCCAACACCTCGTAAGGGGGCAAGCTGTCGGTGTCCTTCTGATGGGGGCGCAGTTCGGCCGACGGCGCCCGCGTCAGAGTGCGCTCCGGGATGACCGGGCTGCCGTTTTGCTCGTTTCGCCAGTAGGCCAGCTCGTACACCAGCGTCTTGGGCACATCCTTGAGGACGGCAAAGCCGCCGGCCATGTCCCCATACAGCGTGGCGTACCCGACGCTCATCTCGCTCTTGTTGCCGGTGGTCAGCACCAGCCAGCCGAACTTGTTGGACAGGGCCATCAACAGGTTGCCCCGGATGCGGGCCTGCAAATTCTCCTCCGTCACGTCCGTCTCCTGCCCGGCGAAAGGCTCCGCCAGCGTATCCAAGTAGGCCTGGAAGGCGCGCTCGATGGGGATGACGAGAAAGTTGATGTCCAGGTTATCGGCCAGACGGGCGGCGTCGGTCTCGCTCATCTGGGCCGAGTAGCGGGAGGGCATAGCCACGCCGGTCACGTTCTCTGGGCCTAGCGCATCGGCGGCGACACAGGTCACCAGCGCCGAGTCCAGGCCGCCGGAGAGGCCGATGACCGCCTGTCGAAAGCCGTTCTTGTGCACGTAATCCCGCGTGCCGAGGACCAGCGCCCGATAGATCTCCTCCCGGCGTGGCAGCGGCTCGGCGATGGGGGAGGAGGGCAAATCCGGATAGCTTCCCGGTCGTTCTAAAGCGGGTAGGGGGATGCGGGCCACGTTGGGGGACTGCTCTTTGCGCAGGCGGGGATCGTGCAGACGTTGGCGGAACACGCTGCCGACGTCCACATCAATGAAGACAAAGTCCTCCTCGAACTGCTCTCCCCGGGCTATCAGCTCCCCCCGCTCGTCAAAGACGAGACTGCTGCCGTCAAAGACCAGCTCGTCCTGCCCCCCGACCAGGTTGCAAAAGGCCACGATGGCGACGTTGTCGGCGGCGCGGGTGGCGAGCATGCGCTCCCGACCGGCGCCCTTGCCGGCGTGGTAAGGCGAGGCCGAGATGTTGATCAAGAGCTGCGCCCCCGCGTGGGCCTGCACCTGGGGCGGCCCTTGGGGATACCACATGTCCTCGCACACGCTGATGCCGATGACGACGTCGCGCAGCAGAAAGAGGGGGCTTCCCTCCCCTGCCCGAAAGGTGCGGTCCTCGTCAAAGACGCCATAGGTGGGCAGGTAATGCTTGCGATAGACGCCCGCCAGCGTGCCATCGTGAAGCACGGCGGCGGCGTTGTAGACGTCATCGTCCACGTCGGCGAATCCGACCACGGCTGTCAGCCCGGCAGTGGCGGCTCTGATCTCTTCGACCGCTTCCCGATTGGCCGCGATAAAGGCCGGTTTGAGGAGCAGGTCCTCCGGCGGATAGCCGGTGACCGTCAGTTCGGGGAAGGCGACCAGGTCGGCCGCGAGCTCTCTGGCTCGTTCCAGATAGGTGATGATTTTGTTGACGTTGCCGACCATGTCGCCGACGGTGGTATTGATTTGAGCCAGGGCGAGGCGTAACTTGGGCATAAGGTCACCTGGAGCGCGATTGCCGTGCTGCACCACGATTTATCCGTTGAAAGAGAATGATACCACAGCCCGGCAAATTATCAACTCCTGAGGCAACGCCTCAGCCTGGATTGTTAGAGTCTCAGAGCACTTTAGAGCTGTTCCAAATTTTGTCAGGTGATGACTCCCTGGGAGAGAATCTCGATCCCTGGCCTTATGTGAGCGCCGTCAGGGGTCGTACCTCCACCTTGCGATAAACCTCAGCCGGGGAGCACGTCTCGCCGTTCACTGTCAGCAGCGCCGGGATGGCGATGCCGAACTGGCGCTCGTTTTCCTCCAGGTAGGGCTGGATGAGGGCCCAATCCTGCGGGGCGAGGGGGGCAAACCGCCCGCCGTTGAGCTGGTCCGGGTCCACCCGGCCGTGGGGGTCGCGCAGGTAGATAGCCCCGCCCGAGGCGAGCGAGAACAGGTTGCCGCCAGGGTAGGGGGTCTCCAACTCGATCAATTGCCCGTGCTCGTCAAAGGTGACGCCGTTCAGGATCACGAAACCGCCGCCGTTCAGCGGGTCGCCAGCCATAAAGGACTCGGCGAGATAGTCCAGGCAGGTGCCGTTGATCACCGCCCGAGGCCCCCCGACGGCGTTGATCAGCGGCCGGCCAGCGGCGCTGCCCAGCACATAGATGGAGCCACCCTTGGCTCCGTACAAAAAGGTCTGACCCACGTCCCCGTGGATGACCAGTTTGCCGGCCTTGAGAATCTGCCCCACCTGGTCCTGCGCGTCGCCGTGGATGTGGACCTCGGCGCCGTCCAGCCCCGACGCGGCGTAATCGCCCACGTCGCCGTACAGCTCGATCCGCGTCCCCGCCGTCCTCGGTCCCAGGCCGCAGGCGGCGAAACGGCCCCCGCGCCAATTGTAGGCGATCAATCGCCGCCAACCCATTGCGTGGGCGGCCACCAGCAGCCGCGCGGCGCTGTCGTCCCCCTCGGGCGGGAAATCGGTGCCTTCTATCAACAGGCTGGTTTCGTGGGGTTGAGGGGGACGGAGGGTGGAGCGGGTATCCCAGGCGAGGCGTAGAGTGTGGTGCGTGGGGAGGACCCGGTCGAATAAAGCGCGCAGGCCAGCATCGAGCAGGGTGAGGAGGGAGGCGCGACGTTTGCCTCCGGGATCGGTGCGCCGGTCGCGCAGCAGAGTCAGCGCCTGGCGGGCGAACTCCCACTCGTCGGGACCGGTTTGCCCGAAATCCAGCACCGCTTGAGCCAGGGCAGCGACTTGATCGTAGGTCCAGGCCGGCATCTGTTCGATTGCCCAGCGGAGCATTGAGCGCGGGCCACCGTTGTCGAAGGCGGTGTAGCACTGGGAGCGGAGCGTCTCGAGGAAAGCTGTCTCTACGCGGGGTGTCCTTATGCGCCGGTCGAGGTGGCGCTGCGCCGTGGCGACCGTCACTGACGCACCGAACTTGTCGGCGGCTTGCAGTTTGTACCTTTCACTGCGGTGCAGCACCGAGTCGCCGCGCCGCTGTACCGTAAAGGTGAACGCCCCGCCGTCGGTGTGACTGCCGCCCCGCGCCACCCAGTACCGGTCGGCGTGGGGCAGGAAGCGCGCATCCTCGGTCGCCAGCGAGCGGAGGGCAGCGTTGATCGCCTGCCGCTCCGAGCCGATCAGGCCCAGCTCGAGGCCGTCGTTTTCGTACAGCGCAAAGACCTGTGGACGCAGCATACTGGTGTCGGTGATGCCCAGGAGCTGCCACTCGCCCCGGTCGGGGTGGGAGCGGGCGAGGATAAAGAACCACGGCCCGTCGGGGGAGGCGTGCAGATGGGTGGATTGGATGGCGCGGTAGAGGTCCTGCTTCTCCGGCGGCAGCACCGCCCAGTCCCGCTCGGTGGTGGGGGCCAGCGCTTCCAGTGTCACCTCCAGGGGGTAGCCATAGACCCGATCCCACAGATCAAAGAGCTGCACCGAGACCTCGGTGTCGGTCAGGAAGAGAGGCGCAATGTTCCGCTGGCGCAGGTACTCGCTGACGGCGTGATAGTTGGCGAAATCGCCGTTGTGGACCAGGGCCTCGTTCAGCCCGATGAAGGGGTGCGCGCCGCCGGGATGCCACACCCGGCCCTTGGTGGGGTAGCGCTGGTGCGCGATCCACACGTGGGCGGTGGCGTCCTCCAAGCGGTAATATTGCACCACTTGCTCGGCGTATCCGACGATTTTGAGGACGACCAGATCCCGCCCGTGGCACAGCACAAAGGCCCGCTTTTCCCCCAGGCTGGCGTAGAACTGTTGATTCAAGCGGAAACTGTTCTGGTAGACGAATTCGTCCTCGACGGCGCGGGACGGCAGCGCCTCCAGGCCGTTCTGTCCGGCGAAACGGGCCAGCGCGTCTGGCCTGACGCGGGCAAAGTAGCGATAGACATCGGGGGGGCGGACCTCCAGGCCGGGCAGCGCGCGCCAGTCGTCCAGCGTCGGTGCGCGGTAGCCCTGGAGCAGGTCGAAATCGGCCAATCCGTGCTCTTCGACCTCCCGACGGGCCGATGGATCGAGGATGGCGATCTGGATCAGGTAGGCCTCGCGCAGCGTCTCTGGCGGGACGCCCATTTGAACGGGGTTCAGCCCGGCCATAGCGATGCCGCCGCCTTTGCCATTGCCCCGGTTGTGCATCTGGGCCGCCGCTGGCACCACGTGCCGCCCGGCGACCGGCAGGTTGCAGGCCAAACCCAACACTCCGCATCCTCCCTCGGCGGCGTCGGGCGGGCGGTCGAGGGGCGGTGCGGAGGCGATCAACGGACGCCGCGATGTCAACAGCCGTCGGATACGCTCTTCTCTCTTCATTCGTCCCTCCTCATTCTACCTCGTTCGTTCATCTGAACGTTGACACTGAACCATAATCAAGTATACCTGACCCAGGGGGTGAGAAATGAATCAAGTCTCAGCAAGAGATCCATTACCAGGATGTCATTCTGAACAAGACCAATGGCGATCTGGCTATCGAGTTCATCCCCAAATCAGCGGTGGACCACGACTTGCATAGGGTGCGAGTGCTGCTCGATACCGCCAGCGCCGAGCACCTGGCTGCCTTGCTGTCAGAACATCTTGCCAAGTCCACTGCTGAACCTCTTTGACCAGAAACTATTTCAAGGATCATTCCGATCTGGTGAGTCACTGCCATCCCAAACTAGAGCGGTTCACTAACGGCATCTTGGGCTGGACCACTTCGACATAGATGGTTTGACCATTTACCGCTTTCGTTGAACTTTTTGGCGCGATGGCTTCTCCTTACTCCAAGTAGATCAGCACGTCACTCCGGCCCCGCAGTTCCGAGATCGAGGACATTCCCAGCGCCTGCAAGATACCCGCGATCTGGGCCAGCCAGCCCCGGTACAGGTTGACGATGCGCCGCCAACCCTCGGTGGCGTCCACCTGCTTGGAAAGCTCCGGGTCGGTGGTGGTGATGCCAAAAGGACAGCCGCTCCCCTTCTCGCAACTGCCAAGCCGCGTGCAGCCCAGGGCCACCAACTCGGCCGTACCGATGGCACAGCCGTCGGCGCCCAGCGCGATCGCCTTGGCTATGTCGTAGGCGGTGCGGATGCCGCCGGAGGCGATGACGACGATCTCGTCCCGCACCCCCTCTGCCTCCAGGAAGCGGTGCACCTTGGGGATGGCGTACTCGGTGGGCATAGCGATGTTCTTTTTGGCGATCTCGGGCGCGGCCCCCGTGCCGCCAAAGGCCCCATCCAACTGGAGGATGTGCGCTCCGTAATAACTGCCCACCGCCACCATGTCCACGTCGGTGGGGGTCGAGACCTTGACCGCGACCAGCGCCTGGGGGTTGACCGTCTTGACCCAGTCCACGTGTTTCTTGTGATCCTCCACTGAGTAGACGCTGTGGAATGGGAAGGGCGAGAAGAGGCTGGTTCCCTCTACCGCCTCTCGCAGCTCGGCCACGGTGGCGGTGTTCTTGTTCCCCAGCAGATGGCCCCCCAGTCCCGGCTTGGCCCCCTGGGCGTACTTGAACTCGATCACCCGCGCCCGCTGAATCGTCTCCTCCCGCACGCCGAACAGGCCCGTGGCGATCTGGGTGATGACGTGGTCGGCGTAGGGGAGCAGCGCCTCCGGGTATCCTCCCTCGCCGGTCGAGGTGAGGGTGGAGAGCCGCTCGGCCGCCATAGCGCGGGAGAGCATCACCGGCAGGCCGACGGAGCCGTAGGACATCCCGGAGCCATACCAGGGCAGGGGGATCGATATCTCGGGCCGATCGTCGCCGCGCCGGTTGAGGTTCAGACTCAGATCAAAGTCGGTCGGGTCGGCGGGCGGGGCCGGGCCGTCGGTCAGCTCGAAGGGGAAGGCTAGCCGATCAAAGCCGCCGCCTGAGTGTCCAATACGGAACTCGAGGTTGCCGCTGGGGGGCCGGCCGGTGCGGGCCTGCTCGGCACTGGTCAGCAGCAGGGCGGTCGTCCAGCGCATGTCGCCCTCGCCCTGCTCCTCCGGCTCGGGCAAGGTGTGGAATGTCACGAGGGGCGCGCTGCCGCCGAGCGCCTGCTTGAATTTCGCCTCCTCGGCGGGATGAAAGATGGCCCGTCCACTATCGCCCCGCATGCGGCGGGCCTCGCGGATGCCCATGGCGCCCATCACCTCCAACAGTTGGTCGCGCCAGGCGGACATCAAGTTGACCACCCGCTGGGCGGCCCATGCACTCTCGATTTCCCCCGCCTCGACGGGACATCGTCCCCGGTCGGCCCACAGCGAGCAGCCCCAGGCGACCAGCAGGATCCAATCCACGGCCACCGCGTCGGCTCCACAGACCAGCGCCTTGGCGACGTGCTCGGCGGCCGCGATGCCCCCGCTGACGATCAGGCTGACCTGATCGCGGATCTGTTCGTCTACCAGATGGGCGTGGACGCTCCGCAGCGCATCGGGGAGCGGGACGCCGCTGGCGTCGGCCACATCGTCGGCGTACAGGTGGATGACATCGGCGCCGGCACGTACCCATTCTGCCACGGTGGGGCCGGCGTTTTCCCCTAATGGCAGCCGCAGCGAGATGACGGCTCCCGGCCAGCGGGCACGGATCCGCTCCAGAGCGGGGGATTCGCCCTCAATTTCGATCAGGCGTGGTGCTCCGGCGGTGGAAACCGAGCTTTTTGCCAAGACTTTATCTGCGCCGATGCGGAAGGCGACGGACGATGCGCACGTGGTCAGATCATCCTCCCACTGATCGGGCGTCAGCAGCGCCAGGGTACCCAGCCGTTCCGCCGCGGCGACCACGCCCCGCAGCCCGTTCTGGTTCGGCAGCGCCAGCGGCAGCGGGTTGAAGAGCACTGGCAGGGGCAGCTCGACGGCAGGGGGCAGCGTCGAGGTCAGCCGGCCGGCCTGGTCGAAGGTGAGGGCCGGCAGCCGGCGGCCCAGGTGGACGGTGGTGGAGATGGTCTCGCGGCCGTGGATGCCGTCGCGGGTGGGGCGCACGATCTCGGACATGTCGAGCCAGATCCCCTCGAACCCCTCCCCGCCGAACGGGCCCCCGTACCCCGCGCCAGAGATGGGGACGCGGCCCGTCTCGGCCTGATACCAGGTCTGGGTGACGATCTCGGCCGTCCAGTGGGGATCGCCGCGGGCGGCCCGCCCCTCGAACACGGGGTGGCCGTACTTGACGTAATCGTCGTGCTCCAGCAGTCGGAAGGCGGCCGGGTAGGGGAACGGGGCCGGCGCTGGCGCGGTGCAGATGTGATAGTGTCCTGACATATTTACTCCGTTTTTGACCCACAAAGACAAAAGCCCTCTGGGGACGGAATCTTCCGTTCCAGAGGGCTTCGTGGCCCCAATGTGTGATTCGATTGTGGTTAGACTATACCACAGGAGCGGTAGACTGTCAAATGCTCAGGTTTACATACGCCTGTTCGATTTGGGCTTTGACGGCCGTCGAGGCCGTGCCGCCCTCCGAGACCCGCGCCTCTACCGACCGCCGAATGTCCAAGAGGGCGTAAACCTCCCCGTCGAAGGCCGGATGGATGGCGCGATACTCGGCCAGGTCCAACTCCCTCAGGTCGCAGCCCAGTTCCTCGGCCCGCCGGACGGCTAGGCCTGCCAGGTGGTGGCTCTCGCGGAAGGGTACGCCCTGCCGCACCAGGTGGTCGGCCAGGTCGGTGGCGAGCAGCCCGGCGTCTAGGGCAGTCTCCATGCGGTCGGGATTCACTTGGAGCGTGCGGACCACGCCGGCCGCGACGGCCAGTTCCAGCTTGAGGGTGTCTATGCTGTCAAAGAGGCCCTCCTTGTCCTCTTGCAGGTCCTTGTTGTAGGCCAGGGGCAGCCCCTTGAGGGTCGTCAGCAGGCCGGTCAGGTGGCCGACTATGCGGCCGCTCTTGCCGCGCAGCAGTTCCAACGCGTCGGGGTTCTTTTTCTGCGGCATGAGGCTGGAACCGGTGGTGTACCGCTCGTCCAGTTCGACGAATCCGAACTCGCGGCTGGACCACAGGATCAGGTCCTCCGCCATGCCGCTCAGGTGGACCTGGGTCAGGGCGGCCCAGGCCAGAAACTCGACCACAAAATCCCGGTCGCTGACCCCGTCCACGCTGTTCTCGCTTACCCGGTCGAACCCCAGGTCGGCGGCCAGCGCCCGGCGATCCAGGCCAAAGGGGTTGCCCGCCAGTGCCCCGGACCCCAGGGGGCAGACCTGCGTCCGCCGGGCGGCGTTGGCCAGCCGCTCCCGGTCGCGCTGGAATTTCCAAAAGTAGGCCATCAGCCAGTGGCTAAAGAGGATGGGCTGGGCCGGCTGCAGGTGGGTGTAGCCGGGCATCACGACTCCCAGATGATTCTCGGCCTGCTGGAGGATGGCTTCCTGGAGCGCGACCAGCTCTTTGTGCAACGAGTTGATCTCGTCCAGCAGGTAGAGCCGCAGGTCGGTGGCGACCTGATCGTTGCGGGAGCGGCCGGTGTGGAGCCTGCCCGCCGCCGGCCCGACCAGTTCGCCCAGCCGCCGCTCGACGGCGGTGTGGATGTCCTCGTCGCCGGGCTCGATCTGGAACGTGCCGGCGTCGAACTCGGCCTGCACCTGCTCCAGCCCGGCCGTCAACTCCTCCCGCTCCTCGGCGCTGATGAGGCCGACCCGCGCCAATGCCCCGGCGTAGGCGATGCTGCCCTGCACGTCGGCCCGGTACAGCCGGCGGTCGAAGCGGATGGAATCGCCGAACTCGCGCATCAGCGCGTCGGTCTCGGCCTGGAATCGTCCTCCCCACATCTTCATTTCTAATCCCTCTTGAACCGGCTGTAATCCGGTGCGGACAGCCCCTCGGCCCAGCCGTTCTCCATATCAATCAGCGCCTTGACCTTGAGGGGCAGGCCGAACAGGTTGATGAACCCCTCGGCATCGGATTGATCGTAGACGTCGTCCTTGCCAAAGGTGGCGAAATCCTCCCGGTAGAGGCTGAAGGGGGACTGGCGGCCCACGACGGTGCACCCGCCCTTGAAAAGCTTGACGCGCACCACGCCGGTCACCCGCTTCTCGGTCTGGGCCACAAAGGCGGACAGCGCCTCGCGCAGGGGGGTGAACCACTGGCCATAGTAGACCAGCTCGGCGAACCGGTTGGCGACGATCTCTTTATAGTGGAGCGTGTCCCGGTCCAGACAGATGGACTCGAGGCCCTGGTGGGCGGTGTAGAGGATGGTGCCGCCAGGGGTCTCGTAGACGCCGCGTGACTTCATTCCCACCAGCCGGTTCTCCACCAGGTCGGCCCGCCCGACGCCGTGGGCGCCGCCGACCTCGTTCAGGTGAGTGAGGAGTTGTACCGGGCCCATCGGCTCGTCGTCCACGGCCACCGGTGTGCCCTGCTCGAAGTGGACCGTCAGGTAGAACGGCGTGTCGGGGGCGGCCTCTGGCGCCACGGTGAGGCAGAACACCTCCTCCGAAGGTTCGTTCCAGGGGTCCTCGAGTTCACCGCCTTCGTGGCTCATATGCCAGATGTTCCGGTCGCGGCTGTAGATGGACGCGGTGCTCTGCTTGACGGGGATGGCGTGAGCGGCAGCGTATTGGAGCGCGTCCTCGCGGGAGCGAATGTCCCACTCGCGCCAGGGGGCGATGGTCTTGAGGTGTGGGTTGAGGGCCTTGACGGCCAGCTCGAAGCGCACCTGGTCGTTCCCCTTGCCGGTGCAGCCGTGAGCCACGGCGTCGGCCTGCTCCTGCTCGGCGACCTTGACCATGTGCTTGCCGGTGACGGGCCGGGCGAAGGAGGTGCCCAGCAGGTACAGCCGCTCATAGATGGCGCCGGCCTGCATGGTGGGGAAGGCGTACTCGGTGAGGAACTCTTCCCGCAGGTCCATCACATAGGCCTTGCTGGCCCCACTGGTGATGGCCTTTTCCTCCAGCCCCTCCAGCTCGTCCGCGCCCTGGCCCAGGTCGGCGGTGAAGGTGACGACCTCGCAGCCATAGTTCTCCTTGAGCCACGGCACGATGACCGAGGTATCCAGTCCGCCGGAGTAGGCGAGGACCACTTTGTTGATTTGAGCGTTCATTTCATTTCCTCCTGTATGTGATAGATGGTTGACAAACGAAAACGCGATGGATGTGTGCCCATCGCGTAAAAAAGAGCCAGCCTCCGTCAGGAGACTGGCTCGATTCAGCTGGAGTGATGCAGCCTACACGAAACTATCCAGACGGATGGTCCGGCTCCTCCTCGTTTCGTCGTCGGCTTGCGATGTTCATACTGGTCATGGGTATCTCTCTTTTCGATGCTGGGGCAAGGTTACCACGAAAGCGCGGACCTGTCAAGTCTGATTTGACGCAGGGTCCATTTGCGCTCGACCGAAACGATAGTATACTATCAGTGTGTGAAAACATGGACTCGACCCTATCACCAGGTATGTCGTCAGCAATTCCCGTTATGGAGTTCGTAGTAGCGACTTTAGTCGCTGTTTGCGCAATAGAAGCGACTAAAGTCGCCACTACGAACGTCAAATGTGTGACGGCGATGCTAAAACGGGAATTGCT
>DSDT01000078.1 GCA_011048615.1 Chloroflexota bacterium | reverse complement strand
TCTCGCCGCCAGGCCACCAACTGGTCATACAGATCGCGCGCTTGCTGCAGTTTGTTCCCCTGGTGTGAAACGGTCGTCTTTTCCATAGATGCCTCCATTGGACGTGATAAATCTGTGCTCGAAAAGGGCTTGCGTCCCGTTTTTCGCACAGATCAGCATGGCACAGTTCGATGGAGCCATTTTGGCCGAACCTGCCGGGTGGAAACCCGGCAGGTTCGGTCTGGATGATTCGTGTCAGCACCTGCTGCTCTGGGCCGCCTCGATGATCTGGGCTGTCGAGATCACAGGTCCATACTTGGCCTTTAGCGCTTCGAGTCCCTTCCGTTGTTCCTGGTAGACGTCGAACAATCGGGATGGAATGTGCGGTTCCTTGCGGTAGGCCTCCTCCTGCAGGGTGATGCGGGCCAGGATGTTGTCCACGTAGAAGGCGAACTGTTTGTCGTACAGTTCCTTGGGATAGGGCTTGCCGATCTCGGCAAACAGCTTTTCCAGATCCTCGTATTTGGGAATGTAGCCGATGGGCGTCTCGATGGCGTCAACGTCGCCGTGGGCGCGCAATTCGAGCCAGCCGAGCCACACCTTGACATCCCGTTTCTCACCCAGTAGCCCGCTTCCTTCCCCCCCGCGAGCCTCGTGGGTCAGGAAGTAGTTCAACCCGGCTATGATGGGCTTTTCTGTCAACCGGTCCGAGTTGAAGAACAGAAACTGCGCATCCATGTAGTCGGCCAGCGGACCAGGGATGAACGGTTCATTGGCCCAGGGCTGGCGGCGGACGCCCTTGGCCCCGACCTCCGTTGCGGTCGCCGCCGAGAGAACCGATGCGCCGATGACGACGCCGTGATCGGGATTTTGGGCCACCCAGACCGGGGGCATCGTGTCACTATCCCGTCCGCTGTAGGTAATGACGCTAACCTTTACCCCCTGGGGATCCTCGGCGGCCGTCTCGTTGTAATTCCCGATCGAGGTACAGACGACGGTGCAGCGTGAATTGGGATGAGAGAGGGGGATGGGAGTTCCATCCGGGCTCGTCTTGCCTGCCCACCACTCGCCCTGAAAGTTGACGCCCCTGTCGGGGAGCGGCTCCCCGTTTCCGACCCAGTAGGGCACGCCGTGTTCGTCAATCAAGACGTTCGTCCAGATGACCTCGGCCCCCTCCTCCCGCAGCGCGGTGATCAAGTACGGGTCACTCTCCTGGTTCACGTCCCGGACGATGCCAAAGATGCCCGCTTCGGGGTTGATGGCCCGCAGCGTCCCGTCGGCGGCGATCCAGAGTTGGGCCAGGTCATCCCCGACGAAATCGCTGCCGACCATGGCCGTCGTCGTCTTTCCACACCCCGAGGGAGCGGCTCCGGCAAAGAATGTCTTTCTGCCCCCTGGCCCGGTCAACCCTGTGATGAACATGTGCTCCGAAAGCTCCTCCTCCCGGCGGTAATAGGTCGCCAGGTCGACCGCGAATCGGTGGTTCCCTTTCTTGAGCAGCAGCGTATTGCCGGCATAGGTGCAGAACAACGAGAAGGTGGTCTGCCAGCTCCGATCCATGAACACCCGCGCGTTGGGCAAGTCCTCCGGCCGGTTGGGACCCTCGCTGTGGACGTTGGTAAAGAACAGCCCGGCCCGCTCCACCTCGGCGTCGAACTGTTCATAGACGTGACGGTACAGAATGTCGGCCGAGTGCATGACGTAGGTGGAGGTCGTGATCTCTAGCGCCGGGATGGCCGCCTTGGCGCCGACGGGTCCCCGGCTAAAGAACCCGATCAGCAGGGTCATGCCCCGGGCGATACCGGCCATGTGGGTGCGCAGATACTCGTTCGCCTCGTCGCGGAGGACGCTCTTGGCCAGCACGCTGGTTGGTTCATCCGGGTTCACGATGTAGAACGTGCGGTCAATGATGCGGGCCTGTTCTTGGGGTAGATCAAAGTGGAGGGTGTGATCCCGCATTGCGACGGGGCATTCCTCCCCTTTGGCGAGGCTCATGATCCTGACCCTCCGCTTGTCGGCCGCGGAGCCGGTGTTGACGAAAACCGCGTCCGGATCGGTCATCGAGATCGCATTAGCGATTTTCAGCAGCGCGTCTTGGTTGGTGATCCGGTTCAGCTTGGCCAGGGTTTCCTGGTCGCATCGGGCCTCCAACAGGGCTTGTGCTTGTTCCAGGGTCTCGATCCCGCCGATGTCGGCCAGGATGTCTTTCCCTTTTCTCAGTTCTAGCAGCATACGTCAGTTTCTCCTTTTGTTCGTTTCAAGATACTTGCTCAGATTGTTGCGGCTATGGAAAGCCGCCCTACAAGTAGGCCCGAAATGTGACATTGTCAAGTTACTCGGGCAGTGCTCTTACCAGTCCGTCATTCCCGCGGAAGCGGGAATCCACGCTCAAGACCGATAGATTCCCGCGAGTCCCCGCGAAGGCGGGGATTCGCGGGAATGACAGCCCATCAGAGAGGGAGGCTGAGCAGTTACAGCCTCTCTCTCTGTGCGACCCACTCTTGGAAAATATGATAAAACCCCAGACGCCGGGCATGCTCCTGGATTTCGTTTCACAACTCCGCAGGAAGCCGTGTGAACCCCGCCACGGAGAAATGATTATCGAAAGCAAAGGCTTCCAGGATACCCAAGTGTTCCATCACGGCCAAGCTCACCGCGTCGGTGTAACTAAAGGCCTGGTCATCGTAGCGGAGCAGGATGTCGCGCGCGTGCATCTCCAATGACCGATCTGACCAGACGCATTTGACCGACGTGGATCGCTCAACGATTCCCAGAAAAGAGATTGCTTTGTGATGTCCTAGTTTCCATAGGAGATGTGTATACGCTTCGGCCACGATAAAATTAGAGATCAACAAGTGTCTGTGTCGAGCCAGGAGATCAGCGTAGAAAGCTTTGGCCGCGGCGTGGTATTTGTCTTTCGGGCTGATGATCGCGATCCAGGCCGAAGTATCTATAAATATGGGCCTATTCATTGCGGGTTGCTTCTACCAGGTAACGATCATGATTGACAGACCAATCCTCGGGCAAATCAGCATCTTCTCCTGCAAGCCCAACGAGCTGCCAGGCGGGATTTTCCTCGATCGGCACAACCTCTCGCTCTAGCGATTCCAGCCCTTGCCGCAGCGCCTCCGCCTTGGAAATACCGAGCTTTTCCACCACTCTATCCAGGATACTCAGATGTTTCGGCCCCAGGTAGACCTGCACCGGCTTTTTCTCTAGCGTCGCCATCATCCTCTCCCTTCTTTGCACTCAACGGATTAAATGTAGTCTTGTGCATTTAATATACTGCATTTATGCCTGGCTGTCAAATCCGCCTCGTGCGTCCGGCAGCACCTTGCCGGGATTAAGGATGTTCAGCGGGTCCAGTGCCTGAGCCTCGTCCAGGCTGCCGATCCCACCCACTGGCCCAAAAGCCGCTGACATGCCCACGCGTCTTTCAGAATTGAACAACCCTGTTTCTCCCCCTTGGTGCCCTGTTAGGTGAGATGCTTGCTGCGCTTGCGGCTGCGGCTTCTCCGCACCTTGGGAGGGAGCGGCCTACCTCGCGCCCTGTTACTCTATGCCTGCTCTCAATCGAATATCTTGCCCGGATTGAGAATGTTATTCGGATCCCATGCCTGCTTGATCCGCTTTTGCATCTCCACCGCGACTGGCCCCAGCGCCAGCTCCAGGTAGGGCTTTTTGAGCACGCCCACGCCGTGCTCGCCAGAGAGGGAGCCGCCTACACCCACCGACGCTTGGAACAGATCGCCCACCGCGGCCTCTACCCGGTGTGATTCCTCAGGATCTCGCTTGTCAAAGAGGATATTGGGGTGCAGGTTGCCATCGCCAGCGTGGCCAAAGATGACGATGGGCAGGTTGTGCTTGATCGAGATTTCCTTGATCCTGGCGATCATCTCGGGGATGGCGCTGTGGGGCACGGTCACGTCCTCGCCCAGCTTGTTGGGCCGGATGCGCCCCAGCGACCCGGAGATGGAGCCGCGCGCCAGCCACATGTCCTTTCGCTCCTGCGCCGTGGTCGCCACCTGCACCTGGTTGGCCCCCTTCTGACGGCAGATCTCGGCGGCGATTTCAATGCCGCGCGTCGCGTCCGCTTCGTCACCGTCAGTTTGAATGAGCAGGATCGCTTCGATGTCGAGGGGCAGCCCCATGTGGAGAAATTCCTCCACGCTCTTGATGGCTGTCTCGTCCATGATCTCGATCATTGACGGATTGGCGCCGCTGGCCAGCACGGCGTTGATGGCCAGCCCGGCATCGGCCAACTTGGGGAAAAACGCCTGGGCCATGCGCTCCGTCTCCGGCGCGGCGATGAAGCGCACCGTCGCCTCGGTGACGACGGCCAGCGTGCCCTCCGAGCCAACGATCAGGTGCACCAGGTCGTAGCCAGTGACGTTCTTGGTCGCCTTGCCACCCAGGCGCATGATCCGCCCGTCGGCCAGCACCACTTCCAGGGCCATGACGTAATGGCCGGTGATGCCGTACTTGAGGCAGCGCGCGCCGCCGGCGTTACAGGCAATGTTGCCGCCGAGCGTCGAGTAACTGTCGCTGGTGGCGTCGGGAGGGTAAAGGTATCCCTCGCGGGCCACGGCCGCCGCCAGCTCCGAGGCAATGATTCCCGCCTCAGCCGTAGCCATCATGTTGTCGCGGTCGATCTCCAGCAGGCGGTCCATGCGGGTCAGGGCCATGACGATCCCCCCGCCGAAGGGAATCGAGCCAGCGGCCAGGCCGCTGCCCATCCCACGGGCCACCACTGGGATTACCTCGCGATTGGCTACCTTGAGCACTTCCGACACTTGCTGCGTGTTGCTGGGCAGCACGATCAAGTCGGGTTTGGCAGACGTGAACGTGGCGTCGTAGGAATAGGCGACCAGGTCCTCCGGTGTGGTCAGTGTGTACTGCTCGCCGACAATGGATTCCAGTTCAGCAACGATTTTCGGATCAAGCATGAGGCTCCTCCTCGATCTGTTCTGCCACGACCTCGGCCAGATCAATGACGCGGATGCGGATTTTCTCGCGGCGAGCAGCGCCGGCCAGGGTGCGTTTGCACTGCTGGCAGGAGACGACGATGGTACTGGCTCCCGCCTCCTCGGCCTGCCTCAGCCTGCGCAGGGGGAGCGCCTGGGCCAATTCCCGGTTGTAGGTCTCCAGATTGCCGCCGCCGCCACAGCACAGCGAATGCGCTCGGTGGTCGGCCATCTCGACCAGCTCGAGCTCGGGAATGGCCCGCAGGACCTCACGCGGGGCGTCAAAGATATCGCTCTTGCGGCCCAGGTCGCACGAATCGTGGTAGGTCACGGTGACGGGCCAGGGCTTGAAGCGCAACCTCCCTGCGCGGGCCAACCCGGCCAGCATCTCTGTCTCGTGCAATATCTCGAGTCCATCCAGCACATCGTCACCCAAGATCTCGGGGTAGGTGTGCTTCCACATGTGGTAACAGGAGGGGCAGCTCATCACGACCTGCGGCGCGCCGGTGACCCGCGCCGCCTCGACGTTGTGCTGGGCCATCTCCAGGGCAAGCTCGCTCTCCCCGTTGAGGAGCAAAGGATAGCCACAGCAGCGCTCCTCGCCGCCCATGAGGGCATAGCTCACGCCAGCCTTTTCCAGAATCCCAGCCAGCGACTGGGGAATGTGGTAGCTGGCCGGGAACAGAGACGACACGCAGCCCACAAAGTAGACCATCTCGACCTGCCCGTCATAGTCGAGCCCCACAGGTTTGGAGGCCATGTTCTCGGTCCAGCCCAGCCGCCGCGCGTTATCTTCGTCAGAGATGTTGCCCGCGCTGACGATGATATCGCTCAGTCGTTGCAGTGAGTCCGGCAGCAGGCCGCAGTGGGCCAGGTCGGCGCGGACCTGGTTCATAATTACATCCAACTCGACTCCGCTGGGACAGACTTCCCGGCAAGCCTCGCACATCAAGCAGGTATAGAATTTGCTGGCATAGACCGGGCTGATCTCGGGCAGGTCATCCTCGCCGACGGCGCGGTAGAGAGCGACTTTGCCACGCGGCGACATCGTCTCAATGCGCGTCTCCCGGTAGATTGGGCAGACCGATAGGCACTTGCCACAGCGGATACACTTGAGATACAACTCTTCAGCGACTTGGCTCACGATGTGTGCAGATGTTTCGACTTTGTCAGTACACATTCCAAGCTCCAGTTTCAGCGATTTGTTTCGGAAACCACCGGCAACGTCAACAGCGAATGAGGCACGATCAGCACGTCCAGCTCGTCGCCCAGTTCGCGGGTAGCCAGCGCCAGCGCATCTTCCATCGTCGCGGCGGGGGTCATCTTGCAGGCCTCGACCACCTCTGGAGTTTCGCTCCCCACGACCACCACCCGCGCCCCTTCCAGCACCTTGGCCATCACGAACGCCCGCTGCTGACCGGGCGGGTAGCCGTTCTTGCGCGCGTCATTGAGGATGAACTGCACATCGGGCGCGTCGCGCATGGCGGCCAAGAAGCGCTGCTCGCCCACCCCATCGCCAGCGCCCTCTTCGCAGCGGGCAGGTACGATGATGAACCCGCCCGCCCGCACGACCGGCGTGGGGGCGAAATAGAGGTACGACGGGCCGCGCGATGCCTGGTAGAGGTTGGTGTCTTTGGGATACCCTACTCCGGCAATGGCGACGTCGTACTGGTGCGGGATCGGCACCTCATAGATCGAGCGGGCGAATTCGACCAGTTGGCGATGTGTCTCGACCGGCTCGCCGGCCTTGACGCAGACGACGCGCTTGTCGCCGTCGAGCACCACGTTGAGGATAAAGCGCAGCCTCGCGCGCTCGGCCGCCTCGGTCACCGCCAGATGGAACGGATTCCCCTCGATCTGTCCCAGCCGTGTGCCGGGGTGATCGACGAACGCCGGTCCGTGGGTGTAGGCGATCAGCGGTTCGCCGGCTGCGCCGACCGCCAGCGTCTTGCGCCCGCCCGAATAACCGGCGTACTGGTGCGGTTCGACCAGCCCGGTCGCGATCAAGAGATCGGCCTCGACCGCCGCGCGGTGAGCGGACACGGGCACGCCGTTCGACGTCACGCCCAGATCGACGAGCGCGGCCGGGTTCTGCGGCTCGTTGTCAATCACCCGGTAGCGGTCCACCACAGCCTGGCCCAGCTTGGCGACCTTTTCCTCCGGGGTCGAGGGCCGGTGCATGCCGATGCCGCACAGCAGCGTGACATCCTCATCGTGGACGCCGGCGACCTCCAGCTCGGCCAGCAGGGCCGGGACCAGCAGTTGGTCCGGGCTGGCCCGGGTGATGTCTGTAAAGACGATGCAGACCCGATCCCCGGGGTGGGCCATCTCCCGCAGCGGCGGCGCGCCGATGGGGTGGGCCAGCGCGGCGGCGATGGCGGCCTCGACGTCGGGCAGTGGGGCGGTCGCTTTCGACTCGATCACGGTGGCTCGCATGCCGGGGGGCAGGTCAAATTGGAGCTCGGTCTTGCTGTAGGGGATCGTGTATGACATGTTACAGGTTGTACTCCACGTCCAATTCCTGGCCGATGGTTTTCAGGTCGGCCGCGACTTTGGGGTTGAGGGGGATGCCCACTTGGGCGCGGCGCTCCGTCTCCTCGTACTCCTTTTCGCCGTGGATGTAGATGCGCTCTTGCCCTTCGGCCTTGGGCGTGTTCCGCAGCCGGCGCTGTAGATCGTCCATAGCGGCCTTGAACTCGTCCACCGGTCGGAATCCGTCCACCCGCCACGCGCCAAAGAAATGGCCAATGTTGGAAGGCAGGGGTTTCCCGTCGGCGGTCTTGGGATAGACCAGGTTGGCATAGGCCGCGCCGGAGAGGACCGCGCAAAAAACGTCCACCCACAGCGCCAGCCCGTACCCCTTGTGACCGCTCAACAGCTCGCCTTCACCGCCCAACGGCAGGAGGCCGCCGCCGGCCCGCGTCTTGAAATTGTCCAACACCCGCGCGGCGTCCGTCGTTCCCGTGCCCCGCTCGTCGGTCGCCCAGCCCTGCGGCAGCGGCTTGTCCAGCCGATTATAGACCTCCAGTTTGCCGCGCGGCACGGTGCTGGTCGCCATATCCATCACGAACGGCCGCTCCTCCCCGGCCGGGGCGGCCACGGCGATGGGGTTGGTGCCGAGCATGGCGTCCCGTCCAAAGGTCGGTACGACCAGCACGGCGGCGTTGGTCATCGAGATGCCGATGCAGTCGTGTTCGAGAGCCATCATGGCATAGTAGCCGGCGATGCCGTAATGGTTCGAGTTGCGCACCGTCACAAAGCCACAGCCGTACTCTTGGGCCTTTTCGATCGCCTGCTCCATGGCCCGGTGGGAGACCGGCTGGCCCAGCCCGCCTCCGGCATCTATGAGGGCCGTGGTCGGGGTTTCTGTCACCGCGCGGGTCTCGGGGCGGGCGACCATCATGCCGTCTCGCAGGCCGTTGACGTAGCGGCGCAGACGGGCCACGCCGTGACTGTCGATGCCCCGCAGGTCGGCGTTGACCAATACGTCGGTCGTGATGCGCGCGTCCTCCTCCGGCACGTCCATCTTGAGAAACACTTGCACGCAAAAGTCCTTCAACGATTCCACCTGGACCAGTACTGGGGTCTCTTCCATCTCGTGTTCTCCTTGCTTGGTATTATTCTGATTGTTCCACAGCAGCGAATGAATTCATCGCCTGGTATGATTCTAGAGCATATTTCTTGACAATGTCAGATTAGAAAACAGGACACGGATTTTCACGGATGTACACAGATACCTGCGATTCTCGTCCGTGAAAATCTGTGTGAATCTGTGTTCGAAAAATTGTTTGCGTTGAATGTGACATTGTCAAGTTACGTATCATTGAATTGTACACCTACGAGATACACCATACAAGTGACTTCTGACACTTTTGACTATGCAACGGATAACAAGCTTGGTATCGTTGATACCCGTCACGGACGGGCCAGCGTCACATCCCCGGAGAGGAGACGGTGTCGCGCGCCGTTGGGGGTGCGGAGCAGCAAGGCCCCGTGTTCGTCCACGGCCTCGGCCACGCCGGTCAGGGATCCGGTGGCTGTGGTCGCTTCCACCGCGTGGCCTAGCGTTGCCAGGCGGGAGGCCCACTCGGCGTGGGGACTTGCTCCGGCCCGCAACCGGGCATACCGGGCTTCGACGCGCGCCAGCAGCGCCGCCAGCAGCTCCCCTCGTTCCACCGGCTGTCCGATCTCGGCCAGGAGGCTGGTCGCGTTGGGCGCCAGGTCGGCCAGGTGATGGGGGGCCACGTTGACGTTGCACCCCAGGCCGACGATCACGATATTGAGATGCTCTCCTGTCACTTCTGTTTCCGTCAATATGCCGGCCAGTTTTCTCCAGGATGGGGTTCGAGTTGAGGATGGGACAACGACGTCATTGGGCCATTTGAGCGCCACCTGTAGGCCGGTCGTTTGCTTCACCGCGTCGGCCAGCGCCAACGCACAGAGCATCGTCAGCCAGGGGGCCTGTTCGAGGGGCAGGGTGGGTCGAAAGAGGATCGAGCAGAGGAGACTGCTGCCCGGCGGAGCCGACCAGCGGCGTCCCAGGCGGCCTCGCCCGGTCGTCTGCGCGTCGGCCGCGACCACCGTCCCCTCCGGCGCGCCCTGGGCGGCCAGCTCTTTCGCCACGTCGTTGGTCGAGCCAGTGGAGGGCAGGAAGACCAGGGGGTGTCCCAAGTGTTGGGTGGTCAGAGCGACCTCGAGTCCAGCGAGGTTGAGACGATCCATGGCGACATTGTACCATTCCGATTTGTCCCTGTCAAGGCTTTTTGAGATTGGGCTATGTCGCCCGGTTCGGATCGACTCTGATCTGCATGGAGAAATGTCCTGCTCCTGTCAACATTGTCACTAACGGCGATTTGGTGTACAATCGAAAGGCAATGAGCCACTTATGGACCCCCTGGCGGATGGCATACCTTCGAGGTGAGGATCCTCTACCGGAAGAGTGTCTGTTTTGTGTCACACCCCAGTCGGAGGATGACCAGGCCCACATCCTTCATCGTGGGCGGTGGTGTTACGTGATCCTCAACCGGTTTCCCTATAACAATGGTCACTTGATGGTCGTTCCCTACTCTCACGTGGCGACGTTGGAGGAACTGGAAGCGGAGCCGGTGGCCGAATTGATGTTGCTCTCTCAGCTCAGCCTGTACGTGCTGCGGGAAGCCTACGCTCCGCAGGGGTTCAACCTGGGGATGAATATTGGCGAGGCCGCTGGGGCGGGGGTGGCTGGTCACATCCATTTCCACGTGGTGCCCCGCTGGGGTGGAGACACGAATTACATAACCACTTTGGGGGAGACGCGCGTCATTCCAGAGTGGTTGGATCAGACCTATGAGCGGCTGAGGCCGTTGTTTGAGCGGGTGAGTGCCGGGGAGAGAAGGGAGGATTTACTTTGAGAAAACAACTAGATAACAGGAGGAAATAGAATGTCCGATAATCATCGTGAAGCTGTCATTGTGTCGGCTGTCCGTACTCCCATTGGCCGGTTCGATGGCTCGCTGACGGGCTTTAGCGCCCCAGACTTGGGCGCTGTGGCTGTGCGCGCCGCTGTGGAGCGGGCCGGGGTGGATTCGACCTCGATTGATGAGGTGTTGATGGGGAATGTAGTGCAGGCCGGGCAGGGGCAGGCGCCCGCTCGCCAGGCCTCCATCAAGGCCGGGCTGCCCCCTTTCGTTGGCGCTACGACCGTCAACAAAATCTGCGGCTCCGGCCTCAAGACGGTGATGTTGGCCACGGCGATGATCTCGGCCGGCGATGGGGATATCTTTGTCGCCGGGGGGATGGAGAGCATGAACAACTGCCCGTACATGCTCCACCAGGCTCGCTTCGGCTACCGGTTGGGCGACGGGAAAATGGTGGATGGTCTGGTTCATGATGGGTTGTGGTGTGCCTTTGAGAATCAGCACATGGGCAACGCCGCCGAGTGGATCGCCCGCGAGTACGGGTTGACGCGGGAGGAGCTGGACGAATACGCCTACCACAGTCATATGAAGGCCATCGCGGCCATTGACGAGGGCCGCTTTGTGGACGAGATCGTGCCTGTCGAAATCCCACAGCGCAAGGGAGAGCCCCTCATCTTTGATACCGACGAGGTTCCCCGGCGGGATACCAGCATGGAAAAGCTGGCCCGGCTAAAGCCCGCTTTCGACCCGTCCGGAATCGTCACGGCTGGCAACTCGCCCGGCATCACCGACGGAGCCGCTGCTACCGTCGTGATGAGCCGGGCCAAGGCGCAGGAACTGGGCATCCGTCCTCTGGCCCGCGTCGTAGCCTACGATCAGGCCGCAGTCGAGCCGCTGCACATCTTTACCGCTCCCATCCTGGCGGTGCGCAAGTTGTGGGAAAAGACCGGCACAACGGTGGCGGACTATGATCTATACGAGGTCAATGAGGCCTTTGCTGCCCAGACTCTGGCCGACGGCCGGGATCTGAATCTGCCATGGGACAGGGTCAACGTCCATGGTGGCGCCATCGCCCTGGGGCATCCCATCGGCTGCTCCGGAGCACGGGTGTTGGTCACGCTCATTTACGCGCTCCAGCAGCGGGGATTGAAGCGCGGCCTGGCCGCCCTGTGCCTGGGCGGTGGTGAGGCAGTGGCGATGGCGATCGAGCTGGAAGTGTGAGGTATACGAGGAGGAAAGAGTGGATATCGAACAGATTGCAGTGATTGGCGCCGGCACGATGGGGAATGGGATCGCCCAGGTTTGTGCTGCCTACGGGTACCGCGTCACGTTGATTGACATCGTGCCTAAACAGCTGGAGCGAGCATCGGCCTCGATCCAGCGATCGGTGGAAAAGCTGCATAGCAAGGGCCGCCTCACCGATGAGCAGCGTGAAGCGGCAGCGACAAACATCAGCACCTCGACTGAAATCACCGCCGCCGCTGACGCCGACCTGGCCATCGAGGCCGTTCTGGAAAGCCTGACGATCAAGGAAAAGGTCTTTGCCGAACTGGATCAGATCACCCGGCCTGACGTGATCCTGGCCAGCAATACCTCTTCCATCTCGATCACCGAGTTGGGAGCGGTCACCAGGCGGCCCCAGCAGGTCATCGGCATGCATTTCATGAATCCGGTGCCGCTGATGCAGTTGGTCGAGGTGATTCGGGGATTGGAGACCTCGGACGAGACGACGGCCACCGTTGTGGCTCTGACGGAAAAGTTGGGCAAGACGCCGGTCGAGGCTCAGGATTATCCCGGCTTTATCTCTAATCGCATTCTATGCCCAATGATCAACGAGGCTGTCTACGCTTTGATGGAGGGCGTGGGGACCGTTGAGGCGATTGATACGGTGATCAAGCTGGGGATGAATCATCCCATGGGCCCCCTGACGTTGGCGGATCTGATCGGGCTGGATATTGTGCTCAACGTCATGAACGTGCTGCAGGAGGGGTTGGGGGACGACAAGTACCGCCCTTGTCCGCTGTTAAAGCGCATGGTCGCCGCCGGTCACCTGGGGCGCAAGTCCGGGCGGGGATTTTATACCTACGATTAGGGCGCTCCTGATTCACGTCATCTATCGAAAAGTGGCACGTCCCTGCGCGCTCCCGGTCAGCCTCTAGGACGGCGCGTGGACGTGCCCTGCCTTTGATGGTGCACAGTATGATCACGCGAATACTGGCTATCATGGTCTGGTCTCTGTTCTCTCTGGCTCACCTGTTGTTGCCCCGGAGGATATTTCTCCGCCGACCGATTGAAGGAGCCGAGGAGAACGAGAGAAGCGAGGGCAACGCACGGCAACTCGCGACCCTCTACGGCTCCCTGGCGATGGTGTGGGGCTTGAGCGGCGCGCTGGCGACCTCCGTTCTGCCCCCGCCGGCCCAAATTCCGGCCGAAACGGTGTTCCACGGATTGACCCCCGCTCTCATCGGGCTGATGGTGGCTCTCGAACACGCCTTCGTCCGGAGAGAGGG
>DSDT01000039.1 GCA_011048615.1 Chloroflexota bacterium | reverse complement strand
CCTGCGCGCTCCAGCGCAGCACGACCTCGTCCGTATCCTGCGCCGTCACTGGCCACGTCACTCGGACCTTGTCTCCGGCCGGCACGACGACACGCCGGTGAACCTCCCCCTCGATTTGCAGCCTCCGCGCCGTCAGAGCCACGTCCACTTCCAGCAGCCGGTCGGTGTTGTTGTGGACTATGGCTGCCAGCTCGGCCTGGTCTCCGACGACGAAAAAGCGCGGAGCCACCGGGCGCACCAGCAGGTCCTTGGTGCTGATGATATCCACGTCAACCTGGCCCACCAGCGTCTCGGCGGTGACACCTCTGGCCCCCATGCGCCAGGTCGTCAGATTGTCGGGCAGTTTCACGCTGACGGTGGCCCGTCCGTCCTCGTCGGTGCGCAGGGCGGGGTTCCAGTAGGCGGTGTCGGGAAAGTCCCGCCGCACCGCGCCGGCCTCGTCGAAACCGCCGCCGCCGCCCAGTCCCTTGACCTCGGCGGCCACCTGCTCGGCGATGCGGTCTCCCGAGAGGGTCAGGCCGTTGGCCGTCTGCACCCCCAGCCCCCGCTGACGCCAGAAGCGACTCACGATGCTCGGCGGCTGGTCGGCCAGCGCCAGCACCGCCAGGTCCACCAGGTTGAGGGCCAACTCCGCCTCCACCGGGTCGCCGGCGCTGTCGGTGACCCGCACGTCGTAAGTGACCGTCTCACCGGGCTGGTAATGCTGGTCGGAGGGGCGATTGGGGGTCATCGCGATGGTCAATTCTTTCTCAGTGACCTGGATGGGCAGCTCGATGTAGCCGACCTTGAAGGTGGGTAGAGGAGTGGTCTCGTCCGTGCCTTTTACAATGACCACCGAGACATAGACGTTGGGGATCAGGTCCTCGGTGATGGGGATTTGGATCTGCTCCGAGTTGGTCTCCAAGGTCTCCACCCAGTAGCGGTAGATGTGGCCCCGCTCGACGGTAATCAGGGCCTGGACCGGCCCCTGGTACGGGTGGGGCACGAGGACGTTGGCGGTGTCGCCCACCTGGTACTCGCGCTGATCGGGCACCAGTTCGATGCGGTCGTTGTTCATCTGCCGCCAACTGACGTAATTCCGTCCACTGACCCACATGTACGTGGAACTGCGCACCTTGTTCAGCTCCCGGTCCAGCCCGACGGCAGTCGCTTTGTAGATGCCGCCTTGCTGCGGCGTAAAGCTCACCGCCGCTTCACCCTTCCCGTCGGTGGTCACCGTGGTGGTATAGACCGGCACGTCCTCGACGATGCTCTCCCAGTAGTAGCGACCGTCCTCTCCCTGATTGCGGACGCTGTACCAATTGTGCTCGGCAAAGACGACGGTCACCTCCTGGTTCGGCGCCGGCTGACTCTCCCAGTCCACGGTGATCAGCTCGACCCCGTTCTCTCGGCCAGCCTGGCCGACGTACCGCTCCGGGCGCAGGCCGATGTAGTACAGCCCCTTGTGGACGATGGCCTCGGTCCGGTTGCTCACCTCCTGGTCGTTGATGTCGGTGATGGTCACCTCCAGGGTGAGCCGCTGGCTGGCAAGGTACTCGGCGATGTCGGCCTCAAAGCCAAAGGTGAAGCGGCCTTCCTCGTCGGTGCTGCCGCCGCCGCTGAGGATCAGCTCTCCATAAGCCCCATACGAGTCGCGGTCCCAATAGCGGGTGTAGTCATAGTCGGTCCAGTCCCACCACCCGGCGCCCTGGTAGTTGAAGAAATGATCGGTCGAGAGTATGTTGTAGCGCACGTCGGCGTTGGCCACCGGCCCGCCAAAATAGTACGTGGCCTGCGCGGTGACGTTGACCTGATCGCCCTGGACGTACTCGGGCCGGTCCGCCTCGACGGCGACCTGGAATTCGGGCTTTCGATACTCGGCGACCTGGAAACTGGCATAGAAGTAGGACTCTTTATTCTCCAGGTAGTTGGCCTGGATGGAATAGGTTCCCAGCGCTGCCTCGGCGTCCAACTTGAACTCGCCGTCCATCGTCCCCATATCGCTGAGAGATAGATCCTCCGCAAAGATGGCCTTTCCCTGGGGATCGGAGATGGCGAGGTGTACCATATAGTCGTCCGAAGGGAGTGAGTAATGAGCATCGTCGTCCTTTCTCAAAATCCCCTTGAAATAGACGGTCTGTCCGGGCCGATAGATGGGCCGGTCGGTGAAGAGGTAGGCGGTAAAATCGTTCAGGTACCACTCGGTCGGCAGGTCGAAATCCCAGGAGGAGATGCCATTGCTCCACCGGCTGATGGCAACGGCCAAGTCCTCGTCCGGTTCGTCGGCATGGCCGGCGAAGGCAAAGATGGGCGGCCATTGATCCCGCGCTGGGTAGGGGTCGCCGAGGAACAGGCCGTGCCGATCGGTCGTTCCCTCGGCCAGTATGTTGCCGTCCTCCTCCATCACCACGACGGGCAGGTCGGGCACCCCCGCGCCAGAGCGCAGGTCGGTGACCCAGAGCAGGGATTCGGTGGCGGTGGTCTTGAAATTCAGGTTGTAGCGGGAGACGACCAGCACCCGGCGTTCGGGATCCCTCAACCGGGAGGGCTGCGATTCCGGATAGACGGCGTCTGGGTTGGCCCAGGCCTCCAAATAGTAAAAGCCAGGGGACAGGGCTTCTCCATCGGCAGAAAGGTTGATGGGATAGATGCGATTCTGGTTGAGGGGCGGGTTCACGTCCAACGTCCACTGCCGGACGAGGTTTTCCTCCTCTCCCCGATAGCTGTCCCAGTAATTCCACCAATTGCGGCTGTTGGTGCGCAAAAAGGCATCCAGGGGCAGCCGGTAGAGGGCCAGGTTGACCTGCTCCACGTTGCGGACGGTCACATAGACCAGGGTCTGGGTGTAGCCGTTGTAGGTGCCGACGGGATATGGGGCGTGTAGATAGACCTCCGGGTCGTAGGCGCGGGTGCGCCAGCGGACGATGGTCTCCTCGCCCAGTTCGTGGCCGTACCGTCCCCGCACGTCAGCGGTGATGGTCACCTCGTAATCGGTGTTCGGCGCGATGGGAAACGAGATCTCCAGGTGGGTGTTGTTGTCCCACCAGTAGGTATAGACCTCGGTCTCGGTGATGGTCGGGCGGATGGTAAAGTTACCGATGATGGACTGGGGGTCCATCGGGCTGGAAAAGTTGATCTCCAGCCCGCCCCACGGGCGGGCCTGCTGCTCGCCGTCGGCGGGGTCGGTGTTTAGCACGCGGGGGTAGGCGATGGTGTCGAACGTCCAGATGTAGGGGCGGGCAGTGCTGCCCTCTCCGCTGGCGCCCCGGGCGCCGGCCGCGACGCTGGCTCGATACGGCGTGTCAAAGTCGAGGGGCGCATCCGGGATAAAGCTCATTGTCTCCACCCCTACCCGCTCTGGTCCTGCGCCTCGGTCCCACGACCAGTAGTAAGGTTCATAGGCGTAGCCCCGTGAAAGGACCAGGCCCTCGGCGTGCCACTCGAAGCGGCCCGAAATCGACTCGCCAGTGACCTGGTTCTTTAGCTCAAAGGCGGCCTCGGCCGAGGCGTGGTTCATGGGCTGGTTGAAGGCCACGTGGATAGTCGGCTCAGGGCTGACGTAGATAGTATCCCGGTCTGGATTGGTGGCGACGACGGCCGGCATGACGGTGGTAAACTCCCAGACGTAATCGTCGGTCAGCAGACCGCCGGTGGTGTCTTCCAGGCCGGCCGCGACCCGCGCGGTGTAGGTCGTGGCTGGCTCGAACTCGTCCTCTGGCGTAAAGAGATAGATGGAGGTGTTGAGCCACTCTCCCGTACCGCGCATAGGCGGCACAAAGGTGAGGGGTTGCGGCAGATTCGCCTGGTCCTCGATGGCGGTCAGCGGCACGACGGGCCGGTTGAAGAGCACGGTGACGACACTATCCATGGCGATCTCGGTGCTGCCGTCGGCCGGCTGCACGGCGGACACAGCCAGGAAGCCGACGGTGGAAAAGTGGAACTCGACTGGGGACTCTAGCGCCAGTCCTTCCTCGCTGCGGGCGTTCTCCTTGAGGGTTACGGTGTAGCGGGTGGCCCGCTGGAAGCCCCGCCCGGCCGGTTTGAACTGCACCATCCGGGGGCTGGGCCACTCGAAGGCCCCCCTCACGTGCGGCTCGATGGTAAAGGCCGCTTCCACCGCGACTGTGTCCATCGGCTGGTCAAAGACGAGCTGCAGCGGGGCGGCGAGGGCTTGCTCTTCGCGCGGCGCTGGCGAGACCTGGATCACCTGCGGCGGCAGTGGCGGCAGGGGAGTGGCCGTGGCAGCCGGGGTGGGGGTAGGCGTGGGTCGTGGCCCGCAGCGACAGGCCATGGCCAGGGTGGTTAGAATGACCAAAACAGAAACAAATGTATTCAAATGCTGCCGATAGGGTTTCATCGATCTGCCTCCTAGCTTTGCGCCAGACCCTCTCCCGGGTAAGCGCAACTCCAATTCTCCATTCTGTCCACTTCCATCTTCATCCCCAGTCGCGTAAAGAGAGCACGGGCCTGGCGCCATATCTCTTCGCCTCGCTCCCGCTCCCCAAAATCCAGCTCGTACCGGGCCCACGCCCTCAGAGTGCGGGCCCGTTCGCCCTCTGCGCCTACCGTGGTGAAAATTCGCACTGCCTCGGCAAAGCAGTCGGGCGCGGTGTACGTCTCGCCATCGAGGGTGATGGATCTGTTCGCCAGCGTGAGCACCATCCCCAGGACGCGCCACGCGCTCCCGATCAGCGTGGGGGAGCCCATCCCTTTTCCAAGGGTCAGAGCGCGCCGCGTCGCGACCAGCGCCTCGTCCACTTTGCCCTGCCCCAGGCATGCCTTGGCAAGGAAGCGGTATGCGTTGGACAGCCATCCGCCCTGTCCAACAATTTCAGCCCACCGGATAGTCCGCCGCAGATCGTGTTCGGCGATGCGATACTCTCCCTGTCCAACCCGTGCGCCCCCCAGGTTGCTGAGAAACGCCATTTCGCCATTTCGGTTTCCGGTTTCGTAGGCGATTTTCAGCGCCTCTTGGTAGAGCGCCACGGCCGAATTGTAATCCCCACGCAGGCGAGCTTGGTCACCCTGGTGATTCAGCATAGATGCGATCCCTTCCTGGTCGCCCAGCTCCTGGTACAACGCGATGGCCCTGGCATTATAAATGGCGGCCCCCCCTTGATTTCCCAACATGCTGTACACACCGCCAAGTAAATTCAGGCTGTCGGCTATCTCTCGTCGGGCGCCCAATTCTGTACTGAGGGCCAATGCATGGCGGCCTAACGTCAACGCCGCGTCCGTATCTCCCAGCCGGTAGACTCCCCATCCTTTCCTGAACAGAGCCCGGGCCAGTTCCATCCTGGCTGCTCCCCCGGCGCCGAGAGCGATTTCCTCAGCTCGTTGGGCGCTTTCCAGGGCGACGGCATAATCCCCGTGGGCATCCTGCGTGCGAGAGAGCCCATTCCACGCCCGTGCCTGCGCGACGGCATCACCGCTCCTTGCGGCCGTCAATCGCATCGCTGTGTAGGCATCCATCGCATCTGCGTACCTGGCCTGCCACAACAGCATCTCTCCCAGCCCTTCGTACAAGACGACCTGCTGGATGGCGTAGGCGTGCACGAGATTTTCTTTCTCCCTATCTATCTCGTCGTCCGATTGGAGCAGGGCCAATGCTTTTTGATAATAGCCGATCGCTTCCTCGGGCGCGTAAGCGTTCCGGGCCTGCGATCCGGCTCGACCATACCACCCGGCGGCCTGTGTCAGATCACTACTCTGCTCATAGTGCTCACCGATCAACCCGGCATATTCTCCCACTCGCTCACCGCTGCGCTCGAACAGCCACGGCGCTACCTGCGCGTGGTACGAACGGCGTAGCCGCTTGAGGACACTCTCGTACGTGACATCGTGCAGAATAGCGTGCTTGAACACGTACTCTCGTTCCCCTGCGAACGCCGATTCGTCCCGCCGAAAGATCAACTCTTTGTCCCGCAAGGCTTGCAAGACAGCACGAATCTCGCCCCGGTCCACAACCTCGTCAGTGGACTCGCAAATTCGCGCCACTGCACCCTCCCAAAATGTCCGTCCCACTACCGCAGCGCGCTGCAGAATCTCCCGCTCCAACGGGCTCAGCCGGTCCAGCCGGGCCTGGAGCACACCGACCATCGTCGGAGGAACCCGTACTTTGGTCAGTTGAACGGTGTCAACCCGCCAGCGTTCCGGCCCGGTCACGATCACCCCGTCCTCGATGAGCACTTTGATGAACTCTTCGATATAGAATGGGTTCCCCTCGGCCCGACTGACACTCAAGTTTAGTAGATCAGGCGGTATGCGATCCACTTTGCGCAAAATCTCGGCCACTAACTGGTGGCTGTGTTCCTCCGAGAGGGGCCCCAATTCAAGCCGTGTATGGGCTGCCTGCCTCTCGCCCCAGGATGACCGGCGCTCAAACAGGGTGGGCCGCGCCAGACAGACGATCAGCAGGGGTACTTGGCGGCACTCTCGGGCCAAGTACTCGATCAAGTCCAATGAGCCTTCGCTCGCCCAGTGGACGTCCTCCAGGAAGACAGCTGTGGGACCTTGTCGCGCGACGGCTGTAAAGAACTGGGCGGTGTAGTAAAAGGCCCGATCGTGGATCTGGCGGGCATCGCCGATAATGCCTCGCAGGTGCGGGCTGGTGGAAAAGTCAAAGCCGATCAGGTGACCGATAAAGTGAGTCTTGTCCACGCCTTCGACTCCCAGAAACTCGGTGATCCCATTCTCCAATTTCTCTCGGGCCATGGCAGCTGGATCGTTGTCCTGGATTTCAAACCGGAACGAAAAAAGATCACGGAAGAGAAAGTAGGGCATATTGCTCGTTTTCTCGTCCGCGCGGCCCTTGAAGAGCTGGAACTTTTCCAGCAGCATGGCGATCCAGTTGTCAAACTCGTACAGTAAGCGGGATTTGCCTACCCCGGCCTCACCGAGAACGGTGACGATTTGAGCCTCCTGCCTCTCGATGACTGTGCGCAGTGTCTGTTGCAGGTGGGCCAATTCTTCCTCGCGCCCGATCATGCGGGTGTCCACGCCCTCAACCCCTCGGGTCTCGAGACGAAACGAGCGAGGTCTGGCTCGCAGCACGACGTAGGCCGGGACCGGCTCGGCCTTGCCTTTGATGACGATCGGGTCCATCATCCAGACGCTAAAGAGACCCCGCACGTGCCGGTAGGTATCGTGGGATACGAGAATTCCACCCACCGGGGCCGCTTCTTGCAAGCGCTTGGCTACGTTGACCGTATCCCCCATGGCCGTGTACTCGGCCGTCGTGCCGACCGCGCCCAGCAATACGGGCCCGGTATGAATGCCAATGCGAATCGAGATCTGGGGGTCCATTCCCCCCATCTCGGCCACCCAGGCCTTGACCTCGCGCTGCATCGCCAGCGCGGCCCGGACGGCGCGCTCCGGATCGTCCTCGCGGGCAGTCGGTGCGCCAAAGATAGCCATCACCGAGTCCCCCATGTGCTTGTCAATCGTCCCCTCGTATGATGTGATGACCAGGTCCAGGCGCTTCCAGAGGGCGTTCATCGTGTCCCGCACCTCTTCGGGGTCCATCGTCTCGGCCATAGCCGTGAAATCGGAGACGTCGGCAAAGAGCACGGTGACCTGCTTGCGCTGTTCGATGGCCTGCTGTGTTTCTATGGCCGCCAGTTTTTCACGCGCAGTGGCGATCATGGTATTCACGACGTCGTCGCCCAGGATAATGCGCTGGGCTTCGAGCACTGCGATGGCCCGCTCCAATTCCTCCCGCTCTGTCGTGATCATAGATCCATCACCTGCGGGCTATTCCAGAGGCGTCGAGTTTCGACCAGCACCCGGAATAACCGGTCAGCATCTACCCCCCATCACTTTTTGCGTTTGCGCCGCGACTTGCGTGGAGGTGGTGAAGGCTCGTCATATTCGTACCATTCCTCGAGCAGCCACCTGCGAAAAGGAGCAGGGATGTCACCTGTCACCGAATGAGCAAACAGATAAGCCACCACCATCTGGGACCCACTGACAGCGATGGCGGCTTGGAACAGCGAAAGGTCTAGAAATCGGTGCACGATATGGGCTCCCAGCATCACTACAGCCAGTGTTAGACATGCAAACCAGACCGTCAATATCCACGCCAAGAGACTATCGATCGGGAGATAGGACTGGAACAAATAGACCAGGATAAAACTGTGGCCAAAGGTGACCAGACAGGCTTGGGCCAGCGAAAGATCGGTCAGAGTGGCAATGACCCAGGCGATACCAAAGAGAGGAAGCAGCACGCCCAGGGCGAGCAGTGACCAGAAGAGGGCGAGAAACACGGTGATTAGAAAGGCGGATTTCATAAAATTTTCTCCTCGTGTACTGGGTACATGAAATCGGCAGCGGCCTGGAACAGCGGAAGAGCCGCGTCTTTGTCCGAAAGGAGCGGCTCCGCGATGGGCCACTCGACGGCGATGGTCGGGTCGTTCCACACGATCCCGGCCTCCAGGTGCGGGGCGTACTCGGCCGTCACCTGGTAGATAAAGTCCGCCTCTTCGCTCAACACGCAGAACCCGTGCGCGAACCCCACAGGCACGTAGAGCATGCGCCGGTTCTCGCCAGAGAGAATGGTGCTCACCCATTGGCCGTAAGTCGGCGACCCCTGGCGAATGTCCACCACCACGTCGAAAACCTCGCCCCGCAGGGCCATCACCAGCTTTCCCTGCGCCTGTGGGGGGCTCTGATAGTGCAGTCCCCGCAACGCACCACGCCTCGAACGGGAAAAGTTGACCTGCACGAACTGGTCTGGAATGGCCTGGGCCGTGAAATCGGAATGCTTGTACACCTCCATAAAGAACCCACGCGGATCGTGAAACGTGCGGGGTTCGATCAAGATGACGTCGGGAATCTCCATGCTGTGAAATTGGAACGGCATTCTGATGTGACCTCCACTCAATCAGTGATACCCCGAGGCGCAGACGGCAGACAGATCACTTCGACGGCTGTCCCGGCCGCCAGGTGGTCCACGTCCTCCGGGATGATGGCCAATCCGTCGGCGTCCACCAGGGATTTGAGGATGCCGGACCCCTGGTCGCCGGTCAGGATGGCCTCGCGGCCGGTCTCGGTGGTGCGCAGCCGCACCCGCAGGTAATGGCGGCGTCCATCCTTGCGCTCGATGGGCTGAGCCAGGCGCGCGCGCACTGTCGGCAGGGACCACTCGGTGAACCCCTGCATCTTGAGGAGCGCCGGGCGGACAAAGAGCAGGGTGCTGACCATCGCTGCCACCGGGTTTCCGGGCAGCCCCAACAATGGAACGCCGCCCAGTACGCCAAAAGCCAACGGTCGCCCCGGCTTCATGTTCAGCGCCCAAAAGTGCATCTCCCCTTCGGCGGCCAACACCTGCTTGACCAAATCGAAATCCCCCACCGAGACGCCGCCGGAGGTGATCACCAGATCGGCCTCTTGATCCAACGCCGCCCGCATACCGGCCCGAATCGACGTCGCCTGGTCGCGGGCGACTCCCAACAGGAGCGGCGCGCCGCCGAAGGATTGCACCTGCGCAGCAACCGTGTAAGAGTTGGCGTCCCGGATCTGTCCAGGGCGGGGTGCCCGATCGGGCGGCACGACCTCGTCCCCGGTCGCCAGGATCGCCACCCGAGGGCGGCGTACCACTGTCACGTCCGTCCGTCCCACCGCCGCCAGCATACCGATCTCTTGAGGGCGCAGCACGTGCCCCGCCCGCAGCACGACTTGTCCCGCGCGTACGTCCTCGCCGGCCGGGCGGACGTTCTTACCGGTGGAGTAGGATGCCAGCACCTCGACCTCCTCGCCATCCGCCTGGGTGTCCTCGAAACGCACGACGGTGTCGGCGCCGTCCGGGATGGGGGCGCCGGTCATGATGCGCACCGCCGTGCCCGGCCCCACCCGCACATCGCTCACGCGCCCGGCAGCGACTTCTCCCAAGACCCGTAGGCGGGCCGGGGCCGGGACCACGTCCGCACCGCGCACGGCGTACCCATCCATCGCGGCGTTGGTCAGGGGCGGAATATCCCGATCGGCGGCGATCTCTTCAGCCAGCACGCGCCCAGACGCCTCGAGCACCGGTACCCGCTCCGCTTCCAGCACGTCCACCGTCGCCAGGATGCGTTCGCGGGCCTCCTCGACCCCCAGGACAGGACGACGCGTGTCAGGCATGCTGTGTCTCCATCTCGTGGTGGTGCTCGGTATCCACGCCTCGCAGCATCTTGATGGCGTGGGGCAGGACTGGCGTCAAGGTCTCCATACCCTCGCGCACTGCCCTGGGGCTGCCCGGCAGGTTGACGATCAGGGTGCTGCCTCGAATACCGGCCACGCCTCGCGAGAGGACCGCCAGCGGGGTGTGACGGACGCCCTCGAAGCGCAGCAGTTCGGCCAGGCCCGGCATCTCCCGCTGGATGATGGCTCGCGTTGCCTCCGGCGTGATGTCCCGGGGGGCCGGTCCGGTGCCGCCGGTGGTCACGACCAGGTCCACCTGGGCGCCGTCCGACAGATTCACCAGCGCTCGCTCGATCTCGGTCCGTTCGTCCGGCAGGATGGTCTGGCTCACCACTTTAGCTCCCAATTTGCCCAGCAGGTCGGCCAGCAGCGGCCCACTGACGTCCTCTCGTTCACCGGCGTGTCCCTTGTCACTGACGGTTATCACAGCGGCTCGAATGGGTCTCTTGTCGCTCATTCTCTTCCCTCCTGTTTGCTCAAAAGTTATTGTAGCATTGCCTGGCGGCTTTGGCAACCAGAGATGATACCCGGAGTGTCTTTGATACCGACGACGGCCCTCCGGCGAGATGATGACTGCCCAAGGGCCGCCCTTCGAGGTTTGACATCCCCCATCACTGCACGTATAATCTTGATTCACATGTGTGGCGCACGAGAAGATGACGCGAGGAGAAAGTATGCCCTTGTTCGGTAGAGCACGCAAATCTATGCGCGAAAGCGCGTTCCAGTTGGCGCGGCGTGATGTGGCCCTGTTCCTGCAGGATCACGAGGACGAACTCTTGCACGTCTTTCGCGAGGAACTGCAACGGCTGGACGACGAGATACCCGAAGAGAACTTTTTCATTGATATCAACATGGTCGGCCTGGGGGAGACGATCCTGGTGGCCGCTCTGCGGGCCATCTCGCGCTTCTTGACCGAGGACTTTTCAGTCGCTGCCACGCCAGCGACCAAGATCGAAGCAGCCGAACTTTTGGCCAAAGAGTGAATGCACCTCAAGATGCCCGCTGCAATGCCCTCAAGACTCGCTCCGGCGTCAGCGGCAGCTCGTCGAACCAGACCCCTGTGGCGTCGTGGACGGCCGCGACCAGGGCCGGGGCTAACGGCAGAAAGGGCATCTCGCCCATTCCGCGTGCTCCCCACGGGCCGCGTGGATCGGCCTGCTCGAAGATGAGCGACTCGACCTGATCGGGCACGTCGCTGATAGTGGGAATCAGGTAGGTGCTGAGATGGGGAGTCAACACGCGCCCATCCTCAGCGATGAAATTCTCGCACGTTGCCCAACCCACCGCCTGCACCACACCACCTTCGATCTGCCCCTCCACCTGTTGGGGATTGATCGCCCGGCCCACGTCGTCGGCGCAGACGACACGCCGAATGTGTAGCTGCCCCGTCTCGGCGTCCACCTCGACCTGCACGGCCTGCGCCACGTAACCGTAGGCAAAATTGGGGACCCCGTGGCCGGTCTCGGGATCGAACGGAGTGGTTTTCGGGGCTAGGTAGGTATACTCGGCGCTGGCGGGCCGTTCTTCGTCCTGCCAGCGGTCCAATGCCGCCGCGGCCGCTCCCCGGACGGCGTTGCCGGCCATAAAGGTCATGCGCGAGGCAGAGACAGAGCCGGCGCTGCCCGGGCTGGTAGCGGTATCGGAGGCGATCACCCGCACTCGCTCCAGGGGCACATCCAGCGCCTGGGCGGTCATCTGCTGGATGACGGTGTGGCTTCCCTGGCCCACCTCGGCAGCGCCGATGTAGACCGTCGCCTCCGCGATCTCGGCTTGGCCTCGCAACTCGACCCTGACCCAACAGTTCTCCTGATAGCCGAAGGAAAAGCCAATGTTCTTCAGGGCGACGGCAAGACCCCAGCCTGAGCCGGGTTTCTGGTTCGAGACGACGGGTTTTTGCCAACCCTCGGCTGTCTGCTTCCAGCCGGCGGCGCGGGCGCACTGCTCGGTGACCTGGACCAGGCTGACGCCTCCCGGCAGAGGGGTTCCCATAGCGGTCAGGCTCTCATCCCGCAGCAAATTCCTCATCCGCAACTCGACGGGGTCCATTCCCAGCGCGTGGGCCAGCTTGTTCATCTGCATCTCGGCCGCAAAGATGCCCTGCGGCGCGCCAAAGCCCCGGAACGCGCCGCTAGGGAGGTTGTTGGTGTACACGCCATCGGCGTCCACCCGGACGTTGGGGATCTCGTAGGGGCCGGTGCAGGTGATGACCGTGTTGCCCAGCACCTTGTTGGTGGTATAGCAGTAGGCGCCACCATCGGCAATGACGTGCACCGCTGCCGCTACCAGCTTGCCCTCCCGAGTGGCGCCCCACTTGCAGTGCAGCCACATCGGGTGACGTTTGCAGTGTCCCCGGATGGACTCTTCGCGGCTCCAGACGATCTTGACCGGGCGGCGCAGCTTGTACGCCGCCAGCGCCAGCACGATCTGCACCGACATGTCCTCCCGTCCACCAAAAGCTCCGCCGATGGCCGGATAGATCACCCGCACTTGCTCCGGCGGCAGGTCGAGCGCGTGGGCGATTTGATTTCGGTCCTCCCAGGTCCACTGTCCGCTCACCACCACCGCCACCCGGCCCTCATCGTCCACGTAGGCTAGGCCGGCCTCGGGTTGGAGGTAGGCGTGTTCCTGGGCCGGTGTGTAATACTCTCCCTCGACGATCACGTCGGCCTCGGCCCAGGCCGCCTCCACGTCCCCCTTGCGGATCTGGTGATGGCAGATCAGGTTGCCCTCGGTCGCCAGTTCGGGGTGAATGGGGCGGGGCGGTCGGCGGGGATG
>DSDT01000316.1 GCA_011048615.1 Chloroflexota bacterium | reverse complement strand
GTGCTGGTGGCGGTGCCGGTGACATAGATCACCCGCCCCTGCTCCCAGGCGTCCAGCGTGGTCAGGGCCGTGGGGGACAGCCAGTTGGTGAGGGTATGGCCGCCGAGCAGCGTGAGGGACTGGCTGATGACGACCATCCCCTCCCGCCCGTACGGGGCCGGCGGTCCCTGGCAGTAGCCGGCCGCCCGCACCTCGGGCGTCGGCGCGCCGGAGAGGGTCGCGGTGTAGACCGCCTCCTGCACCGTGGTATAGACCCGTCCGCCGGTGCTCAGGCGCGCAAAGCAGGTCCCGGTATAGAACTCGTGGGCTCCGATGTCGGCGCGGGGGCCAAAGGGCCGGGCGTAACCATCGTGGTCGTACGCGGCATAGTCGGTGGGATGGGCGGCCTCGCGGCACGGGGAACCGGCCTGCAAGCGAAAATCGAACGTCACAGCGTCCACGAACAGGGGATCGGCGTTGATGCTGTTGCTGCCGCCGCCGTTGCCGCCGGCGTTGCCAAAAATGTCACAATAGTCGCACCCCGCGTCGCCGCTCAGGCCCGCGCCGCTGGTGCTGTTGACGACAATGTTATTCCGAATGGTGGCAACAGCCGCCGGATCAACGCGATGGATACCTCCACCGGTGCTGGCGGCGTTGGCGTGAAAGGTGTTGTTCTCGGCGGTGAACCCGGTCGTATCGAAAGCCAGGCCGCCGCCGTTCGTGGCCGTATTGGCATAGACGAGGTTGTTGCGCACGATGGCTGTGTACCCCGCATACAACACGACGTACAGACCTCCTCCCGAACGGGCGCTGTTGTCATAGATTTTATTACGCTCGACGACCGGTGCAGAAGATACGCCCGAGGAAGCCGCGATACAGACCCCGCCCCCCTCGCCGGCGACCACATTGCCATAGATCTGATTGTTCCTCACCAGCGAGAAATTCCCACCCTCGTCCAGGTAGATGCCGCCGCCGCCGTTGTTCGTCTCGCTGCTGTTGACCCGGTTGCCACGCAGCCAGTTCTCCTCCACCGTCGGGCTGGCCGCCGACACGTAAGCCCCCCCGCCCCGATTGCCGGCCACGTTGCCGTATACGTCATTGCCCCGGATGTCACTCGTCACCCCCAGGCCGACATACAGACCGCCACCTCGATAGTCCGCCGTATTGGAAAAGACGTGGTTCTCCCAGATTACCGTCGTCTCGGTGGTGTCGTAGAGATAGACGCCGCCGCCATCGTCAGCCTGGTTGTGGTGAATCCAGTTCTTCTCTACTCTGCCAGCCCCCTCGACGTACACCCCACCGCCAGAGCCAGCGGCAACCTCATTGGCATAGATGTGGTTTTCCCGCACCACCGGCAGGTTATCTCCTGCACTGCCGAACACCCAGATGCCGCCGCCCTTTCCCGCCCCGACCACGCTGTTGCTGTAAATCCGGTTGCGCCAAAGCACTGAACTGCCGCCGCGCTCGACGTAAATCCCCGCCCCACCGGTATTGCTCCAGCCGCCGCGCACGTCCAGCCCCTCCACGACCACCGATACCTCGTCAATGAAAATGACCCGGCCCTGTCCCTGGGCGTCCAACACCGTGGGATGGGTGTTCCAATCCGGATCGTCCCAGTTGGTCAACGTATAGCCGCCTCGCAGCGTGAGAGGGCGGTCAACGTAGACCGTTTGAGCGTGCCCTGCCACCGACTCTACCCCAGCACATGTACCGACAATCTTGATCACGTCCCCGGCGGAACTCTCATCCACTGCGGCCTGGACGCTGGTATAGACCCGACTGTCCCCTATCCGGACGAAGCAGGTGCCGGGATAATACTCGTGCGCGCCCACGTCGGGCTGGAGGCCGAGGGGCCGGGCGTAGCCGTCGTAATCCACCTCGGGATAGGCGGTGGGGTCGGCTGCGCCGATGCACGGAGAGTCCCCCTGGAGGCGAAAGTTCGCCCCGGATGGGTCCACAAAACGCGGGTCGGCACTGAGGTTGTTGGGCGGCGTCGTGGCCCCAAAGCCGCCATAGTTGCCCCCGCTGTTGCCCCACACGTCGTTGTACTGGGGCAGATACGTCCCCTCGCCCCGGAAGATGCCGCCCCCGTTGGAGGCGGTGTTGCTGACGACGATGGAGGAGATGATGGTCGGCGCGCCCCGGAAATAGATGCCGCCACCGTCCGCGCCGGCCGAGTTCCCGTGCAAGCTGTTCTGCCGCACCACCGGGGCGCCGCCGCTGAGGTAAACGCCGCCGCCCCGCGCCGCCGAGTTCTCATAGATGAGGTTGTTCTCCAGAACCGGAGCGCCGCCGGCCACGTACACGCCGCCGCCGTTGTTCGTCGCGCTGTTGTCGTAAATCCGGTTCCGCCGCACCACTGGCGATCCCCCACCAGCCGCCACGTAGACGCCGCCGCCCGACGTCGCGCTGCCGCCGTGGATGTGGAACCCCTCGAGCACGGCGTCCGTCCCCCCGCTGAGATAGACCACCTGGTTCGCGCCCTCTCCATCCAGATAGGTGGGATGCGCGTCCGGGTCCGAGGTCGTCCAGTTGGTGGCGGTGTAGCCGCCCTGCAGCGTCACCGTCTTGGTCACATAGACGACGTACCCGTCCCCGTTGACGTCCGTGTACACGCCCTCGGCGACCTTGATCACCGCGCCCACCGGCGCCGCGCCGACCGCGGCCTGAACGGAGGTGTATGGACAGATGCCGGCGCTCGGCTGGCAGACGGTGACCACCGAGGCAGCGCCAAGCCGACTATTCACTGGCGCCAGTGACGGACGGGCCTCCGCCGACCCCACCCACCCAGGAGAGGGTTCGGCCTCCGGTTGCGCGAGAGCCGTCCCCAGCTCCGCTTCAGATTCCAGACCCAATGTGGAAGCACTCGGAGCAGCGTGGACCACTTCCCGGCCGCCGCTCAACATTCCAAACAGCACACCCACGGCCACAGCCGCTAAACCAAAGGCCAACGTGAACCGCAAGATCGCCCTGTTCTTCATGACTCCTCCTTAATCCACCAATTGGCGTGATAAATTGACGTCACGCATTAAGCCCGGCGCCCCAACGACATGGCTTTGAACAGGCCCGCATATTATCATCGGTGGATGGCCGTCCACGACCATCCACCGCGCCTAAACTATAAAATAGTATAGCATACCATCCCTCTCTAATCAAGCAGTCTTTACTCCTGGAGAGGGAGGTCCAATTCCTCCGGCGTCACCTTGCGCGAGAGATCGTAAAAGACATGGTAATCGCCGATCTGCACTTCGGCATAACCCACTCCCAGATCCCGCAGTCTCACCCGCAGCAGCGCGTCCAGCAGCGGATGGTTGGTGGTCACGTACACCACCGTGGGGCTAGCGGTCACCGCTTCGCCGTAGGGAGCATACCGGTCGTCGCGGGAGGTATACCGCAGGTCGGCCTTGTAGGGCAGCCGGGGCACGAGGAGGATCTCTTCGCCAGAGAGAAAGGCGATGGGAAACGTCACCCAGTAATTGGCGTAACCGCGCGTGCCTCCGTGGGCCCGCAAAAAGTCGATCAACGCCCCATCGTACCGGTGATCCACCTGGGTGATCGCCTCGAACTGGGTCGTGATGCCTGGCGGATTGGTCAGAGCGGCCTGGGCCGTGCCAACCAGATTGAAGGCCAGCACCGCCCCCAGCAGCGCCCCGGCCCAGCGCCCGACCCGCTCCCACAGCACCAGCAGGGCCTCGGCGGTAAAGGTGAACAGCGGCAGGTAGAGCGGCAAAAAGTAGCGACCCGACGGGTCACCGCCGAAGGGGGTCAACAGGAAGCCGAGCAGCAGCGCCCCGGCCACGGACCACAGCAGCAGCCAGCCCGAAAGGGCCGCTCCCTCGCGGTCACGCCGACGCAGCCCATACCCCAGCGCCCCCAGGTAGAGGGCCAGCGCTGGCCCAGCCAACCACAACGGAGCGCCGGTCACGCTCCAGGGAAAGCGCAATCCAAAGAGCGCCGGCAGCCCAAAGACGACCGCGTTAAAGAGCCGCATCCCAACGTCACCCAGGAAACTGCCCGCCGTGACGGTGCTGCGGATGGCCGAGCCGAACAATTCCGCCACGCCGGCATCCACCCGGCCCAGATTCCCCAGCCACCACGGCAGACTGCCCATCACAAACCCCACCGCCGCCAGCAGGTACCCCCGCCACGTCCGGGCGCGCAGCCGCCACAGCAGCCACAATCCGACCGGCGCCAGGTAGACCAGGACCAGTCCAAAAGCCCAAAAACCGAATCCGCCCACCAGTCCCCATGCCAGCCACAGCGTCCAGCGCTGGGCATCCTCGTAGCCCAAGCGATGGCCCCACCAGAGCAGCAAGTGACCCGCCAACAGCGCCTCGCCATAGCCGCCCAGCGTCGCGGTGGTATAGAGCGTCAGCAGCACCGGCGGGAAGGCCATCAATACCGTCGCCAGCCAGGCCGCGCGCCGGTCGCCGGTGAAACGGACCACGACCTCGTAGCCCGTCCAGAGCGCACCGACGAAGAGGACGATCTGAACCAGCCGAATCGCCAGCACCCGCTCGCCCAGCAGCCGGAACGCCCCAGCCACCAGGTAAGCGTCCAGACTGCCCATGTACGCCTGGCCATAAAAGAACCACGGACGCTCCCCCCGCAGGATATGACGTGCCATCAGCGCCACCACCGCCTCGTCCGAGTTAAAGGGCACGGCGTTCAAGACCAGCAGCAGCACCTTAAGCCCGACCGCCCCCACCAGGATGGGAACGAGGGGCCAGATTCTCCGCCGCTCGCGTGTCATTCTAAATGCCCTCACCAGCACGCCTTACGACTATCACAGCATCACGAGACCCAGATCCAATTGACGAACCAGGCCACAAAGATCACCTGAAACAGCAGGGAGACGGTCAGCCAGACCCGATGGAGCCACACGCTCCGTTGTCCCCAGCGAGCCACCAGGATGAAACCGGGGAAAAAGATCAGCGCGTACCGCATCCAGCCGTTCAATTGGATGGCCGGAAAGTAGCGCATCAAGGTGAACAAGAGCACCGGCGCCGTAAACAGTGAGTAGAAAACCGGCAGTCTGCGCAGCCCCAGCGCCGTCAGCAGGATGCAGAAAAGCGCCACGAGGATGTTGCCCACGTCCTGAAACAGCACGTCTCCACTCCACAGAGCGCGAGCGGCCAGGATCAAGCTGTCCCACGGCATCCCGATCTGCATATGCCACTGCTTGGCAAAGACGTGCTCGATCGAGGGCCAGCCGACCAGGTAGACGTAGGCCATGAACGCGACGGTGCCGAATCCCCCGCCGCCGGCCATCACCAGGCTGCTCCCCACGGACCCCAGAGAGCGCCGGTCGAACGCCTGCGCGCGCCAGGCCGGCAGGAACCGATCCTTGACCCAGAAATAGAGCAGGGGAAAGGTCAGCACCCAACCCTGGAGGCGAGCCAGCGAAGCCAGAAAAGCAGCCGCGCCGGCCCAGCCCCAGCGATCCTGCCTCGCGGCGTAAAGCGCCAGCACAAAAAGGCACAAGAACACTGCCTCGCTGTAACCGGCCAACAAGAAAAAGCCAGTCGGGAACGCCAGCAGATAGAGAATCGTCCGGCGGGCCAGTTCGGGGGAAAAATCCAGCGCAATCAGGCGATAGAGCAGGATCAGGAACCCCACACACGCAACGTTGGAGACGATCAGCGCGGCCAACAGGTAATGTCCACCCAGCAGCAAGCCCAATCCCCGGATCAGGAGGGGGTACAAGGGAGGAAAAATGATGTTGCCGGTCTCGGGGGAATAACCAAATATGGCGATCTCTAGGTACCAGACCGTGTCCCAGTGCATCCAATTGCCCAATAGCCCCTCGGCCAGGCGCGACCCTGCCCACGGAAAAGCCGCCGTGAACACCCGCTCCGCGTCGAGGGGAGCCGGCGCTGGCACCGCCCGGCCCTGGGTGGCGATCACACCCCAGACGGAGAGCAGCACCCGCATCACACCGTACAATTGGACCGCCCAGCGAGTGGATGGATCCAGCCCCTGCCACCACATCCGCAGGCGCCGGCCAATCCCCGACCCGGCCGGCTCCAAGGCTTCAGATCGCTTCCGATGCTCCATAGTTCACCAACCTGACTTGTAATTCCTCGAGCCGCGCACGCACTCCCTCGTCCTGCAGAGTCGCCAACTCCTCCTCAAACTGGTACTCGGCGATCCAGTCGTAGCCGCCGGCGAGCAGCCGGTCGAGGACGAGGCTGGGATAGGCCGGGTGCATCATCAACTCGCGGGTGCCTGACCATGGGCGGTCCAAGGCTGCCAGCACCCGCGCCCGCGTCATGCGACCGCTGGCCTCCAAACCCAGCAGCCCCTCCGGCGACCAGACCCCCCGCCACTGCGCTCGCCGCCGCGCCCAGACCGCCAATACCCCCAGGACGGCCGGCTTGGCCCCTGCGGTCAGCCGCACCGGGCGCGTCAAACGCATCCGCCGCAGCCCGAACTCAGCGGCCAGCGCCAGCGCTACCCCCAGCAGGATGGGGTGCATGTGAATGTGCTTGTGACTGTCGAGGTGAGTCACGTTTAGGCCGGTCACCAGGGCGCGCTCGATCTGCGCCCGCCACTCGCGGCGCACCTGCTCGATCCGCACCCGCCCTGCCGCCAGACGCGCAAACAGACGGCCCCAGCTCAATCCAAACGCCCCGCTCGCGTCCACTAGATCCGGCACCGCGCCGGCCGGCAGCACTGGCCGCCCCTCTAGCAGCGTCAGATGTACGCCGATCCCCAGCCCCGGCAGCGAACGCACCCGCTCGACCGCGTCGTCAAAGGCCGGGCCGCCGGTCAGCAGCGACGCGCTGGTCAGGATTCCGCGCGTGTGCGCCTCGACGATGGCCTGGTTGTGCCCCTCGGTCAAGCCCAGGTCATCGGCGCTGACGATCAGACCCGCTTCCCTCATCGCCGGACCCCCACGACGACGGCGTGCGGATGGTAATACCCCCGGTCCAGGCGCACCGCCTGCGGGTCGAACCCGATCCGTCGGAACAGGCTCTCCCACTCAGCCAGCGACCGAAACGTGAAAGGGCCTCCCTCGGACAGCGTGATGCGCACCGCCCGCACCGCCAGCCATTCCTCCATCCGGTTCAACGCCGCCTTCCAGTGCGGCCGTTCGTCCATCGTCTTGAGTACCAACACCCCTCCCCTCTCCAACCGCTCGCAAGAGGCGCGCAGCACCCGCTCCTGATGGTGAGGCGGGAACAGGTACAGCACGTCAATCAGCAGGATCGCCCGGCACGGCCCCGCCACTGGGTTGGCGAGCGCGCTCCCCCGGACGAACCGAACGGGCGAAGGGCGCTCCCACAGCGATTGGGCCACCCGCGCCGCCGCCAGCTTGTGAGCCGCAAGCTCCACCCCCACGATCCGCCGCTCTGGACCGTCCAGTGCCAGCGCGTGGGAGAAAAGCCCATGACCGCACCCCAGGTCCACGATCAACCCCGCGCGCGGCACGAAATCCGCCACCCGCTCGAAAGGGCACAGGGCCGCGCGTCCCCGCACGTGCCAGCGGTCGCGCCAGGAAAGCCCCGCGTACAACGCCTGTGCCCGCTGCAATGTGGCCCGCTCCATCACCGCTCCAACACTGCCACCATCGAGACACCCAAGGGCAAACTGATCCACTGCATCAACCAGCCCTCCAATGCCAGCAGCCCGGTCAGTCCGGTGCCGAACGGCTCCGGCACGGGGAACATGTCGAGGTGTGGATCGCCCTGTGGGGGTCGCAAGCGTTGCAGCGTCCGAATCAGCGCCGCCACCGGGAACAGAAAAAAGTTCAGATAGCTGATGTAACGCACCCTCAGCCCTGCGCGCTCTGCTTTCTCCCGCAGCTCGCGGGCCGTGTAGCGGCGGACGTGGCGGTTGGCCTCGTCGTGCCGGCTCCAAAGAAACATAAAGGCCGAGGTGAGCAGCAGGATGGACCCGCCGGAGCGGCAGATGCGCCGGGCCTCGCACAGCATCCCCACGTCGTCGGCCACGTGTTCGATCACGCCCAACGCGGCCACCAGGCCAAAGGAGGCATCCTGAAAGGGCAGCGTCTCAGCCGTGCCCTGCACCAGCGAGGCCGCGTCGCGCGGGCACAGCGTCAGGGCCGGCCTCCAGGGCTCCAAGCCGGTCACCGGGCCCCAGGGACACAGCAGCGCCAGATTGCCCCCCGTTCCACACCCCAGGTCTAACGCTGGCCGGCATGCCCCGGAGACGTACCGCCGCAGGAGCGTGCGATAGATGAAGCGCGTGCCCCGGTACCACCAGTGATCCTGCTCCAAGTGATGCAGATCAGCGTAAGCCTGCTCTTCCATCATCCCCCTGGAATGTAACGCTCGACACCTGACGTTTGACTATCCCCCCACTAGGGCAAGCGACGCACGCGCGTGCGCCACCAATAAGCCGCCATCTCCTCCAGCGTATACCAGGCCGCGTGCAAGCTGTCGAAACTCGATTTGCCGGAGCGGCGCGGAAAGTACTCGACCGGGATTTCGACCGACCGAAACCCGTACCGAGCCGCCTCCGCCAACAACTCGCCATCAATAAAGACCGAGCCGGCGTCGAGTTGTATCTTTTGCACCACCTCGCGCCTGAGCAGTTTGAAGGAAAAGTTGACATCTCGCACCCGCACGCCAAACAGCAAGCGGCACAAAAAATTGTACACCTTGGAGTAGACGAAGCGGCGCGGTGAATCATACCGCTTGATGCGATACCCGGCCACCAGGTCCACCTCCGGCCCGATCAGAGGCAGCGCCCGTCCAATCTCGCGCAAATCCACCGGTTCGTCACAATCGGTGTAGAAAATCAGCGCTTTCGTGGCACTGTGCAAACCGGTGCGCAGAGCCGCACCGTAGCCCAGATTGCGGGGATGCCGGACCACCCGCACCGGCGGATACTGGCGTGCCAACTCGGCGGCGATTCGCTCCGAGCCATCGGAACTGGCGTCGTCCACGATGATGACTTCGTAATCCTCCACCAGTCCCTCTAGAACGGCCATGGCCTTGCTGACCATACGCTCCACGGCCTCCTTCTCGTTGTACATCGGAAAGAACAAGGAGAGACTGCCCTGATTCGTCATTGACGTTCGATCTCCATACTCGTTACGGTCCTTCCCTCTGCGCGTACGCCGTAAACAGATCGCCCAGGTTGACCGGCACGGCCACCCCGCGCAGCCCCAAGGCCGTCACCAGCCGCTCGGCCGGTCGGCCCACCAGCGGCGCGAGAGCACTGACTCGACTCATCAGATAGCCCAGCCGCAGATAGCGCCCCTGAGGGCAAGCACTGCGCACCCCAAAGCCACACCGCTCCAACATCATCCGCAGTGTATGACGCGAAAAGTAATAGATGTGCATCTCCATCAACCACGGCCAACGTCCGCCCATCAGCCGCGCGAAGAGGCTGTCAATATCTATGGTGTGCACCACGACCCACCCGCCTGGCTTGAGCAGCCGATGGGCCTGCCGGAGCGTCCCCTGGGGATCGATCACGTGCTCGATCACATCCCATAGCGTCACTACGTCGAAATAGGCCACTGGCAGGTCGGCCGTCTCCAACATACCCTGCACCACGTGCAGCCCGCGGGCCTGGGCCTGCTCGACCGCCCACCGGGAAGGTTCCACGCCCCACGCCTGCCAGCCGCGTCGGCCCGCGATCTCGACGAAAACCCCCGTGTAACACCCCACGTCCAGCAGAGGCCGACCGGCCGGTGGGCCCGTGATGCGCTCCAGGGGCCTGAGATGGTGTTCAAAGGTCAGCACCCGCCCCTCCCGCTCCTCCAGATAGAGGGGGTCCTCGACCGCCTGGTAGGTCTCGACGATATCGTGGCCGTCGGGACGGGGATCGGTATAGACCAGGCCGCACTGCTGGCACTGGACGATAGTGTGATGCCAACCGTAGCCACTGTGGGTGCAGCGAAAGGCCCGCCAATCCCCGGCCTCCCCTGCCTGTATCGTGCAGGGGTAGCGCTCGACAGCGTCGTCGGCTCCGCACAGATTGCAGCGCACATGCTCCATCAGATCATAACCCCTGACACGCGAGAATCACCTATCCGGCGCACCGCCCACCACGATAAGGCATAAATCCCCCCCCAGGCCAGTGGCACCCAGAAATAGTACACATCGTTCGTCTCCATGGCCCGCTGGACCAAATTGACTATCAACACCAGAATGATCGCGCCCATCACCGCCCACCGCGCCCCAACGGCCTGCAGCGGACCGAACAGCCAACTCACGATCTGCGCTATCGGCACCAACAGGAGGCTGTGGTCATAACTCCAGCCGAAAAAGGTCGTCGGCAGGGTAATCAGTGTGAGCAGAGCGACCGCCCGCTCTACCGGGACTTGCTCCACCCAGCGCAGCAGGATGGGGACGAACAGCAGCCCTGCAATCCCCACGTACCGCACCCAGGCCCCCGCCCCATAGAGATTCAGGATACCACCGAGGGTGGGAGTGGCCCAATCCGCCGGCGGGTCGTTCAACACTCCGCCAAAGTCAGAGAGCCAACCGGGCCGCAGGATGAACAGCACCCCCAGACAAGCCGCCCCCGCCGCCGCGAGACCCAGCCACCCCGTCCACTTGTGCCGCAGCGCCGCGTACCCCATCAGATAAGGTCCCACCAGCAGCACCAGGTGGGGTTTCACGCTGGTTAGGATGAGCACAGCCCCGGCCCAGAACCAACCCTCGCGTCGGATCAAAAAGAGGGCGACCGCCACACCGAACAGCACCAGAAACGTGATCTGGCCCACCAGCACCGCCAGCAGAACCGGAGGGAAAAAAGCTGCCAGCAACAAATAGGTCAGCAACGGCCCCAACCGCCTCGGAGGGAGATAGACCGCCCCCAGCAGCACGCAAGAGACGAGGACCAGCAGGATATTGAACAGCAGCCAGACCGCTCGCGCGATTTGAGCCGGCAGCCAGGCCAGCGGCAGCATGAACACCCACATCGTCGGCGGATTCCAGGTCGGCATCACGACCTGCCGATCTGGGTCAAAGTGGGCCCGCTCCATCGCCAGCAGGGCGGCGAGATCACAGGGATTGCGCCCCTCCCAAAAGAGTCGGGCTGCAGACCAGTAAGCGTTAAAGTCACTGACCCCGATGGGCAAGCTTACCACCCGCCGCACGAAGAGCACTCCGCCCAGGCTGGCGGCGAGCAGCACGAGCACTCCCAACACCCATCGCCGACGCCTCTGTTCCACGATTGCCACCCCTACCGGCTTCCCATCACGCGGCCCCAGGCCAGCCGCAGCACCGTCATCATCGCCCTGAGCACCTCGTCCTGAGAGATCTTGGAGGTGCCCAGGCGGCGGTTTTCAAAGATGATAGGCACTTCGCCCACTCGATACCCCTGCCGCTGCACGCGATAGAGCATCTCGATTAGAAAGGAGTAGCCGCTGGCCTTGATCTCCTCCAGCCCGATGCTTTCCAACACCTCCCGGCGGTAGCAGCGAAAGCCTGCCGTGGTATCGTGGGCGTGCAGTCCCAACATCACCCGGGCAAAACCGTTGGCCCCCCAACTGAGCAGCACACGGTCGAAGGTGCAGCCGGTCGCTCCGCCGCCGCGCACGTAGCGGGAGCCGATCACCAGATCACAGCCGGTCTCGATTTTGTCCACCATGGCCGGCACGTAACGTGGATTGTGCGAGAAATCTGCGTCCATCGTGCACACCAGGTCCGCTCCATCGGCCAGCGCACGCTGGAAACCGACGATGTAGGCCGTGCCCAGACCCAGCTTGCCGGCCCGATGGACGACGCTCACTCGCCCGCCGCTCTCCACTGCCAGCCGGTCGGCGATGTCGCCGGTGCCGTCGGGCGAGTTGTCGTCCACGACCAGGACCTGCACCTGCGTCGGCAGCGCCAAGAGTTGAGCGACCAGGGTTTCGATATTCTCCTTTTCGTTATACGTCGGTATAATGACCGTTACCAAAAGACCTCTCCCACCAATAGGATACCACACCTGTCCTTCAGCGCGCAATGGGACCTTTGACCGACCCTCTTGACCCCGTCGGCGCGTCAACAGCAGCCCGCCCACCACCACCGCCAGCGCGACCATGCTCACTCCCGCACCAACGAACACCGAGGCCGGGCGGTAGACCATCCTCACGAGGTGCGTCCCTGCCTCCAACCAGACGGCGCGGAAGGCATAATTAGCCCGCAATAGCTTGGCGGGCGCGCCATCCACCGTGGCCTGCCAGCCCGGATACCAAGTATCGGCCAGCACCAGGTAACCGGGCGCGTCCAAATTGGCGCGTATTGTAACCCCGTTGGGGGTATCCTGCAAGGCGATCTCACAAGGGATGTCAGCAGCGGCGGGCGAGGACTCGGACACCGGGACGTTCAGCAGCACCTGGGCTGTGGGATCGAATGCTGCATCCGCCAGCGCGGCCAATGTCTCGTCGAGCGGCAGTTGGCGCGCCGTTGGAACGACCCAGGCCCGCTCTCCACCCGCTAACAGGCGGTACAGCACGGCAGATCCGCCGGCGTGCACCCATTCTCCACTCGGCCACGCCCGGTCGCTGGCGACGTGGGTCACGCCCATCACCCGCAGCAGCGCCGGCGCTTCGACGACCGCCTCCAGCAGATCGGCGTACCATCCCACCAGCAGTGGGTCAAAGTTGTTGGCCGAGGCTACCTCGTCCAGCATCCCCGCGTTCGGCAGCAGATCCTCCCGCATCCCCCACCAATAGTCCACATCGCGCGGGCCGAAACTGTCGAACGCCAGGTAATCGAACTTGATCCGGTACTCGGCGTCGTACTCGCTGGCCGGATGGCCCGGATCGGTCGGCCAGTAGAGCCGCGTCCCGGCGCGCAAAAGCCCGGCCGCCTCCGTCTTTCCCTGGTACAGGGCCCGGTCCACCGTCGGCACCGCCGGCCAGCCAAAGAGCAGCAGGTCGAACGCCACGAACGTCAGCACCGCCGCCCGCCACCGGGCCGCATCCCGCTGCAGCAGGGTCAACCCTCCGGCCAGGGCCAGCGTCCCGCCCCAGCGCGCCGTCGCTGCGCCATAGGTGGAGGGCACCCCCGGCAGCAGCCAGCGCGCCGCCAGCCCCCCGATG
>DSDT01000240.1 GCA_011048615.1 Chloroflexota bacterium | reverse complement strand
CCCCACCGCCGTATCTGAGAATCCCCCCACCGCCGTTCCATCTGGTGAACAAGAGCCCACCGCTGGCGGGGCGTCCATCTGCGTGCTGGCCTATCACGACCGGAATCAGAACACGATCCGAGACGATGCGGGAATCGAAGAACTGCTCCCCAACGCCGAATTCACGGTCGCCAGCGCTTCAGGCGTCGTGGCCCGGTACACCTCGGACGGCGTCCACGAACCGCACTGTTTCACCGGCCTGGCTCCCGGCGCATATCGCGTGATACTGAGTCCGCCGCCTGGCTATGCTCCCAGTGGCTACGCCGAGTGGCCCGTCGCAGTGGCGGAGGGGACCAGCCTCGACATCCAATTCGGCAGCGTGCGAGCGGATGACTCGGAAAGTCTCCAAGGTGACACACCCACGCCCGATACGGAAGAGGACAAACCCACCACCGGCAGGTCCGCCAGGAGCATTCTATCCACTATCGCCAGGGTCAGCGGCATCATCGTACTGGTCTTGGCCGCTGGTGTGGCGGCTCTCTTTGTGATCAATCAGCGCAGGATGTAACCTCGCCCACAGAAAAACCACGGAAAAGCGCCGCCGGGATCCGTTCTCGGCGACGCTTTTTTACACCCCCTGCCGGCTCAGTATGCATTCGGCGACCCAAAAAGATTAAAGAACGTGCGGATCAGGATTTTAATATCCAGAGCAAGTGTCCAATTCTCAATGTACCACAAATCGTACTTGGTCCGCTCGACGATGGATGTATCTCCCCGCAATCCGTTCACCTGCGCCCAGCCCGTCATACCCGCCTTCTCCCAATGCCGGTCCATGTACCTGGGAATGGAACGCCGGAATTGATTGACGTAAACTGGACGCTCGGGACGGGGGCCCACCAAACTCATATCCCCCAACAACACGTTGATAAATTGGGGCAGCTCATCCACGTTGATGCGACGAATGAAACGGCCCAAGCGGGTGGTGCGGGGATCATCCTCCACCGTCCATCCGGCCCCATTCGCCTCAGCGTCATGCCGCATCGAGCGAAACTTGAGCATTGGAAAGAGACGAGCATCCAACCCCATGCGATCTTGAACGTAAAAGACCGGTCCACGAGAATCCAACTTGATCAACACTGCCATCAACAACATCAAAGGCGAGAGCAAGACCAACGCGCAGGCAGACCCCACCAAATCCATCAATCGTTTGGCGGTGCGCCTCCAACCTCTCAGGGCAATGTTACGCACCGTCAGCAGCGGAAGACCTCCCAGGTCGCCGATGCTCACTTGACTGGCCATAATCTGGAACACGTCTGGAAAGACCTTGATGACCACCTTACCCCGCTCACACTCGGAAATCAGCATCAGGATTTCGTGATGGGTGGCTTCCGGCAGTGCGATAATGACTTCGTCAATCTGATACTCGTCAATGACCCGCGACAGGTCACCGGCCTGACCGACAATGGAAGCGGCCACTGGTGACGCCTCCTGTCCATTGGTCGCAATGAACCCAGAGACCTGGTATCCCAGCCCAGGATTGGATTGGATCTTTTGAAAGATCATCTGCCCCACATCACCGATACCGACGATGAGCACCCGGTCACGCCCCCAGCCCTGTTTTCGCAGCCTGACTCTGACTTGCGCGTGTACCAATCGTCCGGCCGTGGTGAGCAGGATAGTAAATCCCCAACCGTACACGATCATACCCCGCGAGTAATCCAGCTCCAGGAGGCTGTTCTTGTAGAGCAGAGAGGCGAGCGCGACTCCCACCAGGGTCCCCACGGTGGTGGATGCCAAAATGGAATAGAACTCGTCAACGCGCGAAGGCCCGCGAGTCAGGCGATACAGGCGAGAGAACGAGAACACGACCAAGATAGAGATGACATGAGCGACTACAATCCCAATGTAGGCCCAAAAACTGCCCATGTTCTGGGCCTCGTTCGGCCAGGGCAGCCAACGCCGGACCCAGTAGGCGAGGAAAAAGGCGCATCCGGCCATCACCATGTCAGTGACGGCCAGGGTGAGCACAAAAATGGCTTGCGTCCAGGCTTTCGACTTCACAAACCAACCTCCGAACGCCGCCGCGCCGAGATCAAGGCGCACCGCAACTGCTCGATCCCTTTTCGCAGCGAGAGTGCACTGACGATCAACACGTGCAGCCAGCGAGGTGTCTGCGCGGCATAATGTTTGCGATAGAAAATGTCCATGGCGCGATAGAACTCGACCTGGGCTCGCAAGCTGTGACGGCTGGCCGCCCGTTTGACGTGCAGCACCGTCACGGCCGGGTTGTAGTAGACCCGCCAGCCGGCCGCTTTGATGCGATAGGCCCAGTCCAGATCCTCGCCATACATAAAGAACTGCTCATCCAACAGACCAACCTGAGCTATCGCCTCCGCTCGCACCAGCATAAATGCTCCCACCACCGAATCCACCTCGGCCACCTGGTCAGGATCCAGGTAGGTGAGGTTGTAGCGACCAAAGCGCCGGCTGTGGGGAAAGAGCTGCGACAATTTCAGCAAACGATACAGCGAGACCTCGGGGCTGGGAAATGAACGCCGACAGGCCAGGTCGAGGGAGCCATCGAGCATCACCAACTTGGGGCCAGCCACACCGGCCGCGGGGTACTCGTCCATAAATACCAACATCTGAGCCAGCCCGTCCGGCGGCAGTTCCGTATCCGGATTCAAGAGCAGCGCGAACCTGGGAACATCCCGGTCAGCGGAGGGCCGATCGAACCCGAACGCTCGCAGCCCCTGGTTGTTGGCGCGCGGATATCCCACGTTTTCCTCGTTGGCGATGAGGTGCACCTGGGGAAACTCGGTCGCCACCATCTCGGCGCTGCCGTCGGACGAGGCGTTGTCCACGACACACACATCCAAGGCAATGTCATGGCTGGCGTAAACCGAATGCAAGCAGATGCGCAGCAAATCGCGGGTGTTGTAACTGGTGATAACGATCCCCAAATCAAGCATCGTCTATAAAGTCCCGCTTACCAGAGACGACCTATCCGGGGAGCCGAATCGCCTCCAGAGGACAGCGTCATTCTATCACAAAGGACCAGGCAGGTCAAACAGACTGAGAACGAGGATTATAACACACTTGGGACAGGGAGAAAATGGGAAACGTGCTGCGGCAGCGGCTGGCGAGAGGACCTGGACGCCGGCGAGCAGCAAGAGATGCCGAGAAAAATGGGCTAAACGGTTTGACATCCCGTGCCGGGGATGATACAATGAAACCATCACCAGAATCTAGACCAACCGGGCGGCTCGCACCCCAAGATCGTTCCGCCGGTCCGAGACGTCCTCCCGGACACACACTATGCCTGAAAATCCAGAACCGATCCCCACGTCCTCCCCCGACCTGACCGCTGCTGCCGTCGAGCGGGTGCTGGGTACCCGCTGCCTCAGCCTCGGCCCGGAGCTGCAGGGGCAGAGCGTCGCACCAGGCGCCAGCGCGGGTGACCTGGTCATCACCCCCCCCTTCTCCATCGCCTCGGCCAACTGTGTGCTCTACGGGCGAGCCATCCCCCGGCCCTACTTTACCCCCATCCAACTCCCCTTTTACCGCCAGTGGTTCGGCTATCGGCGGGGCGACCTTTCCGTCACCGAACAACTGGGGGATAGATGCCTGGCCCTCCCCTTTTCCGGCGTGATGACCGAGTCTCAGGTAGAGCGCGTGTGCGACGCGCTGGCCCGCGCCCTCACTGCCCAAGCCTCGGAATACAATCAGCACAGAGGAGAACAGCCATGAGCTTTGCCAACCGCGTCCAACACCTGGCCCCGGAAGGAGCCTACCACATGCTGGCCCGCGCCCAGGCCCTGGAGGCCGAGGGGAGATCCATCATCCACCTGGAGATCGGGCAGCCGGATGCGCCCACCTTCGAGCACGTGGCCCAGGCGGGCATGCGGGCCATTGAGGAGGGATTTACCCGCTACACTCCCCCGGCCGGCATCCCCGCTCTGCGCGTTGCCATCGCCGAGGATGCCGGGCGGCGGCGGGACATCCGGATCACTCCCGCCCAGGTCGTCGTCGGGCCGGGAGCCAAGCCGGCCCTGTTCTTCCCCACCCTGGCCCTGATCCACCCCGGCGACGAGGTGATCTACCCCGACCCCGGATTCCCCACCTATGCCGCCATGATCGGCGTGGCGGGCGGGATTCCAGTGCCCGTCCCCCTGCTGGAGGCCCAGGGCTTTTCCTTCGATTTGGACGTCTTCGACCAGGTGGTGAGCCAGCGCACGCGGCTGATCATCCTGAACTCGCCCGGCAACCCCACCGGCGGCGTGATCCCGCGTCCTGACCTGGAACACATCGCCGCGGCGGCCCAGCGGTACGACACCTGGGTGCTCTCGGACGAGATCTACCTCCGGCTGGCCTTTGACGGCCTGGACGTGCCCAGCATCGCCGCCCTGCCTGGTATGCAAGAACGGACGGTGATCTGCGATGGCTTTTCCAAGACCTATGCCATGACCGGATGGCGGTTGGGGTTTGGGATCATGCCGGAATCCCTGGCCGAGCGGGTCGGGCTACTGCTGACCCATTCCATCGGCTGCACCGCCACTTTCACCCAGTACGCCGGGGTGGAGGCCCTGACCGGTCCCCAGGAGCAGGTCGAAGCGGTAGTCGCCGAGTACCAGCGCCGACGGGACGTGCTGGTCGCGGGGTTGAACGACCTGCCGGGCGTGCGCTGTCACCCTCCGCAGGGAGCGTTCTATGCCTTTCCCAACATCTCGGCTTACGGCCGTTCCTCCGACGAGTTGGCCGACTATCTGCTGGACGAGGCCGGGGTCGCCGTCCTGCCCGGCACCGCCTTTGGCGCTGGGGGAGAGGGATACCTGCGGCTCTGCTTTGCTACCTCAATGGAGAACATTCACATCGCGCTGGAGAGACTGTCTGCGGCGCTGACGCGCCTCTAGCCCCCATACGTCTCTTCATAATCCTCCATCGCCGCCTGCACCACCTGCAGAGCATGTTCGAGACCATATATCCGCTCGATCGTCATCTGAGATTTCCCACCAGGCATCATCTTGTAAGTGCTGAAATAATGGCGCATGCGCTTGACCAGGATGTCGGGCAGGTCAGCCACGTCCTCGATCTCTTGCCAAAACCGATCGTTCTCCAGCACGGCAATGATCTTGTCGTCCGCCTCTCCCCCGTCGATGGCCTGGATGCCGCCGACCACCCGCGCGCCCAGGATCACCTCCGAACGGTTGATGGGCCTCTCGCTCAGGACGCAGATGTCGAGAGGGTCGCCGTCGCCAGCCCTGGCCTGGGGCGCCAGAGCGTGCACCCGCTGTCCACAGTAGGTGCGCGGGATGAATCCATAGAGGGTGGGCGGCTGCGACGAGGTCTGTTGAGGTCGGTCGACGCGGATGTAACCGGTGACTTTGTCGATCTCGTACTTCATCAGGTCGAACGGCGTGATCTCGATGTAGGCGTACACGACGCGCGGTGGGTCTGGGCCGACCTCTAATCCGTGCCAGGGATGGGGCCGCCACTGGTAAAACGGCCGGGGAAATGTCATCTTAGGCCTCCTCTACTCCCGCGGCCCGAAACGCCACCGCCACGATGGCCCGGGCCTCCCCCTGAATTCGCCTCAAGTGATCCCTATCCTTGAAACTCTCGGCATAGATTTTGTAGACGTCCTCGGTGCCCGAAGGCCGAGCTGCGAACCAGCCGTTCTCCGCGACAACCTTGAGTCCACCGATGGGCGCATCGTTGCCGGGGGCGCGGGTCAGCTTGGCGACGATCTCTTCACCGCCCAGCTCGCGCGCCTCGACCATCTGAGGCGACAGGTCCTTGAGAACCGCCTTCTGGGCCGGTGTGGCGGGCGCATCAATCCGCTCATAGACCGGGTGACCAAACTGGTCTGCCAGAGCCTCGTAAAGCTCGGCCGGGTCTCGGCCGGTCCGGGCCATCATCTCGACCGCCAGCAGATCGAGCAGCAGGCCGTCCTTGTCCGTCGTCCACACGCTCCCATCCTGCCGCAGGAATGAAGCCCCGGCGCTCTCCTCCCCGCCAAAACCGAGGGAGCCTTCTAGCAGCCCCTCCACGAACCACTTGAACCCCACCGGCGTCTCGCACAACGGGCGTCCCAGGCAGGCCGCCACCCGGTCTATGAGCGAGCTAGAGACCAACGTCTTGCCCACCGCCACGCCGCTGTCCCACTGGGGCCGGTTCTGGAAAAGGTACCAGACCGCCGCCGCCAAATAGTGGTTTGGATTCATCAACCCCGCCTCGCGGGTGACAATGCCGTGTCGGTCATAGTCGGGGTCGTTGCCAAAGGAGATGTCGAACCGCTCCCGCAGTTCGATCAGGCCGGCCATCGCATACGGCGACGAGCAGTCCATCCGAATCTGGCCGTCGTGGTCCACCGTCATGAACGAAAACGTGGGGTCCACCGCCCGGTTCACCACCTCCAGATCGAGTCCATACCGCTCGGCGATCGGGTCCCAGAACGCCACCCCAGAGCCGCCCAGCGGGTCCACGCCGATGGTGAGACCGGCCGCGGCGACGGCCTCCATATCGAGGACGTGGGCCAAATCCGCCACGTATGGCGCGACGTAATCATACTCGTGGGTGGTGTCCGCCCGCAGCGCCCGCGCCAGCGGCATCCGCCTGACCGCGCGCAGCTCCTCCGCCAGGATATCGTTCGCCCGATCCTGGATGCGTCGGGTCGTCTCGGTGTCGGCCGGCCCCCCCTCCGGCGGGTTGTACTTGAACCCCCCATCGCCGGGCGGGTTGTGGGAGGGCGTGATGACCACGCCGTCGGCCAGGCCGACCTTGCGGCCCTGGTTGTGGGTCAGGATGGCGTGCGAGATGACCGGTGTGGGCGTATAACCCCGCCCGGCCTGGATCATGACCTCCACCCCGTTGGCGGCGAACACCTCCAGCGCCGTGTACAGCGCCGGCTCCGACAGGGCGTGGGTGTCCATCCCGGCGTACAGCGGCCCGGAGACGGCCCGCGCCTGGCGCAGCTCACAGATCGCCTGGCAGATCGCCAGCACATGGCGCTCGTTAAAGCTGTGCTCCAACGAGGAGCCCCGATGGCCCGACGTGCCGAAAGAGACGCGGTGCGCCGGCTCGGCGGGGTCGGGATGGTGAGTGTAGTAAGCCGAGACCAGCCTCGGCACGTTGACCAGCAGATCGCGCGGCGCGGGTTTACCGGCCAGTTCGTGTATCGTCATACTGTTCCTCCTCTTTCAAATGACCGTGCCATCCGGGATGATCGCGCTCTTTGGCAGCACCACCAACCCCTCGCGTGCCATCCAATCATCCCCCTCCGAGTCTGGACGGTCCGGCAGGCTGCGGATGTGCACGCCGCGCCCGATGCGCGCGTTCTTGTCCACCAGCGCTCCCTCGATGACGGCCCCTTCCCCGATCCCCACGTGCGGGCGACCCAGCCGCTCGTTCTCCGCCCGCTGGGCCTCCGTCTCGTAATAATCCGCCCCCATGATGACAGAGGAACGGATGGTGGCATGCGGGCCGACGATGCTGCGCAGACCGACGACGGCGTTGGAAACATCCGAGTGGTGAATGTAACACCCATCCGCCAACAGCACGCAATCGAGCCGGGACCCATACGCCTCGGAGGGGGGTAAAAAGCGCGGGTGGGTATAGATGGGCCAACGCGGATTGAACAGATCGAGCGGTTTGTTCGGGGACGCCAATTCCAGGTTCACCTCATAGAACCGGCGCATCGTACCAATGTCGGCCCAGTACCCCTCGTAGACAAAGCCCATCACCCGCCGTTCGGAGAGGGCGCGCGGGATAATGTCCCTGCCAAAATCGTCGCCGGGCACCTCCAGCAGCTCACGCAGCAGGGCGGTGGAAAAGACATAGATGCCCATCGAGGCCAGGTAGGGCTTGTCCGAGTCCGGGATGCTCTCCCAACCGGCCAATGCCTCCGGGCGGGGTTTTTCGACAAAGCTGACGACCCGCCCATCAGCGTTTCGCTTCAGGATGCCAAAGGCCGGAGCATACTCGGCCGACACCGGCTGGACGGCCAGCGTGATATCGGCACCGGTCTCGACGTGGTACCCCACAAAGTCCCGGTAATCCATGCGGTACAGATGGTCGCCGGCCAGCACCAGCACGTACTCGGTACGGGCGTTCTTGATCTCGATCCACTGCTGGCGCACCGCGTCGGCCGTGCCCTGATACCAGTCAGCGCTATCCAACGTCTGCTCGGCCGCCAGGATCTCGACCCATCCCTGGGCAAAAATGTCCCGCCGGTAGGTGCGGATGATGTGCCGGTGCAGCGAGGCCGACTTGAACTGGGTCAGGATGGCGATCTTGTCAATGTCCGAGTTCAGACAATTGCTGACGGGTATATCAATCAGCCGGTACTTGCCCGCCAGCGGCACAGCCGGCTTGGAACGCTTCTGTGTCAGCGGATAGAGGCGCGTGCCCTGTCCTCCTCCCAGAATTAACCCCAAAACGTCCTGCATATCTGCCACGACACTTCTCCTCTTGTAATAGATGGCACCCTACCGCATGCGCTTGTAGGCGTTGATCAACCCATTGGTCGAGCTGTCGTGCGTTTTGACCTCTTCGTCCCCCGCCAGCTCTGGCAGGATGACCCGGGCCAACTGCTTGCCCAGTTCTACCCCCATCTGGTCGAAGGAATTGACGCTCCATATCACCCCCTGGACGAAAATCTTGTGCTCGTACAGAGCGATAAGCGCACCGAGCACCTCGGGCGTCAGCTTGGGGTAGAGGAACGAGTTGGTCGGCCTGTTACCGGGAAAGGTCTTGGCCGGGACCAGTCGCTCCAACCACTCCCCCGTGTATCCCTGCGCCGCCAGCTCGGCCCGCACCTCCTCCGAGGTCCTGCCCCTCATCAGTGCCTCCGTCTGAGCGAAAAAATTGGAGAGCAGGATGGGGTGATGCTGGCCCAGGGGATGGTGACTCTGGGCCGCCGCCAGAAAATCGCACGGGATCAGCTTGGTCCCCTGGTGAATGAGCTGGTAGAAGGCGTGCTGCCCGTTGGTGCCGGGCTGTCCCCAGATGATCGGCCCGGTCGTATAGTCCACCTCCCTGCCGGCGCGCGTGACCCGTTTGCCGTTGCTCTCCATATCCCCCTGCTGCAAATAGGCCGGCAGGTAGCGCAGATGTTGATCGTACGGGAGGATGGCGTGGGATTCGGCCCCGAAAAAGTTGTTGTACCAGACGCCCAACAGCCCCATCACCACCGGGATGTTGCGCGCCAACGGCGCGGTGCGGACGTGTTCGTCCACCCGGTGCGCGCCGCTCAGCAACGCCTCGAACCGCTCCATCCCCACGTAGAGCGCGATGGAGAGGCCAATGGCCGACCAGAGCGAGTACCGCCCCCCAACCCAGTCCCAGAACTCGAACGTGGCGTCGGGGTCAATGCCAAACTCGGTCACGGCCGCTTCGTTGGTCGAAATGGCCACAAAATGACGGGCCACCGCCGCCTCGTCCCCCGCCTCTGCCAGGAACCAGTCACGAGCCGAGTGCGCATTGGTCATCGTCTCTTGCGTGGTAAAGGTCTTGGACGCGATCAGGAACAAGGTCGTCGCCGGGTTCAACCCCGCCAACGTCTCGACCAGATCGGCGCCGTCCACGTTGGAGACGTAATGCGCCCGCAGATCGGGCCGGGCGTAGGGCCGGAGCGCCGTCGTCACCATCTTGGGCCCCAGGTCAGAGCCGCCGATACCGACGTTGACCACGTCGGTGATGGGCTGGCCGGTGTACCCGGTCCACGCCCCGGAGCGCACCGCCGCGCTGAACCGCCGCATCCTGTCCAGCACGCGGTTGACGTCCGGCATCACGTCCCGTCCGTCCACCCGGATGGGCCGGTTGGAGCGATTGCGCAGCGCCACGTGGAGGACGGCCCGCTCCTCGGTAGTGTTGATCTTTTCACCGCTGAACATGGCCTCGATCCAGGCTTTCAGGTTCGCCTCGCGCGCCAGCTCCATCAGCAGCGCCATCGTCTCCTCGGTGATCCGGTTCTTGGAATAATCGAACAAGATGTCACCCATCCGCAGCGAGAACCGCTCGAACCGCGCCGGGTCCTGCGCGAATAGGTCCCGCATGTGCACGGCGGCTGTGTCGCGCTGATGCTCCTTCAATTTCCGCCAGATGGGCATATCAACGAGTGAGGTCATTTTCCCCCCGTGAGGTGAACTCGACCGCTCCCTGCGGAATCCGCCGCGCCGGCTCGAACTGGCTACGGGCCGGCGTGAGCAGGTCGGCGTAGGCCGCCAGGTTGCGATCCTCCAGGTGATCGAAAATCATGGGCGTGCGCGCGCCATAGGTGACGCACTTGATGGGGTCGGGGTCCAACTCGGCAGCGATGATCTCCTCGGTCCCTCGCGCCAGGGCCACCACCTGGGCGATGGGGGTGACGATCATGCTGTGGCCAAAGTAATAGTTCCCGCCAGCGTCCGGCCCGACCGCGTTGCAGGCCGCTACGTAGACGTGATTGTCGTAGGCGCGGGCGCGGTTGGTCAACTCCCAGATCTCGAAACTGCGCAGCAGGGCCGCCGGGCGGACGATCACCTCGGCCCCCCGGATCGCCGCGCAGCGATACAGCTCGGGAAAGTCGCCGTCGTAGCAGATGGTCAGGCCGATGGCGGCCAGCTCCGTCTCGACGACGACGGGCGCGTCTCCAGGCGTGGACCATCCGCCGCCGGAGCGCCGCTCGGTGGGGAAGAGGTGCGTCTTGCGGTAGACGGCCCGCAGCGCACCGTCCGGCCCAAAGAGCGCCGCGCTGTTGTAGACGATGCCCCGCTCCGGTCCCCGCTCGTAGGTGGGAAAGACGACGTAGACGCCGAGCCGCCGGGCGGCCGCGGCGACCGGGTCACTCAGCCGGCCGGGGAGTGTGTCCACCCGGTCCCACAGCGCGGCGGCGGGGCAGTCGGGCGTAAAGCCGGTGGTGACCGTCTCTGGCAGCAGGATCAACCGGGCGCCGGTCTCTTGCGCCGCCCGTTCGGTCCACGCGACGGCTTTTTCCACGTTCTCCCGCACCGCCATCGGCGCGACGGCGAACTGGGCACAGGCGATGATGAATGCTTGCACAGTTACCTCCTGAACTCGTAGATATGTCCCTCCTGCATCTCGAACAACGCCAATTGCCTGGGAGGCACTCCAGAGCCGCTGGCGGACAAGAATTTCAACAAGACATCTTCAGAGTCCAATTCTCTGGCAAGCGCCAACAAACTCAACCTGTTGAGGACACCAACCGTGATGGGCCTCTTGGCGTCCCAGAAAATGAATGCACGGAAAAATTCGGCTGCTGCTGTTGAATTCAATAACCCAGCCAGGTATCGAGCCTCATCCTCGCTCTGACAAGGAAGAAAATAGCACGTATCATCCAAGACGACAGGTTTTCCGGCAAATGGCCCTACAATAGCAAAGTGCAATCTCTTGTACAAACCCGATATGGCGACTTTCCAGGGCGCAAAGGAATATTCACCGACGCCGAAAATGGAGAAAGGGGGTTTTCCCTTGTAAACAGAGCTCTGCCTTTTGTCAAAGAGATCAGAATGTCCCATCAAATAGTCCCAGGTCTTGGGAGCGATGGATTTAATGCAGGTGGTGTCTTTTCCAATAAAGGTCTGCGTGACCAGCATCCATCTCGATGGAAGCGGCGCGCTCTCATTCGCGACGTCAGAGCTTTTGAGCATGGGATACATGTACCGGGTTTCCAGATCATACAACTCGCCAAACTTGTTCCTAAATCCCCCCTCTTCCCTTGCGAGTTCCATCACGCTGGCGCAATCGTGCTTTATGCCTGAACGCCATCTATACGGATTCACATCCTCAAGGTGCTTCCATCGCTCGTAACAGTCCATGTCTGCAACTAGACGAGCGTCCCTGTAGCCAAACGTTGTCTGATACCTACCGCCAGAGATCCCTTGATATACCTGGCAGATTTGACCCTCGCCCTTACTCTCTGTAGCGCCGCAGACCAAAAGACAAGCATCCACCGAGGCATCAAACACCTCTGCAGCATCAATGAGATACATGCGAGAGAATCCCAGCGGGAGCTTGCGCTTCCACGCATAGACGAGGACTTGGCGCGCGACGCGGGTCTTGCACAACATTGCCATAGTCGCGTCACGGCCGCTCAAGAGATCGAGAATATGAATCAACATCCACTCTGATATGTCAAAGTTACTCTTGCCCGTTCGAGCATCAAGTCCAGATAACCCGTGAAAGTTGGACCTGTTCGGTAAATTCGTGCTGTTGAGACGCGCCAATTCCGCACTCGTGACCCACGGGGGATTACCAATAACGAGAACAGGGTCAGGTAAACCATCGAGAATTTCACCCCATTTTATTTCAAAAAAGTCGCCTTGGAAAAGCTGGGTTTTGTCAGCATACGAACGAGTCGTCAATCTTTTCTGGGCGCGCTCAATGTGCTCGTGACTGATATCAACACCAATGACCCGCGCCGCAGACGGAAATCGCTCAAGCGCGGCCAATAACAGATTACCCTCGCCACAGGTGGGTTCAACAATTGAATAGGGTCTCAAACCCTTTCCGGATAACATGTCACAAATTCTGTTCGCCAGGTCAGTCGGCGTTTGAAAATCTCCAAACTCGATTTTGCGAGTGGAATTTCTCACATCCATATTGTTGATCCCGAGATAATTCCGGTTTCACTCCATCTTCCTCCATCCCAGTCTCCTGCCGTTACCGCGATCACCCGAGTTTCCTCGTCATAACAAGATCATCAGCCCCATCGGTAGACAGGGACACGCCATCCAGCAGCCTGAAACCGCATTTCTGGTAGAATCTCAGCGCCCCCTCGTTTCCCGGCGTGACGGCGGCCTTGATCTCGCGGAAGCCATTCGTTTCTGCCCACCGCAAGATGGCGTCCAACAGCCCGGTCGCCACTCCCGCGCCCCGGTATTCCGGCGCTACCCAGACCTGCAGGACCTCTCCCATGTCTGTCTCCTCCGCGTCTCGATACAACGCGGCGATCCCGATGGGCGAATCGTCGACAAACGCGATGCAGCAATTCCCGTTTTAGCATCGCCGTCACACATTTGACGTTCGTAGTGGCGACTTTAGTCGCTTCTATTGCGCAAACAGCGACTAAAGTCGCTACTACGAACTCCATAACGGGAATTGCT
>DSDT01000387.1 GCA_011048615.1 Chloroflexota bacterium | reverse complement strand
TCGGGCCGTGCGGCGATGTGGGTGGGGCCGCCGCCGGCGTGGCGTACCAGCCCCGGTCCCAGCCGCGTCGCCCCGTGGGAGGTGACGCCGGTCACGACGCGCTCCGGCCCCAGCAGCTCGGCCAGCGTCTCAGCGTTGCCCAGGCCGTTCTGGAGCGTCAGTGCCAGTCCATCGGCAGCCAGGAATTCGCGCGCCCATTCGCTGGCCCGACGGGTGGCGTGGGCTTTGACGAGGATGAGGGCCAGGTCGGTCTCCGGCACGGCGGCCGGGTCGGTGACGGCGCGCACGGGGACGACCGTCTCACGGCCGTCCAGCTCGGTGATGCGCAGCCCGTCTCGCTGCATGGCCGTCACGTGCTCAGGCCAGCGATCCAGCAGGGTCACATCGGCCACGGCCGCAAGCCGGCCGCCGAACAGGCAGCCCATCGCGCCGGCGCCGACGATGGTCACACGCATGATGCGGTCTCCAGGGGCCCCTCGCTCACGATGCCCTCTTCGCGGTTTGTAGTGGGCGATTCATCGCCATTCCCCGAACTCTTTCAGCAGGGCCGTCAGCACCTCCTCGCTGACCTCGTAGCCGTGTTCGGGGCCGGGGAACGTGCCGGCGATCACTTCGTCCCGATAACTGGTCAACGCCTCCAGGATGATGGGAGAGATTTTGGCATACTGTTTGACGAACTTGGGCACGAAGCGGTCGAACAGGCCGATCAGGTCGTGGATGACCAGCACCTGACCGTCGCAGCCGGGGCCGGCCCCGATGCCGATGGTGGGCACGCCGACCTGCTGGGTGATGAGTTGGGCGACCGGGCTGGGAATTGCCTCCAGGATGATGCTGAACGCGCCGGCCTGTTCCAAGCTCTGGGCGTCGTCGATCAGCGCCCGGGCAGCGGTCAGGTCCTTGCCCTGCACCCGGTAGCCGCCCAGCTTGGAGATCGTCTGGGGCGTCAGGCCGATGTGGCCCATGACCGGGATGCCCGCCTCGACGATGGCCCGCACCGTGTGCACCAGCTCGCTCCCGCCCTCCAACTTGACGACGTCCATGCCCCCTTCCTTGAGGAAGCGCCCGGCGTTGCGGATCGCCTCCCGCTCGTCCACCTGGTAGGACATGAAGGGCAGGTCGCCCACCAGCAGGGGGCGCCTGGCGCCCCGGGCCACAGCCCGGCAGTGGTGGAGCATCTCCTCCATCGTCACCGAGATGGTGTTTTCGTGGCCCAGCACGACCATGGCAAGGGAATCCCCCACCAGGGCGACGTCTATGCCCGCTCGGTCCACCAGCAGGCCGGTGGGATAATCGTAGGCGGTGAGCATAGTGATCGGTTCGCCCCGCGCCTTTTTTTCCTTCAAGTCCAGGATGGTGACTTTTTTCTGTTCCATCGGTCTCCTTTTTTGCTGGTGAAAGTGTTGGTTTAGGTCACGAATGGCGCGAATTAACGAATTTCACGAATAATTTCTCCCATACCCAAGATTCGTCTCTTCGCGAGATTCGTGATCCAGCATGTCCCGGTGGTGAACAATTCACAGGTCGGGTCAATTGACGCTCGTTCTGGTTGGTGGTATGATGTGACCTGCTTGTGGTATCCGGGTCAATGATAGCATCACGGGGCGGCTTTGTCAAAGCCGGAAGGGGGGAGATCATGCACAATGCGATTACTGACGTGACGGGAATCCGGGTCGGTCACTACACCGACCGGGAGGGGATCACCGGCTGCACCGTCTTGCTGTGTGAGGGCGGGGCGATCGGCGGGGTGGACGTGCGGGGTTCCGCGCCCGGCACCCGCGAGACCGACCTGCTGCGCCCGATCAACCTGGTGCAAGAGGTCCACGCCGTGCTGCTGACCGGAGGCAGCGCCTACGGCCTGGACGCGGCCGGAGGGGTGATGCGCTGGTTGGAGGAGCGGGGCGTGGGGTTCGGCGTGGGGGTCGGGGTGGTGCCGATCGTGCCGGCGGCGGTGCTGTTCGACCTGGCCCTCGGCGATCCCCAGGTCCGTCCCGACGCCAAGGCGGGTTACCAGGCCTGCCAGGCGGCGGCCGATGGGCCGGTATCGGAGGGCTGCGTCGGGGCGGGGACCGGGGCGACGGTCGGCAAGCTGCTGGGACCCAAATTCGCCACCAAGAGCGGGTTGGGCAGCGCCAGCCTCAAGATCGGCAAGGGGATTGTGGTGGGCGCCATCGCCGCCGTCAACAGCTTTGGCGACGTCGTGGATCCGGACAGCGGCGTGATCCTGGCTGGCACCCGCAAGCCAGTGGTGGGAGGTTTCCTGGATACCGCCCGCCGGATGCAGGGCGATCTGGGCCAGACGATCCTGAGCCTGGCCAACACCACGCTGGCGGTCGTCGCTACCGATGCCGGCCTGACGAAGGAGGGGGCCAACAAGGTGGCCCAGATGGCTCACGACGGGCTGGCGCGGGCGATCCGGCCGGTGCACACCATGTTCGATGGGGACACCATTTTTGCGCTGTCCACCGGCAAACTGTCCAAAAAGCGGCGCGAGGCCGACGTTTCGGTGATCGGGGCGGCGGCGGCCGACGTGCTGGCCCGGGCCGTGGTGCGGGCGGTGCAGCGGGCCGAGTCGCTGGGCGGCCTGCCGGCGGCCCGCGATTTATAGGAGGGGAGCGCATGCGAGTGGTCACGACGTTTTCCGAGCTGTGGGCGGCGCGCGAGTCGCTGCCTGAACCGGTGGGGTTCGTCCCCACGATGGGGTACTTGCATGAGGGTCATCTCTCGCTGGTGCGCCGGGCGCGGGCCGAGAGCGCCCGCGTGGTCGCCAGCATCTTTGTCAACCCCATCCAGTTTGGCCCCGCCGAGGACCTGGCGGCCTATCCGCGGGACCTGCCCCGCGACCTGGCGCTGCTCGAGGCCGAGGGGGCCGACCTGGTCTGGACGCCCACGCCGGAAGAGATGTACCCGCCCGGTTTCCAGACCTGGGTCGCTGTGGAGGAGTTGACGCGCCCGTTGGAGGGCGCGATGCGGCCCGGCCACTTTCGCGGCGTGACGACGGTGGTCGCCAAGCTGTTCAACGGCGTCCAGCCCCAGCGGGCCTACTTTGGTCAGAAGGACGCCCAACAGGCGATCGTAGTCCGGCAGATGACCCGGGATCTGAACTGGCCCATCGAGATCGTCGTCTGCCCGATCGTGCGCGAGTCGGACGGCCTGGCGATGTCGAGCCGGAACACCTACCTCGACCCCGACGAGCGGCAGGCGGCGACCGTGCTCCACCGCGCGCTGACCGAGGCCCAGGCCGCTTTCGACGCGGGCGAGCGGGACGCCGGCGCGCTGCGCGAGATCGTGAGGCGCACCGTGGGCGGGGAGCCGCTGGCCGACCTGCAATACGTCTCCTGCGCCCACCCAGAGACGCTGGAGGAACTGGAGAGCGTCGCGGGCGGCCGGGCGCTGCTCTCCATGGCGGTCTATGTGGGCAAGACGACCAAGACGCGCCTGATAGATAACGTCATCCTGGGCGATGAAGGGGCGTGGTAACCGTTCAGCTACCCTGCTCAGAACAGGCGCCCTAAAGTCGCCGGGCTACAGAGCAGCGCTCCATCAATGGGGCTTGGGCCTTGTAAATCAGCCCGGTTCACCGGGCGTCGCTCCATAGCCGGGGCATAAAGTGCCTCGGCTATGAACGCTTACGGGGTGTGAAAAGGCGGATGGCCACCCCGTCCTGCCCCAGGTAGTTATGGAGCGGCGACGTCGCGCGACATCGCCGCTCCTGTGCGTGAATCCGGGGCGTGACTCCTACGGCGCGTAGCGGAAGGGATGGCGCGCCGAGGCTTTTTCGTGTAGCAGCTCTTCCACCGTCGGGCGGCCCTCCAGCGCCTTCCGGATGGCCTGCATCGTCGCCTTATAGTTGTTGAAGGCGACCCGCTTGGCGATGGAGGCGGCGGGATGGACAAAGGCGTTCACGATCAGCGCCAGATCGTCCAGTGCCCCCTCGGGCAGAAACCCGTCCTCGACGCTTGCGCGGATGGCCAGGTTGACCCCCTCGGCGGCCTCGGCAAAGAGACGGCGCTGCTTGGCCGTGCGGAGGGTCACGGTGGGCACGATCAGCGTGCGGGGACGCTGGTTGATGAGCTGCAACCCCCGCTCCGCTCCCCACTCGGCCAGCGAGCGCTCGATGGCGCGCCCGACGGGGCCGTCCTTCAGCCCGATCAGCAGGTCCACGTGGGCCAGCTCTTGGAACGGCGGCCCGGCGAACCCCTCGCCCACCTTGAGGACGAATCCCGAGATGGTGCGCGGGGTCTGGGGGGTGGCGCACAGGCGCGTCTCGACCTGCCGGCCCCCTAGGTCGTAGGTGACGGGCACTTGTTCGATCTTGCCCAACGCTTCCAACTGCAAGCGCAGCTCTTCATAGTCCTCCCGTTTGAATCCGCCGCCGGGCATGATCGGATGGCGCGAGTTCCCCATCTCCAACCCCATCGCGCGCAGCCCCTCCTTCACCGCCTGGGTGGAGCTGCAGCGCACGACGATGCGGACCAGCTTTTGGACCTTTTGCTGCCACGCCTGCGCCGTCTCGATGTCGCCGGCGAGCGTGGCCTGGTAGACCTTTTGCCAGATGTCGGGGATCAGGTTGGCGCTGGCGAGGATGGCGCCGTCGGCGCCGGCGGCCAGGGCCGGCTGCACCACCTCGTCGTGGCCGACAAAGATCGAGACCTTCCCGCTGACCTTTTCGAACATGGCCTCCATAAAGGGCAGGTCGCCGGACGAGTCCTTGATGCCGATCGAGTTGTCGAAATCGAGGGCCATGCCCTCGGCCGTCCACCACTTGAAGTGCGTCCCGGCGCATTGGGGGATGTTGTAGAGCACCATGGGCAGCCCGATCTCGTCCACGGCGCGAAAGTGATCGTACACCTCGTTGAAACTGGGCTTGAGAAAGTAGGGTGCCACGACCAGCGCGCCAGCGGCGCCGGCCTCCTGCGCCCACGTCGTCAGGGCGACCGTGTCGCGGGTGGACGTGCACCCGGTCCCGGCCAACACCGGCACCCGGCCGTTCACCTCGTCCAGGCAGATCTGGATGGCCTGGCGGCGTTCCTCCATCGTCATGTAGGAGAACTCGCCCGTCGTGCCGCAGGGCACCACGCCGTTCACGTGGGGCAGCACGAAGCGGATCAGCTCGCGGTAGGCGGCCTCGTCCACTCGGTCATCGGGAGTGAAAGGGGTCACCAGTGCGGGAAAGATTCCCTTGAACCAGTCAGTTTTGTATCCCATTGTCATCCTCCTTATCCTGCAAACGCCTGGGCGATGGCCTGGGTGGCGGCGGAATAGACCGCCTGGTAGAGAGCGTGCCGGTTCAGGGCGCGGGGATGGACCGTCGCCAGCGCGATCATGACCTCGTCCTCCACCGCGCTGGGCGGGATGAAGCCGGTCTCGAGGGCATCCACGATGGCCCGCGCCACCGCCGACTGGGTCGGGCCATAGATCATGTTCGCCTGGCGCAGGTTCTTTTGGGGCAGCGTCGGCAGGAGCAGCGTGGCCGGCCGGACAGTGAGAGCCGGCTCCAGGATGGTCGTCAGGGCCTCCCGCCCGTGGAGCGGGTAGGTCAGTTGGAGCGCGTAGGCGTCCCCCAGGGGTGAGTCTTTGCCACCAGCGACGAGGTCGATCTGGACCTGATCCAGTCCCTGGCCGGCGACCCCGCTCCCGACCCGCATGCCGTGCTCGGCGACTATGGCCGGCGTGATCTCCAGGTCGCCGAACCGCTCGGCCAGCGGGCCAGTGGGGTAGGCGAACTCGGTCTCTTCGACCGGTATTTTACCCAGCTTTTCTAGCTCCAGGCGGATCTCGGCCTGGGTCTCGTGGATCAGCGCCCCACCGACGGCCTTGAGAGGCCGCCGCGGCGGTCCCATATCCAGCCCCATCATCTTGAGAGCGGCCTTGACCGCCACGCCGCCGCCGTAGCGACAAAAGATGCGCGAGAGTTTCTGCACCTGGCGTTGTAGAAGGCGGGCTTGAGTGATATTGCCCTCGCTGACCAGGCGGATGACCGCCTGCCAGACCTCCGGGTAGACCTGGGCGCTGGCCAGGATAAAGCCGCTGACGCCGCCAGCCAGCGCGGGCAGCACCACCTCATCGTGGCCGACAAAGATGTCGATCCGCTCTCCGGCGTATTCGAGCAGCTCCATCGTATAGGTCAGGTTGCCGGACGAGTCCTTCAGCCCGATGACGGTGGGCAGGTCGGCCAGATCCTCGACCACCGTGCGGGGCAGGTAGGCGTCCATCACTTGGGGGATGTTGTAAAGAATGATCGGCAGGTCCACCTGGGTGGCGATGTCGTAATAGTGCTGAAAGACGCCCTTGTCCGAGGGATGGAGAAAGTAGGGGGTGACGATCAGAGCGGCCGATGCGCCGGCCTCCCGGGCGTCCCGGACCAACGTCAGGGCCTCCTGGGTGGAAGATGCGCCGCACCCGGCCACGACCGGTTTGCCGTTCGCCTCTTCCACGCCGATCTCGACCAGCCGGCGCTGTTCCTCCCGCGTCAGGTAGGGGAACTCGCCGGTGGTACCGCTGGTGACCACTCCGTCCACGTGCGGCAGACAGAATTGGATCAAGCGGCGGTAGGCTTCCTCGTCAATCTCCTCTGTCTTTTTGACAAAGGGGGTGACGAGGGCGGGGAAAACTCCCTTGAGCCATGGAACCTTGATAGGCATAGTGACCTCCTTACTGTTGGGTTAACTCTGGTGACACACTATGTGATGTGTGGGCGGGCGACTACTCATCGACGCCGCCTCGTTCAGATTGGGGCCTCGTGCTGCTTGTAACCCTAATTCTACTCCACCCTTCTCTACAATGCAAATCCCGGATCTGGCTTTGACTTTGAAATTGGGTTACGCTATACTGGCGCACGGTGGGGCGCTGGGGGGGGTGATATGACAAGAGGAGAAGAGCCGGAGATGGTCACGATAGCGGCCTGGGTGTGGGTGGCGCTGGCTGCCATCACCGCGGCGGGGGCCGGCCTGCGCTTTTACCGCATCGCCGGGCAGGGCTTGTGGCTCGACGAGGCGTTCAGCCTTTGGATGGCCCGCCACCCCCTGGCCGAGATGCTGCGCTGGACTGTCCACATTGACCAGCATCCGCCCCTTTACTATGGGCTGCTGCACGGATGGACGGCTGTCCTGGGCGATGGGGAAGGGGCCGCCCGGGCCCTGTCGGCGCTGTGCAGCACGCTGACCATCCCGGTGATCTATGGGTTGGGCCGCCGCCTGAGCGGTGGGGATCGCGTGCTGGGGTTCCTGGCTGCACTGGTTCTGGCGCTCTCTCCCTTCCACGTCCGGTTGGCGCAGGAAGCGCGCATGTACGGGCTGCTGGCGCTCGAAGCGGCGCTGGCGCTGCTGGGGTTGCTCGCCCTCCTCCACCCGGAGGAGCGGGATTCCTCCCGTGGACCGCCGTGCTGGCCCTGGGTGATCTATGTCCTCTTCACCGTCGCCGCGCTGCTCACGCACAACACGGCCGTATTTCTGCCTCTCGCCGCCAACCTGGTGGTGCTGGCCCGGTATGTGACCCACCCGCGCCCTTCCCTTTCTCTATCCGCCTGGTTCCTGGCCCAGGCGGCCGTCCTTTTGTTGTGGCTGCCATGGCTCCCGGCCCTGGTCCGCCAAAGTTGGGGGGTCTACCGCGAGTTCTGGCTACCCGCTCCTACGTGGGGAACCATCGTCGGCGCAGTAGGAGCCTTTTTGAGCGACGGCCTGCCCCTGCCGCTACCGTGGAGCTATGGGGTGTGGGGAGCGTTGGTGGGGCTGGCCCTGTTGGGGATGCTCCACCTGCGCCGGTACCCAGGCCGGCTTCCCTTTCTGGGCCTGATATTTGGCGTGCCCTTCCTCAGCGAGGGACTGATCAGCCTGTGGCGGCCCATCTTTTACGACCGCACCTTGATCTGGGCGTCGCTGCCCCTCTACCTGCTGCTGGCGGCTGGCATCCGCCGCTTGAACCGTCGGTCGCTCATTCTTGCCCTTACGGCCCTGCTGGTGATCCTGGTCACCAATGGCCTCTCATTGGGCGAGTATTACGCTCACTTTGAAAAGGAGGCCTGGGACGAGGCCGCGGCCCTGGTGGCGGCGCGGGTGCAGACCGGCGACCTGATCATGTTCCACGCCACCTGGGGGCAGATTCCCTTTGACTATTACTTTGCGTGGTTGTACAATGACCCGACCGGTTCACCAATCGCCGGGCACGGCGTGCCGGTGGACTTGTTCGACCGGGGCGTGTTGGAGCCGAAAATGACCCCGGCCGACGTTCCCCGGCTGCGGACGTTGGTGCGGGACCGGCAGCGGGTCTGGTTGGTCTACAGCCACGATTGGTACACCGATCCCACAGGGCTCGTCCCCCGGACCCTCAGCGCGGAACTGACTCTGCGCCGCCGCTGGGAATTCCACGGGGTACAGGTCTGGCTGTTCGAGCGGGAGATTGGGGAGTAACACAAACACGAAGGATGTGAGGGGGCGTGCAGGGTATGAAACGCAAGGGGCAGGTGGGTGTTCTCTTTCTGTGGCTGGCGGGGCTGCTTCTCGTGGTGTGGGTGGAGCTGGCGCTGGTCGTGGCCCAGCGGGAGCGGGCGCGGGGTCAGACCGAGGGTTTCCCGCCTCCCGTCGTCGAGGCCGATGTGCCGCTGCTGGGCGTCAACGTCGCGTTGGAGCAGTACGAGTCCGACCAGGCGTTGGATGAGGCGCTGGCCCGCATTGCCGATGGGGGGTTCGTCTGGGTGCGGCAGTCCTTCCGCTGGAGCCAGATCGAGCCGCAGCCGGGCCGGTTCGATTGGACGGCGGCCGACCGGCTGTTGAGCGCGCTGGGTCGCCACCCTCGACTGCGGTTGGTGGCTGTGCTCGATGACAGCCCGATCCTCCCGCCCCCGGACTCTGACCGGTTTGCCGGGTTTGCCGCTGCGTTCGCGGCCCGCTACGGCGACCGGGTGGACCATTACCAGGTCTGGGACGAACCGAACCTGGCCGATCGCTGGGGCGGCGGCCCGGTCAATCCGGCCGCCTACGCCGACCTGCTGGCCCGGACGGCCGCCGCCGTGCGCCGGGCCGACCCCGACGCCTCGATTTTGCTGGCCGGGCTGGCCCCCACCGTCGAGACCGGCCCCCAGAACCTGAGCGAACCCCGCTACCTGGCCCGGCTGTACGAGGCCGGCGCCGCTCCCCACTTCGACGTGGTGGTCGGCAAACCGTATGGCTTCGACACCGGCCCCGACGACCGCCGGGTCGACGAGGCGGTGCTCAACTTTTCCCGCCTGCTCCTGCTGCGGGAGGTGATGGTCGCGCGCGGGGACGGGGGCAAAGCGATCTGGGCCAGCCACTGGGGATGGAACTCGCTGCCGCCGCATTGGGACGGCGCGCCTTCCCTGTGGGGGCAGACCGACGCGGCGACTCAGGCCGCCCGCACTGTGGCGGCGCTGGAGCGGGCGCGGACCGAGTGGGATTGGGTCGGCGCACTGATCCTGGAACACTGGCAGCCGCCGGCCTCGCCCGACGACCCGCGCTGGGGGTTCGCGCTGCTGGGTCAGGACGGCGCGCCTCGCCCGGTCTACCACGCGACGGCCCGCTGGGCGGCGGCACTGCCCGACGCGGCGCCGCTCGGTGGCTACCCGGCTCACAACCGCTGGACGACGTACCAGGGAGCGTGGCGCGTCGGCCCTGTCGGCGCGGACGTGGGCGTGGATGGCGATCGGGCGGTTTTTCGCTTTGCCGGGCCGGCGGTCGCGCTGACGGTGCGACGGGGGCCGTACCGGGGCTTTCTCTACGTCACGGTGGATGGTGCGCCGGCCAACCGGCTGCCCCGCGACGGACTGGGGCGCGCTTACGTCGTCCTCTACGACCGTGAGCCGTCCGTCGCCGTCGTCCCCCTGGCGAGTGGCCTGTCGCCCACCACCCCGCACACCGTCACCGTCGTCGCCGAGGGGGGGCAGGGGGAGTGGCCGCTGGTGGACTGGCGCGTGGGTTCGGCGCCGCTCCGGCATGGATGGGGCTGGGCGTTGGCCGGACTGATGGTGGTCGGACTGGCTCTGGTCGCGCTGCTGGCGCAGGACGTTCGTCGGGCGGCGTGGGCGGATTGGGGACGGCGCTTCCTCGCCTGTCCAGAGGGAGTGCAGACGGCGCTGATCGGGGCCGGTGTCGGGATTCTGTGGGCGGCGGCGATCAGTTGGGGGCGAGCGTGGGATCGTCCAGGCACGGTCGCCGGTTGGCTGGTCAGTTTGCTGCTGGCGGGCGTGTTGGCCTGGCTGTTCTGCTACCGCCTCGACCTGGGGCTGGCGGCGGTCGCTGCCACAGCTCCGTTCTACCTGCATCCCGGCCCCGCCTTCTACGGCGCCCTCAGCCTGCCCGAGGCGCTGACCCTGCTGTGCGGCGTGGCCGGGCTGGCCCGGTTCAGGCAGCGTCGGTCGTCCCTCAGGCTGACCCCGCTCGACGGCGCAGTGCTGGCCTGGGTGCTGGCGGCGGCGCTTTCTGGCCTCCTGGCGGCCGAAAAACGGGCGGCGCTGTTCGAACTGCGGACTCTTTTTCTGTTCCCGGTGCTCTACTATGGGGTGCTGCGCTTGGCGCAGGGAGAGCTGGACGACGGGGCCTGGTGGCGGATCGTGGATGGGTGGGTATTGGGGGCAGTCGGCGTGGCGGCGATTGGGCTGCTCCAGTACGGGCTGGGGCGCAACCTGGTGCTGGCCGAGGGAGGGCTGCCCCGCCTGAGGAGCGTCTATCCCTCGCCGAATGGGGCGGGGCTGTACCTGGGCCGGGCGTGGCCGTTGCTACTGGCCGTCGCGTGGTGGGGCAGGGGAGGACGAGGGGAACGGGGTCGCCGGTGGTGGTATGGGGCGGCGTTGGTCCCGGTGTCGTTGGCGGCGGGGCTCTCTTTTTCGCGCGGGGCGCTGCTACTGGGGCTGCCGGCCGGGCTGGCAGCGATGGGCTGGCTGGCCGGGGGGCGGTACCGCCGGGCGGCGTGGGTACTGCTCGGGCTGGGTGCGCTGGCGCTGATCCCGCTGCTGCGGCTACCCCGGTTCGCGTCGCTGCTGAATTTGCAGCGCGGCAGCACTTTCTTTCGATTGGAGGTGTGGCGCAGCGCACTGGTCATGATCCGGGAGCATCCCTGGTTCGGCGTGGGGCCGGGCAATTTCTTGCCGGCCTACCGCTCCCGGTACGTGCTCCCTTCCGCCTGGCAAGAGTTCAACCTGGAACATCCTCACAATATTTACCTGGATCACTGGACGCGGTTGGGATTGGGAGGTCTGTTGGCGGGCCTGGCGGTGCTGGCAAAGTACTTGCACTCGCTGGTTTCACACCTCCGCCGCTGGGGAGCTGTGAACTGCCCGCTGCTGCTGGGTCTTACAGGCAGCGTTGTCGTCCTGCTGGCCCACGGCCTGGTGGATAATACGCTATTCTTTCCTGATCTGATGATCGTCTTTATGCTCACGCTGGCAGTCGGGGGTCGGGATGATTGACAGATGGTTCAAGTTATGTTAGAATAGCGGCTAGTGAGTATGAGGACGCCTGATGATTGATCACTTGTTGCCCGCCCCTAGCAGCTCCCAGCCGTACCCGTTTCCAGGGTTCGGTTAGCGCTGCGTGGGCAACGCCGGTCATTGGCTTGTTTCGTCCATTGCCAGCCTTCCGAATCCGGAAGGCTGGTTTTGTTTAGATGCAATGCGGCCATTCAATTCAGTGTTCTTTAAGGAGGGACGACTACGATGAGACTTGGAGAGCTTTTTGGACAGACCTGGCGCAAACCGCCGGCCGACGCCCAGATCGCCAGCCATCAGTTGCTGGTGCAAGCCGGATTCATACGCCAATTGGGGGCGGGCATTTTTAGCTACCTGCACCTGGCGCAGCGTTCGTTGACAAAGATCGAGAATATCCTGCGGGAGGAGATAGACCGCATCGGCGGGCAAGAGATCACCATGCCGGTCGTGCATCCGGCCGATATTTGGAAGGAAACCCGGCGCTGGTACGAGATCGGCGCCGAGATGGGCCGTTTCCAGGATCGCAATGATCGGGATATGGCGCTGGCGATGACTCACGAGGAGGTCATCGCCGACCTGGTGCGGGGCGAGATCCAGTCCTACAAGCAGCTGCCGCGCCTGCTGTATCACATCCAGACCAAGTGGCGGGACGATCCCCGCCCCCGGGCCGGCCTGATCCGCGTGCGCGAGTTCACCATGAAGGACAGCTACAGCCTGGACGCCGATTGGGAGGGGTTGGATCGCCAGTATCGGGCCCACTATCAGGCCTATTTCGACATCTTCCACCGCTGTGGGCTACCCGTCGTCGCGGTCCGGTCGGACGTGGGGATGATGGGGGGCAAGACGGCTCACGAGTTCATCTACCTGACGCCGGTCGGTGAGGACACGCTGATCATGTGCGACGCGTGTGGCTATATGGCGAACCGCCAGGTCGCCGAGTTCCGCAAGCCGGAGCCGGAGCATGAGACGGCCTTGCCCATCGAAAAGGTCGCCACGCCAGGCACGACGACCATCGAGGAGGTGGCGAATTTCCTGGGCGTGACCAGGGCGCAGACGGCCAAGGCGGTCTTTCGGATGGCGACGGTGGCCGAGGGGCGGGAGGACGTGGAGCGGTTCGTGTTCGCCATCGTGCGCGGCGATATGGACGTGAACGAGACCAAGCTGGCGAACGTCGTCAAGGCCAAGTCCCTGCGTCCCGCGGTGGACGAAGAGATCAGAGCCATCGGCGCGGTGCCCGGCTATGCCTCTCCGATCGGCATTCACGATGCCATCATCGTCGTGGACGACCTGATCCCCCACACGCCGAACCTGGTGGCCGGGGCCAACGACAAGGGGTATCACCTGCGCAACGTCAACTGTGGGCGGGACTACCAGCCGACCGCCGTGGCGGATATTGTGGTGGCCGAGGCGGGGCACGCCTGTTCTGTGTGTGGGTCTACGCTTCGGGCCTCCAAGGGCGTCGAGACAGGCAACATCTTCAAGCTGGGCACTCGTTACTCTGAAGGGTTGGGCTGTACGTTCCTGGGCCAGGATGGCGAGATCCACCCGGTGATTATGGGGTCCTACGGCATTGGGGTGGGGCGGCTGTTGGCGTGCGTGGCGGAGGAGTATCACGACGAGTACGGTCTCGTGTGGCCGATCAGCGTGGCGCCTTACGAGGTTCACGTCGTGGCCTTGCAGGGCGGTGAGGATGCGGCCGAGGCGTTGTACGCCGATCTGCAGGCGGCCGGTGTCGAGGTGCTGT
>DSDT01000388.1 GCA_011048615.1 Chloroflexota bacterium | reverse complement strand
TCGAACTCGGCGCTGTTTGGCTCCTCGCTGTTCAGGGCGAAACGGGCCAACTCGATGATCATGACTTGCAACCCCAGGCACAATCCCAGGTAAGGGAGCGCGCGCTCCCGCGCCCAGCGGGCCGTGGCAATTTTGCCCTCGACGCCACGCTCCCCAAATCCCCCCGGCACGACCACCCCCGCCACGTTCGCCAACTCGTCCCACCCTCGCCCTCGTTCCAGGGCCTCGGAGCTGACATACCGCACGTCCACATCCCACCCCTGAGCCAGGGCAGCGTGATACAGTGCCTCGCGCACGCTGATGTAAGCATCGTGCAGCTCTATGTATTTGCCCACAATGGCCACCGGCAGCGACGGCTTGGGCATGCGCACCCGCTCTACCAGATCACGCCACCGACTCAAATCAGGGTCTCGCACCCCCAACCCCAACCGCGCGACAATAAAGTCCCCCAGGCCGGCGTCCTCCAACAGCAGCGGAATCTCGTACAACAGAGGAGTGGTCACCAACGGGACAACCGCCCGCCGCTCGACGTCGCAGAAGAGAGCAATTTTCTCGCACAAGGTGTCATCCACCGGGTAATCCGCGCGGGCGATGATAACGTCCGGTTGGATGCCGATGGAACGTAATTCCCGCACGCTGTGTTGGGTGGGCTTGGTCTTTAACTCGTCCGTCGCGCCGATGTGCGGCAAGAACGTGACGTGAATGTAGAGTGTGTTTCCGGGCCCCACGTCCCGCCGCATCTGCCGCAACGCCTCCAGAAAAGGCAGCCCCTCGATATCTCCTACCGTGCCCCCTACCTCAACGATCACCACGTCCGCCTTGCTCAGCTCTCCCACCAACGCGATACGACGTTTGATCTCGTTGGTGATGTGAGGAATGACCTGAATGGTCCCGCCCAAAAAATCCCCCCGCCGCTCTCGTGCAATGATCTCGGCATAGACCTGACCGGCCGTCACGTTGCTGGCCTGGCCCAAGCTTTCGTCAATAAAGCGCTCGTAATGACCCAGGTCCAAATCCGTCTCCGCCCCATCGTCGGTGACGAAAACCTCTCCATGTTGATATGGTGACATCGTCCCCGGATCCACGTTGATGTATGGATCCAGCTTTTGGATCGAGACCCGCGCGCCCCGGGCTTTCAGCACCCGCCCCACAGAGGCAGCCGCCACCCCCTTGCCCACGCTACTGATGACCCCACCGGTACAAAAGATGTATTTGCGCATCACTCACCACCTGGTATCAAGAATAATGGGGAGAGTTGTTTGAGAGCAACTCCCCCCACTCGACAAGGCCAACCGTCCCACTCCGCCGGCCTCTCCGACCCAAGCGAATTGGTGTTTTTCCCATTATCGTGCAGTTACAACAGCGTCACCAGGTCCTCAACCACGCGCCGCATATCGAGAAAAATGAGTCCTAGTTTCGCACCCTCGCGGGCCAACACAGTGAGGACCGCGTCTTCTCCCACAGACATCAAGAGAACATATCCCTGCTTGCCCTTGATGTAGACCTGATTCAGCAGACCCCGTCCCAATTCACCGGCGATACGCTCACCCAGAGAGAGCATGGCCGCCGACATCGCCGATACCCGATCCTCCTCCACGTTTACCGGGAGAGCAGAAGCTATAATCAACCCGTCCACGCTGACAACCGCCGACGCTTCGACGTCAGCCGTGCTGACCTGCAAATCCCGCAGTCGCTCTACCACGAGTTCCGCGCGTGACTTTGCCATTCACCGCTCCTTCGCTTGTTTCTGTTGTTGGATCCGCCTTGAACGAGGTAAACGAATGCTCCCACCAACTAAATCCCCGCCACTATCGAATGATTACCGGTTCAATTCTACACCAACTCGCACGGTTGTGCAAATCGCATCGCCGCCAGTCACGCGCTTTCGACAACCGGTCGTCTCTCGGCCCTCACCTCCTGAATGCGCTGCCACGCCGCCCGAACTGCTTCCAATTCCTCCGCACCCTCCGCCGCCTCTCCGTAATGCACCGCCACGTAGGCCTCGGTGATACGAACGAGGTCATCGTGGTGGCCTGGAAAGGACCTCTCCAGCGTCGGCAGATATTCGTACGGGGTCTCGTGACCAGCCCGTGGATACCCCCTGTCCTTCGCCACCGCGCCCAGATGAGCATAGATGCGGCGGATGGTCATCGCTGCCAGGAACCGGTTCAACAACGCACGGTTCAATCCGGTCATCGCCTGGTCGAACCGACGGTGACCCTGCCGCAGCCAGTCAGCCAACCCCCGCCGCAGACTGGCCTCCTCCCACACCGATTCCCGCACCTCGTTCAACTGCCGGTTGGAACGCTCGCGCAGCCGTCGCAGCGATGTAATCACCAACAACAACAGCAATAAAAGCCCCAGAATGATCCCCACAGTCCGGATCACCGCCATCTGTTCCGGGGCCACGGTCACCACCTCCGACTGTATCTCCCGCGTGATATCTTCTCGTGGCATCATGTGCTCTACAAACTCGCTAATGGCCTCACCAACACCCTGCCGTCCGAACAGGGCCATCAGCGGCACGAGAAGTAACTGGGCCACCCAGGCCACCACATAAACCATCCCCAACAAGACAAAGCGCAGGACGTGCAGCAGCGGCACCAGGATCAACCCGAGATTCTCGTTGGTCAGAAGCGCTGCCAAACCGCTGGCCAGAAGCAAAACGGTCAGCCCGGCTGCCATCAACGTGGTCAGCCAGGCCAATCTGAACGGAGACCGACTCCCCCCATACTGCTCCCCCATCTCGTCGGCCCGGGCCAGGGCAATGCCCATCAAGCTGACAAAGAAGAAAGCAAACACAAAATGATGGTACGGCCAGTCAAATATCGAGCCGCTCACCAGGATCGTCAGGGCCAAAATCACGAGATTCAACCGGAAGCGATAGGCCACGCTGACGCTATCAAGATTGCGTTGAGCCAGCACCAACCCTCGCCACCACAAGGTCAACACCAATAGGAAAACGAGCACGTCGTACATCGGAATCTCGTGCTGCAGATGCCCCAGAATATCCAGCAGCCACGTCGGATTCCAGAGGGATACCTCGGCATGAAGCATCTGATGCACGGTCGCCAAACCGCTTACAAACACACCCAACCCTAGCAGCGCGGAGCGAATCGCTGGTCGGAGCGATACGCCCATAGCGAAACGGGCCAGGTAATGGACCACCATCACCGCCCCAAGCAGACCAAGGGTCAGGGGCAGCGGACGGACAGTCGTGATGGGAGAGAGTAAAGCAGCGACCAGCGGCGTGAAAACCAACACTTCCATCCCTCCCAGAGCGAGGAAAACCAATTCTCGACCGGCATAGGCCCGCATCTTGTCCAAGCTTTACCTCCTGCCTTCCTCTGGCAGCAATGGCGCTCCAGCGGCCAACCCAGCCGCCTGGAGCGCTGCCATGGCATCGTAGTCCCCCTGACGCGGCCGCTGAAAGACCACCGTGGAAGGGGGCAGATGGTACGTTGGCACACCATCCAGAGAGGGAGGCGGGGCGTCGGCCAGCGATACCAATGCCACTTGCCGCCCGGCCTCCCGAAGCCGCTGGATCGTCGTCACCAGGTTCTCGCTCACCACGGCCGACACCACCGTCAGCGTGGCTCCCCAGGGCAGCCTCGGGCTCTCCCGGCGCAGCAATTCCTGGATGGAAAGGGTAGCGAAACTGGTCACAAAAGCCAGGGCCTCCAAAATCGCAACCAGCTGATCCGGTGAACGGCCTGCCGGCACCCGGATCGGCTGATCGGATAGGGGCATACAACCGTTCGCCGCCAATCCCACCTTGTATTTCTGTCCCACCGCCCAGGTAGCGATGGAGGCAGCCACGCTGATGGTCTGCTCGAACAGCTCTGGCAGCACACCCTGCCAGTTGTGCTCCAACGTGGAGACGTTCAGGAATACGACCATGCTGAGCGTCGCCACCGGCTCAAAAGTCCGCACTTGCAGCTCTCCCTTGCGCGCCGTCGCCTTCCAATGCACGTGTCGTAGATCATCCTCGGGGTGATAGTCGCGCACACCGATGGTGCGCAGGGGATCATCAAACACCCGCTGGCGCGCCCTGCGCTCGCCAAACGGCTCCTTGGGCGGCAATCCCAAGTCCTCCAGCGACCAGATGCGAGGGTAGACGAGCACATGTTCCCCCAGCTCGCGGCTCTCTTGACTCTCGAACAATGTGAACAGATCGCCAGATCTAAAGTGAACCGGCCCCAGCGTGTAAACCCCCCGGGCCGTGCACTCCAGTTGATACCGCCGACTGACCCGTTCATACCACCGCAGCGAGAGCACGTTATTGAGGGTCCCAATCTGAGGGGCATACGTCGGCATCAGAACCCCCTTTACCAGGGGCAGCGCCATCGGCACCTCGTCGTTGATCTCCAACCAGGTCAACGGCAAGAGCTTGCGATTCGTAATCCGCACTGTCAACTCGACCGTCTCGCCGGGAAACGCGCACCGCCGATCAAATCGCCGCTCGTACTCGACGTGACGCAGCGAGGCCTGCTTCCACCACCACGCGACGGGAATGACCGTCAGGATGCAGGCCGCCAGCGCAAAGAGAGCTCGCTGCTCGGTGGCCAGGCCGAGCAGGATCAGCACGGCCGCCATCGTGAACCATGCGGGGGAGAACTGACCCCGGCGCAGGTCCTGCTCTTGCAGCTCTTCGTCCCGCAACCTCATGCCCAGCCCACCCTACAGCGCTTCCACCGGCACCGGCACCGTCGCGACGATATCCATCAGCACGTCGGTCAACTGCCGCCCTCGCAGCCGCACCGCCGGACTGACCAGGATGCGATGGGTGAGCACGTATGGGGCCAACAGCTTGACGTCGTCGGGCAGGACGTATTCCCGCCCTCGAACAGCGGCCAGAGCCTGAGCACACTTGTACAGGGCCAGCGTCCCCCGCGGACTGACACCCAACTCGACCTCCGAGTGCTGGCGCGTAGCCCGCACCACGTCCACGATATACCCCCGCACCGTGTCCTCGACCCGCACCTGGCGCACCTGACGCTGCAACTCGATCAGTTCCTCCGGGTTGGTCACCGGCTCCAGCTCCTCCAACGGATCCTCCCGCTCAAAGCGCAGCAAAATCGCGTGCTCCTCCTCCCGGGTCGGGTAGCCCATCAGCAGCCGCATCAGAAAGCGGTCCACCTGCGCCTCCGGTAACGGGAACGTGCCCTCCAACTCGATCGGGTTCTGGGTCGCCAGCACCAGGAACGGACGGGGCAGTGGATAGGTCACGCCATCCACTGTGATCTGGCGCTCCTGCATCGCCTCCAGCAACGCCGACTGTGTACGCGGCGTGGCGCGATTGATCTCGTCCGCCAGCACCACCTGCGATATCACCGGCCCGGGCCGAAACTCGAACTCGTGCAGCTTTTGGTTGAAATAGCTGATACCCGTGACATCAGAGGGCAACAAGTCAGGCGTAAACTGGATGCGGCGAAACGTGCACCCCAAGCTGGCAGCGATGGAGCGGGCCAGCATCGTCTTGCCGATCCCCGGCACATCCTCGACGAGAATGTGCCCCTCGCACAAAACGGCCACCAACGCCAATTCGATCACCTCTTCTTTGCCCACGATCACTTTCTGAATGTTCTCCCGCACCCGCGCGGCAACTTGAGCGATCATCTGCACCTCCTCGATAGAGACAGCGCCGATACACAATAAGAATACCTCCCCACCAACCCGTTGGTTCAATCCACCGGCCGGCTCACGCCAGGACAAGTATAACACAAAACGGCCCAGTTCAGAATACGAGGTGTTGCTCAACCCACCGCTTTGGGGTATAATCGGTGCACCGCACATTCATCGCGGCCATTACCACCAGTGTGAACGGAGTTCTTATGACCATTGGATTCGCTCAATCCCTCAAAGACAGCCTGACCCGCACCCGCAACACCGTCTTTAGCCGCATCGCCAACTTGCTGGGCGCCAGCCAGGTGACGGAGGAGACCTGGGACGAGCTCGAGGGACTGCTCATTCAGGCCGATGTAGGCGTGGAAACGACCCTGCATCTGATCGAACAACTGCGCCGCCGGGCCAGTGAAGAGGCCATCCTCCAGACCGACACACTCCAAACAGCGCTGCGGGAGGAACTGCGCGCTCTGCTGCCCGACCCGCCCCCCCTCGATCTGGGGAACCGCCCGCTGGACGTGATACTGATCGTCGGCGTGAACGGCTCTGGCAAGACGACCAGCATCGCCAAACTGGCCTACTGCTACAAACAACAGGGGCGCCAGGTCCTGCTGGCCGCGGCCGACACCTTTCGCGCTGCGGCCATGGATCAGCTCGGCATCTGGGCCGGCCGGGCCGGCGTCAACATCATCACCGGCTCCGTGGGCGGGGATCCCGGGGCCATCATCTTTGACGCCCTGCAGTCCGCCCAAGCGCGGGGCATGGACCTGGTCATCGCCGACACCGCCGGCCGGCTGCATACCCAATACAACCTGATGGCCGAACTGGGCAAGATTCGCACTGTGGCGGCCAAAAATGTCCCCACCGCCCCCCACGAGACCCTGCTGGTGCTCGACGCCACCACCGGCCAGAACGCCCTGTCTCAAGCCAAACATTTCCAGCAAGCGGTAGACGTGACTGGCGTCATCCTGGCCAAACTGGACAGCACCGCCAAGGGTGGCATGGTCTTTGCTATCGCGCGTGAACTGGGCCTGCCAGTCCGCTTTGTCGGTACTGGAGAAAGGATCGAGCACCTGGCTCCTTTCGACGCCGACGTTTTTATAGATGGCTTGCTCGGACCTACCAACAATTGATACAACACAAAGGAGAATAACGTGGAAGACATCTGTGACCGATTGTCGGCCTTGACCAAAAGAGTCAAAACCATCCGGAGGCGTCTTTGACCTAGCGGCCAAAGAGAAAACCATCGCCGAGCTGGAAAAACAGGCCAGCACACCCGACTTTTGGGATGATCCCGAGACCGCTCAGCGGGCAATGCGCCAGCTTGCCAGCCTGCGGGAAGAAGTGGACATCTGGGATCGCTTGGAGCAGCGCGCCCGGGACGCGCTGGAGCTGGCGGCGTTGGAAGACGAGAGACTGTACGACGATCTGGCCGCCGAGACAGAGGCGCTGGAACACGAGTTGGGCAGGCGCGAGTTCCAACTTTTGCTCCCCCATCCCTACGACCGCGAGGGAGCCATTCTCGCCATCCACGCCGGCGCCGGTGGAACCGATGCCCAGGACTGGGCCGAGATGCTGTTACGAATGTACCTGCGCTGGGCCGAGATCCGAGGGTTCGAGGCCGAGGTCGTGGACCAGCTCCCTGGCGAAGAGGCCGGCGTCAAACGAGCTATGATCACCATCACCGGCCCCTATGCTTACGGGTATCTGCGATCCGAACGGGGTGTGCACCGCCTGGTGCGCCTCTCCCCTTTCGACGCCGCCCACCGCCGCCACACATCCTTCGCCCTGGCCGAAGTCTGGCCCGATATGGGAGACGATATCTCGGTGACCATAGACCCGAACGACCTCCAGATTGATACCTTCCGTGCCTCGTCGGCCGGAGGACAGCACATGCAAAAGAACGAGACCGCTGTACGCATCACCCACCTCCCCACTGGCATCATCGTCTCTTGCCAGAACGAACGCTCCCAGACCCAGAACCGGGAGAACGCCCTGCGCGTGCTGCGTGCCCGGCTGATCCAGTTGGAGGAAGAAAAACTACAGGCCGAGATCGCCGAACTGAAGGGAGAGCACATAGACGCCGGTTGGGGCAACCAAATCCGCTCCTACGTGCTGCATCCCTACCAGATGGTCAAGGACCACCGCACCAATTACGAGACCGGCAACGTATCCGCCGTGCTCGATGGGCAACTAGATCGGTTTATGGAGGCGTACCTGCGCCATACTATGGGCAGTGTGAACTCGGCCGATGAATCCGAGTCTCGATGAGCAAATAGGAGAGGAGAAAAAAGTATGAAGGATCAAAAGACGAGCAAAAAACCACCCATTTCGGGGAGAAAAAAGCCGCCCAGCCAGAAACCCTCGCCGACGTCCATAGATCGAGCCGGAGGGCCCGTAGCCCGTCCATCGTCCAAATCCGTCGGCGCGCCCAAGAAAAAGCCGGGCCTCCGAGATACGACGGTCGGCCGCCAGGACGCTGGAATCGCCGGCGTGGCCGTGGGAGTGACCGGAGCAGCAGCCGTAACGGCAGCAGCAGCCGGGGCGCTGACCGAGGAAACCCGCGCCAAGCTGGACCGGTTACAAAGAGATTTCGGCAGCCTCCAAGAGTCCAAGCTGCTGACCAGCGTCCACAACGAGATGGCGGATATCCACTCCACCCTATCGCTGCTCCCGACCGAAATCGAGGAACTGCGCACACGGGGCTATGTCTTTCGCAGCTTTTTGGAGAAAGTCCAGGTGCTGACGGAGCAATGGCAGGAGATGAACGATCGCGTGGCGCGTGAGGTCAGCAAGCGGGTCCAAGAATTGGAGCGAAACTCTGACACGACCGAGAGCGCCCTGCACCAGGCCATGAGCGGGAACACCGCCCAGATCAGTCGCGCTGAGAGCGCCATCAACACCTTCGAGAGCAAGGTTCGGGCCGCCCGATCGGCAGTCGAGGCGATGTACGCCCCCCTCAAGCAGAACGTGAACCAGACCAACCGGCAGGTCCAGGAAATCCGCCAGCTGCTGGAGCAGATTGACGAGGCCAGCTTTCAGCTCCTGCCGGCCGAATGCCCCATTGCCGCCTGCAAAGCCCGCCTGATGGAACGGGAAGCAGAAGGCCCGGAAGGGCTGCTCTTCCTCACCGACGAGCGGATCCTCTTTGAGCAAAAAGAAGAGGTCGCCACCAAAAAAGTGCTCTTCATCACCACCCAAAAAGAGACTGTTCAGGAATTCATCTTTGCCATCCCTATCGGACAGGTGGAGGAAGCCAAGGCCAGCGACAAGAAAAAATTCCTGGGCCGCAAAGAGATGCTGGAACTGCTCTTTGCTCCCGGGGCCGACCTGAGAAGTGCGACGCTCCGCCTGCTGGGCGCTGAAAACGAGGAATGGGTCAGGCTGATCGGGCGCGTCAAGTCCGGCGAGATAGACAAGGAGCGCACCCAGCCGAAGGATGAAGCAGTCGTGGAAGCCGCACAGGCCGCCCCGACCAAGTGTCCTACCTGCGGCGCGACCCTCGCCGTCGAGATCGTGCGCGGGATGCGAGAGATCACCTGCGACTACTGCGGCTCGATCATTCGCCTGTAACTCGAACCGGTGCCGTGACCGATCTGTTACACCTGGCTCAACATACCATCGAGACACACGGCCTGCTGGACGCCGGCGATGGGGTGGTCGTCGGCGTCTCGGGCGGGCCGGATTCTCTCTGCCTGCTCCACCTGCTGCTGCGCCTGCAGCCAGCCTACCGCCTGACGCTGCACGTCGCCCACCTGCACCACGGCGCCCGCGGCCCCGCCGCCGACGCCGACGCTGAATTCGTGGCCGCCCTGGCCGCCGCATGGCATCTCCCGGTCACAGTTGAACGCCACGACGTGCCGGCCCTGGCCTGCCAGCACAAATTAACCTTCGAGGAAGCCGCCCGTCGGGTGCGCTATGCTTTCCTCGCCCAGGTAGCGGTCCGCGTCGGCGCCTCCAGGATCGCCGTGGGGCATAACGCCGACGACCAGGCCGAGACGGTGCTGATGCACATTCTACGAGGATCGGGACTGGCGGGATTGCGTGGCATGCGCCCCCTCACCCCCCTGGCCGAGTACCGCTTCCTCACGCCCCTGACCACCGAGACCAGCCTCTCACCCCGCGCGGACCTGGACCTGATCCGTCCCCTCCTCGACATCCCCCGCTCCGAGATCGAGAGCTACTGCGCCGCCCAGGGACTCGAACCGCGCTTTGATCGCTCCAACCTGGATACCACCTACTTTCGCAACCGCCTGCGCCACGACCTGCTCCCCCTGCTCCAATCCTACAACCCCAACATCCATACCCGACTCTGCCACACCGCCGCCGTCGTCGCCGCCGATTACGAATTGCTGATCCTATTGTACGACCAGGCTTGGAGCGACACGATGATCGAGGAACAGAAGACGGCCATCCGCTTTGACCTCGACCGCTGGCGGGCGCTGCCGGTGGCGGCACAGCGGGCCACCCTGCGTCGAGCGATCCGCCGGCTTCGCCAGGACCTGCGGGATGTTGATTTCGTCCACATCGAGGATGGACGGCATGTCGCCTTGACCGGCGAGACCGGCGCCCAGGCCATCCTCCCCAGAGGCCTGGTCCTCACCGTGGGCTATGAGCAGCTGACCATCAGCGACACCGCCGTCGTCGTCCCCCCTCTCCCTGCCGACGAGCCGCTGCTGTGGAATTCCGCCCCCCTCGTGGTGGCGACGCCCGGCGTGACGCTGCTGCCGGACTCGGACTGGGTGCTGCAGGCAGACCGGGTTTCTGGATGGAACCTCCCCCGAATCACCGACAATGCCGATCCCTGGATCGCCTACCTGGACGCGGATGCCTGTACCGCCCCCTTTATCCTGCGCTCCCGCCAGCCGGGGGACCGTTTTCGACCCCAGGGAATGGGAGGCCACACCGTCAAACTGAGCGCCTTTATGACCAATGTCAAAATCCCCCACGCCTGGCGCGACCACATCCCCCTGCTCGTGGCCCACTCCGAAAGCGGCAGCGACATCCTGTGGGTCTGCGGTCACCGCGTCAGCGAGACGGCGGCCGTCACCCCAGACACCGAACGAGTGATGAGAATGCGCTTTGTGCGCCAACCCCACGCCAGCGCTGTGAGCAGTCACAACTAATGGCCGAATACGCGAAAAAAGAACGACGCCCCCGTCAGCATGGCAGCTTTCTATCCACCGCCTTTGCCCTCGCGCTGCTGATCGGCCTGGCAGCCATCGGTCTTTTCGCCGCCTGGATTGTGCAGCAGGCCGCCCTGCGCCCCTACGAGACCCGCATCTATCCCCGCGTTCACGTCCTGGAGCTGGACGTGGGCGGGCTGACCCTCGACGAAGCTGCCGCCCGCATCGCGGCTGAACTGGGCGATTACGACGCCGGCCAGCTCATCCTCTCTGACGGCGCCCGGCTCTGGACGACCCCCTGGCGTCAGGCCGGCCTCCGCCTCGACGCCCACGCGACCGCCCAGCGCGCCTTCTCCGAGGGCCGCGCCGACCAGGGAACGCAAACCGATCTGGTCACCCTGCTAAACCTGCTGGGCATCTGGGACACGCCGCGTAAAGTCGCTCCCATCTTTGTGATAGACCCGGCACTGGCCCGAAGCGCACTGGAAGACCTGGCCCCCGTCCTGTCCACGCCTCCCACAGACGCCACTCTCCGCCTGGAAGGAAACGAGCTTGTGGCTGAACCGGGCCAACCAGGCCAGGAGCTGGACGTGGAGAGCACACTGGACAACATCGTCACCGCCGTGAGCCACCTCGGGCCCGATAACCAATTCGCCCTGACCTTTCGCATCCTGCCGCCCCAGCTCACCGACACGCGAGGTGCCCAGGCCCAGGCCGAGGAGATGTTGGACCGCCATGTGACGATCTCGACCCACGATTGGCTGACCGACGAGACCTTTACCTGGAGGCTGGACCGTGAGACGATCATCACCTGGCTGCGGGTGGAACCAGCGGAGGAAGATGGCAGTCCCAAGATCCGGGTAGCCGAGGAGGCAGTACAAGCCACCCTGGAACAGTTGTCCGCAGAGTTGGGCGAGGGGCGCAAACTGAACCTGGACCGCGCCGTCCAACGGGTGCTGTTTGTCTTCGAGGAGGGGGGCGGGACGGTAGAGCTGCCGCTGACCCATCCCCTCCGCTCCTACGTCGTCCAATCCGGCGACGACCTGACCATCATCGCCAGTCGGGTCGGCGTGCCGCCGGGCCTCATCGCCGAGGTCAATCCCGGCGTGGACTTGAACTGGCTGCAAATCGGCCAGACCCTGATCATCCCCTCTGTAGACGCCGTGATGCCTTATCCCCCCATATCGGGTAAAGAGATCGTCATCAACATCGCCGAGCAGCGCATGCGGGTCTACCAGGACGGCTCGCTGCTGTGGGATTGGCCGGTCTCGACCGGCATCGCCAGCTCACCCACCTACACCGGCCAGTTCCAGGTGCTCGACAAAAACGAGAACGCCTACGCCAGCCAATGGGATCTGTGGATGCCCCACTTTATCGCCATCTATCGCGCCGGCGGCGACACCTACAACGGCATTCACGGCCTCCCCACCCTCTCCAGCGGCCGGCGGCTGTGGGAGGGCAACCTGGGCTCCCCGGCCTCCTTCGGATGCATCATCCTGGGGTTGGAGGAGGCCGAATCGCTCTACCACTGGGCCGAGATCGGCGTCCTGGTCAAAATCGAGTGAACACGAGGCGTGACAATTAGCTCAAGGTATAGTATCATTGGGGATATGAACGGACAAAACAGCACGCCAGCGGAGCAAAAGCGTCCCTATTTCATCTGGAACGCCGACCTGACGGAACAGGATGTACGGCGCATTCTGACAGGCGATGACAAGTATGAACGGGAGCAGATAATCGGGCACATTGTCAGAAACGCCCGTTTTGAGGACATTTGGAAGTACGTCACAATTCAAGACATCCTAGACCACTGGCACGTCGTCAGGGGGTTTTTGTGGCCGCCCAGCCTGCGCGAGTTGTGGACCTGGGCGCTGCAAGTGTGGGGGTATGATGTCCCAGGTGCTTAGCCGGCTCCAAAACGACCTGCTGACCGCCTTTTTCGACCTGCCATCCGCCGACCAATTCGTCTTGACCGGGGGCACGGCTCTGGCGGGCTTTTACCTGCACCACCGCCTGAGTGAGGACTTGGGCCTTTTTACTCTGGATCAAGATGCCTTTACACAGATTCCGACCTCTATCCCCACCCTGGCTCAGATGACTGACACGACGTGCAATGACACGCGGGTCTCTCCCCACCTACACCAGGCATTCTTCTCGCGAGAGGATGAACGGGTCAAAATGGATGTCGTGCTGGATGCTGAGCCTTGGTTTGGCGCTGTACAGACTTGGGGGAGCATCAGGATTGATGCACTGGAGAACATTGCCGCTAACAAGATCACGGCCCTATTCGGGCGCGCCACGCCGCGTGACTTTGTGGACCTCTACTTTATCCTGAACGAAACAGATCTCTCGTTGGATGTCGTGCTGGATATGGCCAAGCAAAAGGACACCGGTCTACACGAGTTTTACCTGGCCGGATGGATCCACC
>DSDT01000104.1 GCA_011048615.1 Chloroflexota bacterium | reverse complement strand
TTACGCCACCTGGGCCGAGTCCGCCTTCCGCATGGCCTGGGACGGCGCCAACTGGGATTACGAGGGCGACCTGTTCGTCTACTTCGACACAGCCCCCGGCGGGGCCGAGACGCTCTACGATCCCTACACCGCCACGGTCAGCACGACCATCTACCTGCCGGGCAACCTGCCGCCAGTGGACACGTCCGCCTGGCCTGAGTTCGAGCAAATCCACCACCAACAGCTCGTCACCCCAATGCTCAACCTGGCGATGCAGGCCGACCTCCTGTTGTGGGTGCAGAGCACCGTCACCGCCACGCTGCTGCGCTGGGACGGCGGCGCCTGGGTCAGCCCGACGCTGCTCAGCGCCGACCACTACCGCTGGGACGCCGGCCTGACCGACCTCTACCTGCCCTTCAGCCCGACGCTGGGCATCACCCAACCGGCCGCCAGCGCGCTCAACCTGCTGGCCGTGGCGAGCGAGGAGCAAGCGCTCCGCCTGTGGGCCACGATGCCGGACCGCAACCTGGTCAGCAGCGAGCGGGTGGTCAACCCCACCGCCGGGCTGGCGGCGCGGGAGGAACACATCTTCGCCCTCACCCACCCCTACCGCTGGATCAGCCTGGGCTCCGGCATCTGCCCCAATGACCCGCTGATGGGGTGGACCGGCGAGACCTTCCCAGAGAGCGACCTGCGGGCGCGTCTCAGCGCGGACCCCGTCGGCGCGACCTTTGCGCTGATGGGCGACGACCTGTATCACCAGTGGCGCGCCTTCTACCAGGATGAGGGGCCAGAGGGCCGCCAGTTCGATTTCCTCGACCACAGCCACCCGCCCCTGGGCCACGGCGACGCCGTCACTTACACCCTGCAGGTGGAAAATCGCGGCCCGGTGACGGCGACCGGCGTGCAGGCGTTCGTCTCCGCCTACTATGCCCTCAGCCTTTCCGACGCGACGACGGACACGGCCGGCTACCGCGAGTACCGGGCCGTGGACGTCGGCGACGTGGCCGCCGGCGCGACCGTCACCGCCGTCATCACCGGCGTGGTGGACGTGGAGACGAACTGGCGCTACGACCAATGCGTGCTGACCCACACCGTCGCCGAATGCCAGCCGCTGCGGGAGTGGGCCGTGTTGGAGGGGCTGGTCTTCGACGCGCGCACCCCGCTCACCCTCACCAACGACCTGCCGCTGGAGCCGGCCTGGGAGTGGCTGTGGGCCGATCACCGGGTGGACAATGACCCGCCGCAGCACGTCGGCATCCAGGGCCCGCTGGCAGTCGTCCGCCCGCTGACCAACACGGTGCACGGGTATGCCTCCGACGTCTCCGGCGTGCCGACGGTCGAGCTGCAAGTGCGCGATCCGCTCAGCGCCACCACCGTCATCACTTGCACCGATCCCACCCCTGCCGACGGGCGCTGGACGTGCGACTGGGTGGTCAGCGGCGACGATGGCGATGAGTTCGGCTTGCGCGCCCGCGCCACCGACGGCTACGGGCACGTGGGGGCGTGGACCTCCCCCTGGGTGGTGGTGACACTAGACGCGACCCCGCCCACCGTCACGCTCGACGTTGCAGCGCGGGATGCGGTCAGCGGTCAACTGATCGGCCCCGCGGGCTACCTGCTCACCGGCGTCTTCACCGACAGCTACAGCCAGGGCAGCGTCCAGGTCTGCCGCGAGACGACGGAGGGGACGGCCTGTGACGCAGCCATCACCGTCCTCAGCACCCGGGCCCCCACCGACACCGCCCGTCGCTACGACGACGCGCCGAGCACGCCCATCACCATCGGCGCCGCCATTACCGGCGCTGCCTGCCTGACGCGCACCTTCGCCGTCGGCGAGGACTTTATCCTCGGCGACGTGGATCTCGGTTTCACCGCCGCCATCTCCAACCGCGAGGAACTGGTGGTAGACCTTTTCTCTCCGGCCGGGACGAGCGCGCGGGTGATCGCCGGCCTGGGCAGCGACGCCAACCTGTACGCGGACTATGACGTCTGGCTGGACGACGCCGCGCCGGGCGCGCTCCACAACCGCGCCGACGACGACCCGACCGCGCCCTACTTCGACCGCGCCGCCCGCCCCGACGCCGCCTTGAGCGTCTTCAACGGCCAGCCGGTCAGCGGCACCTGGACGCTGCGCGCCTGCGACCTGCTGCCGCTGGTCAATCAAGGCGACTACCACCGCGCCCGTCTCAGCCTGACGCCGCAGAGCAGCGCGCTCTCCTCGGCCGGGACGTGGGCCTACCGGCTGCCCACGCCGGAAGCCCACGACGGCGTCACCCAAACGATCCGCATCTACAGCCTGGACGACCTGGGCAACCGGCTCGTCGCGCCCATCGCCCTGACCTACACGCTGGACACCGTGGCCCCGGCGCTGACCGTGACCACCGTCCTCACGGAGGTGCACCTGGCGGCTCCGGCTCCGGTGTTGAGCGGGACGGTGCGCGACTCCGGCGGCCTGGAAGCGGTCTACTTGCGAGTGGACCCGCCCGACGGCGCTTCCTACCGCGACGCGGCCGCGGACGATGGGGAGAATTGGCGCTTCACGCTCCGGCCGACCCGGCCGGGGACGCATACCCTGTGGACCGAGGCCTACGACCAGGCCGGCAACGTCCGCGTGGACGGGCCGTACCCGGTGACCGCCGTCTACACGCCGCTGCTGGCGGTCGAGATCGAGGGCCCCACCCGCGTGCTGACCGGCGCGCTGGTCGCGCTCCAGGCCAGCTACACCCCCACCGACGCCACCGGGGTCGAACTCGTGTGGCACGACGGCCGCACCGGCGACCGCATCACTTACGTCTGGCCGGAGGGTATCTACACCGCCGTCGTCACCGCCACCGACGCGGGCGAGAATGCCGTGACCGCTGCCCACACCATCACCGTTGTCTGCCCGGTGGTGGAGGCGGCGTGGATCACCGGCCCGACGACGGCGCTCAGCGGGACGGGCGTCACGCTCTACGGCGTCTACACCGCTACCGACGACATCACCAACGGCGTCACGCTACTGTGGGACAACGGCGTGTTCGACGCGAGCGCGGTCTACACGTGGACAGAGCTGGGGGCGCATACCGTCGTCTTTACCGCTGCGGGGGCCTGCGGCGCTCCTGCTACTGCCACGCACACCGTCACCGTGACGAGCGTCTGCACAGAGGTGCAGTCCGTCAGCATCAGCGGGCCGACCACGGCGCTCAGCGGGACGGCGATCACACTCCACGCCGCCTACACCCCCACCGACGCCACCGGCGTCGCGCTCCTGTGGGACAACGGCGCGGTCGGCGCGAGCGCTGAGTACGTCTGGACGTCGCCGGGCGTCTACACCGCCGTCGTCACCGCGACGGGGGCCTGCGGCACCCCCGTCACCGCCACGCACACCGTCACCGTGACCGAGGTCTGCACGGAGGTGCAGTCGGTGAGCATCAGCGGGCCTACCACAGCCCTCAGCGGCACGGCGATCACGCTCCACGCCGTCTACACACCGACCGACGCCACCGGCGTCGCGCTCCTGTGGGACAACGGCGTGGTCGGCGAGAGCGCCGAGTACGTCTGGACGTCGCTGGGCGTCTACACCGCCGTCGTCACCGCCACAGCGGCCTGCGGTAGCCCCGTCACCGCCACCCACACCGTCACCGTGACCACTGACGCATTGCCGCCTGGTGTCCCGGTGCTGATTGCCCCTCCCAACGGCCACGTCACGACAACGCAGGCGATCACCTTGGAATGGCAGGCGGGGCCAGGGCCGGATCCCACCGGTTACAACCTCAGCCTGGACAGTGTGGTCATCACCAGCACCGCTGTGACGTCGCCCACCCGGCTGGCCCTTGGCGTCCACACGTGGACGGTGCGCGCGTACAATGACGCCGGCTACTCGGACTGGGCGAGCGTGTGGATGGTCACAGTCACGCGACATCGCATCTACCTGCCGCTGGTGCTCAGGAACCACTAGAAACGAAAACAGAACGTCCGCTGCGAAAACACGGGGGTCGCCCCTAATACAGGGCGACCCCCGTTGTGTGTGTTGATGATCCGGCGAAGAGATCAGCACTTAAAAAGAGGGGGCCGCCGGGATATCCAGCGGCCCCCTTGATGTTCTGTCCCATCAGCCCTTGTGGATCTCTCGGATCCGCAAGGAGCACAGGAAAGTGACTGTTAACTAGCCATTCCGCATCACGAGAGGTAGATAGATCGTGGGAGACCGTAAAGTGATGGATTTCTCGACCGTCTCCTGGCTTGGACAGGCGTTGGTGGCCGTCATCGTCACACTATATGTCAGCGTACTCGAGAGCGCATAGGTGTGCGTGACAATTTGGCCGCTGCCGACACTGCCATCGCCAAAGTCCCACGTATACGTGATGGGTGGAGAACCCACTATGACAGTGCCACTAAAGCGCACGACCAGAGGTGAGGTCTCCACAGCCGTAAAGTCAGCGCCAGCGACGTGCACGCAACTGGCGGTAAAGGTCGCCGTGACCACCTTGTCGCTGTCCATCGTGATGGTTTCGGGATTATCCGCGCCGCTCAGGTCGCCATCCCAATTTGCATTCAAGAGTCTGGGCGGTTACCCTACGCATTTTCGGTGTTCAGTAGACGCCAAAATATCAGCGTCGTGATCACGTCCACCGCGTTCCAAAATGGAACGTATCCAGGGAAAAAAGCTGCGGTGGGCAAATTGCCCACCGCAGATCAAGCGGATCAAGACCGCTCGAGTCTAGAAATTCATCCCGAGGTTCGCCTGAAAAAAGTTAGCTTCCGCGTCTGTAGCGAATCCTCGGTTTCGTCAGAGGACTCGCCTAACGTTTCAAAACGAGCGGCAGATTGTTGCTTTTACAGTTGTGGTTCATCATCGTTTTTTGCAAGCCCCGCAGGCCTAGAGCATGCGCACCACAACCCGTCCATCCCGCCACAGCCCCTCCAGGTCGTAGTAGGCCCGCACCTCTGGCTCGAACAGATGCACGACGACTCCGCCATAATCCATCAACACCCACCCGCTGTCAGGCTCTCCCTCGATGCGCAGCGGTTTAACGTCGAACACCTCTTTTATCCGCACCTTGACATCGCTGACGATCGCCCGCGACTGCCGATGGCTGGCGCTGCTGGCAATCACGAAATAGTCCGCCAGGATAGAGACCGGGCGAATGTCGAGCAGCACAATGTTCTCCCCCTTCTTGTCGGCCAATACATCTATCACAGAGCGGGCCAATTCCAGTGAATCCACTTCCGGTATCATACGCGTCACGCACTCCTCCACAATTCTATCACGTCGGCGGCCGAATCGGCGGCCGCCAACGTCACCATCAACTTGATCCGCGCCTTCTGACCATTCAGCCCCTCGGCGAACAGACAGCCCAGTTCGTTCAACGTGCGATATCCCCCCGGATAGCCATACGCGTCCCACACCCACCCCGCAGGACAGCGACTGGCGATCACCACCCATACGCCCTGAGCCATCGTCCGTTCGATGACCGGTATCCACCACGGCGGCACACGTCCGCCGCCCAGCCCCTCGATGACGATGCCCCGAACGCCCCGCTCCCCGGCCGCCTCCAGCAGGTCCGCCTCCACGCCCACCGTCAGCTTGAGCAGTGCGACGCGCGGTTCGAGGCCGCGCCACGGGAGCACACGCCGCTCCGGCCGCTGCCCAACGATGACCCGGTTCCCCTCCACCCGGCCTACCGGCCCCCAGGCCGGGGATTGAAACGTCGCAGGGCTGAGGGTGTGTATCTTGGTGACGTATCGAGCGGCGTGAATTTCGTCGTTGAGGACGACCACCCCGCCCCACCCTCTTGCCTGGGGCGCGGCCGCCACTCGCACGGCCGCCGCGAGATTTGCGTACCCCTCGTATCCCACATCGGAGGCGGTGCGCATCGCGCCGGTGAGCACCAGCGGCTTGTCGCCCGGCACGGTCACGTCGAGCAGATAGGCTGTCTCCTCCAACGTGTCGGTCCCGTGAGTGACGACGACCCCCGCCACGTCTGACCTCTCGACCAGCACGGCGACCCGCTCCCGGATCTGGCGCACCGTCTCCAACGTAAAGTGGGAACTGGGCAGATTGACCAGTTCCTCGGCATACAGTTCTGGCAGGTCGGCCGGCAGCGCCGACCGAAAGTCGGTCGCGCCCAGCATGGGGACAGCGCCCCCGGTTGCCCCATCCTGCTGCATCGCGATGGTGCCTCCCGTCGTCAAAATTGCAATACGCTCAGGCTGTTCACCGGACACGCCGATCTCCTCCATACGTCCTCCCCCCTGGGAGGGCTACGCCTCCAACTCCAGGGAGACCACTTGAGAGACAGCGTCCGCTCCCATCGAAACCCCATAGATGGTGTGCGCCGCCTCGGTCGTCACCCGGTTGTGAGTGATGACGATGAACTGGGTCTGTTCGGCCAACTCTTGCAGCAGCGTGCGAAAGCGCCCCACGTTCGCCTCATCGAGCATCGCATCCACCTCGTCCAAGACGCAGAAGGGGGTCGGGCTGACGTGCAAAATCGAAAACAGGAGCGCCACCGCAGTCAGGGCACGCTCGCCGCCCGAGAGCAGCGCCAATCGCTGCGCCCGCTTGCCGGGAGGACGGGCGACGATGTCCACCCCGGTGCTCAACAACTCCTCCGGCTCGGTCAACTCTAAGCGCGCACTGCCGCCGTTGAACAGGGCGGTGAACACCTCCGAGAACCGGGCCGCCACCGCGTCAAAGGTCTCCCGAAACGCGGCCGCCATCACGTCGTCCAGTTCGGCCACGACCTGGCGCAGTTGAGCCGACGCTCGCTCCAGGTCGGCCAACTGCTCCGTCAGGAAGCGGTGCCGTTCTTCGACCTCGATGTAATCCTCCGGCGCATTCGGGTTGACGGAGCCGAGCCGCCGCAGGTGGGCCTTGAGGCGCTGAATCTCGTCGTCCAGCCCCTCGGGCAGCATCTCCACGACAGGCAGTTGAGAGACCAGGGGGCGTAACGGCAGCGGAGTCTGGGCCGTGACGCTCTCTGCCAGCTCGAGTTCCACCAGACCCAGGTCCTCCTCGATGCGCCGCCCCAGCATCTCTAGCTCGTCCCGGCAGCGGGCAACGTCCAATTCAGCACGCCCCAGGCGGGTCTCTGTATCCCGCACTCGATCACGCGACCGCTGGACCTGTTTCTCCAGATCGGCCTGGTTCTCCCGCAGGTGAGCCAACTCCCCCTCGGCCGGCTGGATGCGCGTTCGCGCCTGGTCCAGCGCTCCCTCCAACCGCGCAGTCTCGGCGCGCAGCGCCTGAATGCGCTCGTCAATGGCGGCCTGCTCTCTCCCCAGCTCTTGGATCCGCTGGTGACGCGCCGTCAACTGCGCCTGGAGGCGCTCCAACAACGATTCCTCCCGCTCCAGGGCGGTCCGGTGACTGCGCAGCATCTCCTCGGCAACCGCCGCCTCGGTCCGGGCCGGGCCGACGGTCTCCCGCTCGACGCGGGCCGCTTCCTCGCTGGCCGCCGCCGCGGCCTGGCTCAACGCCTGTACCTGGGCCTCCAGTTCTTCGATATGCCCCGCCTCCGCTTGCTGTTCCCCCTCAAGCTCCTGAATGCGCCGCTGCACGTCTGCCAGGCGCACCTGGAATCCCTCTCCCACGGCAGTCTCTGCGGCTCCGTCCCCGCCCTGTACCCGAGCGGCGATGGCGGCCCGCTCCGCCTCCAGCTCATCCGCCTGTTGACGCAAGCCCCCCACCTGGACCTCCAACTGGTCCAGCAGCGATTCCTCCCGCCGCAGGGCAGCCTGCTGACTGCGCAGCGCTTCCCTGGCAACCGCCAGCTCGGTCTGGGCCTTGCCGATGGCCTCCCGGTGAGCCTGCTCCCGCTCCTCGCGCTCGGCGGCCGCCTGCCGCTCCAACGCCTGCCCGCGCACTTTCAGCGCCGCGATCTGCTCGTCCTCCTCCCGCTGCTGCTCCTCGATCTCCCGGCAGCGCCGCCGCACCTCCTCAAGCTGTTCGGGTAGCCTCTGCCAAAGTCGCGCTTCCGCCAAGACTCCCCTGTCCACCTCGACCCGCCCCAGCGAAAGCCCTCCCTCGGCCCGCAGCACCAGCCCCTCCGGGGTGACACACCGGCCTCCGGGCGGCATATCGGGGAGCAACCGGCGGGCCGCCTGCTCGTCCTGGCACAAGGCCACCCCGCCCAATACCGCCTCGACCGCCGGGCGCACGCGCTCATCACAGGCTGCCACGTCTCCGCCCCGCGCCGCGCCCGGCGGCAGCGTCGGCGCAGCGCGCAGGCCGTCCAGAGGAAGCAACGTCACCCGCCCGCCGGTTGATTCGAGCAGCCGGCGCACCCCTCGCACCACCGCCTGTCCCTCCACCACGACCGCCTGGAGATCTGGACCCAACACAGCCTCGACGGCCTGTTCCCACGGCGGAGAGACCCGCAGCAGACTCGCCAGCGGTCCCAGAACCCCCGCCAGGCCAGATTGCATCACCGCCTGCACCCCCGCGTCGTAAGCCGCACCGGTGGCATACATCCGTTCCAACGCTTCCAGCTCCCCCGCCAGGCTGGCCGCCTCGGCGCGAGCCTCCACCAGGGCCTGGTTCAGCCCCTCCCGGTTCGCCCGGCGCTGACGCAGCTCTTGCTCCACCGACTCGCGCTGTTGATCGAGGCTCGGAGAACGGCGCTGCTCGACCGCCCATTCCCGCTCCAACGCCGCTATGTGCTGTTCCCGCCCGGCCACCCGGTGCTCCCACTCCGCCAGGCCGGCGCGGGTCTCGTCCACCCGTTGACGCTGGGCATCCCGCTGTCCACGGAGAGGTTCGACCTCGGCCAGCGTTTTCTCGTACCGCATCTGCACCTGCCGTCCGCGCTCCTCGGCCACGGCTTGCTCGCTCGCCAGGTGGACCGCTTCCTCACGAGCCTGGAAAAGCGCCTGGTTCAATCCCTCCCACCCGGCCCGGCGGCGACGCATCTCCTGCTCCACCTCGGCCCGCTGTCTCAACGGCGTCTGGGCTTGTTCCTCTACCAGCGCCCACTCCCGCTCCAGCGCCCGCAGCCGTTCCTGGCGCGCCGCCAAATCCTGCTCCATCCGCTCGACCTGGGCCTGGACCTGGGCCATCTTGGCGCGCTGCGATTCTTGTTGCTCCGTCAACGGCCCCATCTCGGCCAGCAGTTCCTCGCGCCGCACCTTGAGCAGGCGGGAGCGCTCCTCAGCCACGGCCAGCTCGCGCTGCACATCGTTCATCTGATCGTGAAGGTCTGCGCTCGCGCGGTGCCAATCCCGCAGATCGGCGCGCAGTTCGCCCTCTCGCTGGCGCAACTCGACCAATCTCTGTTCCAGGGTCGCAGTCTCGCTCTCCCGTGCCTTGAATTGATCTTGCAACACCGCCACCACGCGCAGCGAGCGGTCCAGAGCTCGCTGCTGCCGTCCCCAATGGTATCCGTACCAGGTGCGCTGCAACCGCTCCAGGTGAGCCACCAGACGGCGATACTCCTCCACCCGCTCAGACTCGCGCGCCAGGCGGTGCAGGCGGGGTGTGATCTCGTTGACAATGTCGTGCACCCGCTCCAGGTTGCGCTGCGTCTCATCCAGGCGTCCGACGGCGGCCTCTCTCTGGTCGCGATAGAGACTGATACCCGCCGCCTCCTCCAGGAGCACGCGCCTCTCCTGAGGACGGAGAGAGAGAGCCGCGTCCACCAATCCCTGCCCGATGACGACATAGGCAGACCGCCCCAACCCGCTCTCACTCAACAATTCGGCAATGTCCCGCAGCCGCACCCGGGAGCCATTGATCAGATACTCGTTCTCGCCAGAACGGTAGGCCCGTCGAGCCAGAGTGACCTCGGTAAACTCGATGGGCAGCCAGCCGTCCGCGTTATCGAACGTCAGCGAGACCTCGGCCATCCCGGCCCGCGCCCGTCGCTGACCACCAGCGAAAATCATGTCGCTGGTGGATTTACCGCGCAACATGCTCATCCGCTGTTCGCCCAACACCCACCGTATCGCGTCGGCGATGTTGCTCTTGCCCGACCCGTTAGGCCCCACGATGGCCGTGATACCCGAGGTGAACAGAAACTCGGTCTTGGTGGCGAAGGATTTATACCCTTGAAGTACCAGATGATTGAGTCGCATAGCCTCTCCAGGTTGAGAGTATACCGCGCTTGAGGTGAGATGGCAAATTAGAGCTGCCGTCTCGAGCGCCAGGACAGGAAATTGTCAGGAATAGTGATGAAACATATAATGATGGTATGAACGAGAAGCAGCGATTCACGCGCCGATATTTCCTCAGGCTGATGATGGGCAGTGCGGCTGCGGCCGGGATTTCAACCCTGGGAGGATTGGGCTACGCCGGTCTCGTCGAAGCGCACTGGCTGGCCCTGCAACACGTAGATATTCCATGGAGCGCTACCCACCCCCTGCAAGGAGACGATTTTACCATCGTCCAGCTTTCGGATCTACACCGGGGGCCGGTGATGACAGCAGAGCACATCACTCGAGCCGTAAACCTGGCCCTGGGACAATCCCCCGATCTGGCGGTGCTGACCGGCGACTATGTATCCGAGTCTGCCGACTATGCCGTTTCGTGCGCTGAAGCGCTTTCGCCCTTGACGGCTCATTGCCCCGTGCTGGCCTGCTTGGGCAACCACGACCATTGGACCGACGCCGAGAGGGTCACCCAGGCCCTGACCGACGTGAGAATCACAGTGTTGCGCAACACGGCCCAAAACGTGGCGGATGGGCTGTGGGTGGCGGCGGTAGACGACGTGTGGGAACGACACGCTGACCTGGACCTGGCGTTGGAAAGCGTACCCGCCGACGCCACGATCGTGCTGTTAGCACACGAACCCGACTATGCGGATCGAGTCGCGCAAGATGGACGGGTGCACCTGCAACTCTCGGGCCATTCCCACGGCGGTCAGGTGCGCATCCCCCTGATCGGCCCGCCGGCTCTGCCATATCTGGCCCACAAATACCATTCGGGCAGACATCGCATCGGCTCTCTGTGGCTCTATGTCAACCGGGGAGTCGGAATGATCCAACCAGCTGTGCGCCTCAACTGTCGGCCAGAGGTGACACGCTTGCGGCTGCGAGCACCGACTGGCTGATATCTTCCCAGGCCACTTGGGCGGCGGCCTGTTCGGCGGCCTGCTTGCTGCGCCCCTGGCCCCGGCCCACGACCTGCTTATCCAACAGCACCTCTGCCTCGAACGTCTTGGAATGATCGGGGCCTCGCTCCGAGACGATGCGATAGCGCGGTGTAATTCTCAGCTCGGCCTGGCTCCACTCCTGCAGACGACTCTTGGCATCCAGGTCCGCCTCTGCCGATAGAATCGCCGCCACCACCGGCTCGATCAGCGGCCGGACAAAGGCCTGGACGGCGGATAATCCTCCGTCCAGGTAAAGCGCTCCCACCACCGCCTCAAACGCGTCACACAAATTGGCGTCCCGCCACCGCCCGCCGGACTCTTCCTCACCGTGTCCCAATCGCAGGGCCTCACCAATGCCCACCTGCACCGCCAGCCGCGCCAACATCTCTGTGCGCACCAGCGCCGCCCGCAGGCGTGTCATGGGACCTTCCTTGAAATCCGGGTAATTGTGGTACACCCACTCGCCGGCGATAAAGTCAAGCACCGCATCCCCCAGGAACTCGAGGCGCTGATTGTCACTCACCTCCTCCTCCGGGTGCTCGTTCACATAAGATGGGTGCGTCAGAGCGCGCAGGAGCAGATCGGGGTCCTGAAACTGGTATCCCAGGAGGAATTGAAACGCTTCGATGCCGATGGGCAACTCGTTGATCATCCGCGCGTCGTTCATTTCGACCCAGCCGCTCCCCGCTCCGCCAGCCGACGGCGATACTTTTCCATCGCCGCCTCCAGGGCCTGGGCGGCATCCACGCCGCAGACCTCGGCCAGGGCCAGCAGACTGTACAGCGCGTCCCCCAGCTCAACCGCCAGGTCGCTTCCCGGCCGGGGCGTCCGCCGCCCATACTCAGTATCAAGCAGGATCTCTTTCGCCACCTCGCCGACCTCGGAGACCAGATCGAGGGCGTGAATGACCGGGTCGTGCCAGAGATCGTGCTGCCGGGCCAAGTCGGCCACACGTCGCTGCCACTCTGCCGTCAACTCGCGCGCTCCTCTCGCAACTCGCGGCTCAATCGCTGCCGGAAGCGCACCAAATCGCGGAACGCTCTGAGGATCACGCCGAGATTCGCTCCCGTCGCCTCGCCTGCCACGCGCGGCAGATGAGTCACCGGCACCTCGACGATGCGAAAGCCCCGCGCTTTGGCGCCGGCCAGGAACTCGGTATCAATCATCGCCCCATCAGAAATGATATGGACGTGATCCAGAACCTCGCGGCGAAACAGCTTGAAACCGCAATCAATATCCCGGCACAGGTAGCCAAACAGCAAGCGCACCAACGTATTCCAGCCGAAGGCGTTGAGCTTGCGGACCACCGGATCCTGCCGGTCGGCCCGGTACCCAGACACGATATCCGCTTCCTCCTGGCGCAGTCGGTCCAGCAGCAAGGACACCTCGCCAAAATCGAACTGGTTATCCGCTGGCGCAAAAGCGATCAGGTCCTTGGTCGCCGCCGCAAAGCCGGCCTTGAGCGCTCCGCCATATCCGCGATTGGGATAATGCTCCACCAGTCGAAAGCGTGGGATTCGGGCCTCCAATTCCCGGCCAATCTCGCCGGTCCGGTCCGCGCTGCCGTCGTTGACCAGGATGATCTCGTAATCCAGCTCCAATTGCTGGGCCACGGCCACGACCTGCTCGACGGCGCTTTCGACGTTGGCCGCCTCGTTGTAGGCGGGAAGGACGATAGATAAACTGGACATAGTCTCTCCTCAAGTCAGTATAGTAGGTCTATGGTACACCAATCTGCATAAATTAGCAATTTCACGCCCGGCCAGGGATATGTCGCGCTACGTACCTTGACAATGGCACATTCTATCTTTGGCGGCCCAGTTCCCGGGCAAGGCCCGCCGGGGCATAAAGTGCCCCGGCTACAGAGCTTTCGCCCCGTGAACGGGGCTCCCGAGCCCGATGGATCGGGCGCTGCTCCGTAGCCCGGCGACTTTCGCCGAGCGTTTGCGCCACAAGCGCGGTTTTACGCTCATGTGCCATTGTCAAAGTACCTTTTAGGCTACTTACGTCGCGGAAGCCCACCAACAGAGCGAGGAATTGAAACGCCTATTGGCGCGGTTCGAAGCGCACAACGTGGATATCGAGGGACTGGACACCTGGCTCTCTAGGCCAGGGTGTCGAGTTCCTCGTAC
>DSDT01000022.1 GCA_011048615.1 Chloroflexota bacterium | reverse complement strand
CTGCCTGTTTGAGCATCAAAACTGCTCACACCGATGTGAAAACAGGCCCAATCAGGCTCAAAGTGAGAGTTTTTCCTGCACGATTCAAATGACGCACGGAAAAGCTGGAAAATCATTTATGAAAATTGGTGGAAATTCGTGCAATTCGTGGCAAAAAGATTGAGATTTTGTTTCGTAGAAGCTCGCTTTGTACAAAAGTGTCCGGTAGTGAACGTATACTACTGCTCGTCATGAAATACAAAGTACGGCCGGAGGATTTCGTCGTCGGGGAGCAGATTCGGCTGCCCCGTGCAGCGGGTGTGGAACCGCATCGTGGGCCGGTACCTAGCGGCGCGGCTGGGCGAGGCTGCGGGGTACCTCACCATCGCAGGCGAGCGACTGCCTCTCTACGGTCCGGCGCTGGCGCTGTTCGATAGGAATGCTGTCGTTCCGCTGCCCGGGCACCGGGCGGTCTATGCCGATCCCGATCTGTCCGCCGTCGTGGCCCGGGTGTTGAGCGAGGAGGAACTGACCCTGAGCGACCTCAAGGCCCGCGTTCTGAAAAAGGCCTATTTGCCCCAGGGAAAGCGGCCGCTGGTGCTCTTTCCGCGCGATGTCTCGACCTCGCCGCCGGAATCCGACGATCTCTTCCCGGAGCGAACTCGGCTCACCCTGGCGTTTACTCTCCCCAGGGGCAGCTATGCTACGCTCGTTCTTAACGTGCTGGTCGTAGGGCGGTTTTGCTAACCATCATCTTGGAGGTTGAGAAGGATGAAAATTCAAGTCAACAGCGCGATTCTCGAATTGATGGAGGGGGACATCACAGAGTTGGCGGTAGATGCCATCGTCAACGCGGCGAATCAGGGACTCGCTCATGGCGGAGGCGTGGCGCGTGCCATCTGCCGACGTGGCGGCCCGGCTATCCAGGAGGAGAGCAATGCCTGGGTGCGTCAGCACGGCATGGTGGTCACCGGCAGCGCGGCCATCACCTCCGGCGGCGATTTGAAGGCCAGCTACGTGATCCACGCCGTGGGGCCGATCTATGACGGCACGCCGCGCTCAGCGGAGCAGTTGGCCTCGGCCGTCCACTCCGCCCTCCAGATGGCCGACCAGCACGGTCTCACGTCCATCGCCCTGCCGGCCATCAGCACTGGCATCTTTGGCTATCCGGCGGCGGAGGCGGCTGGAGTGATGCTGCGAACGACGGTCGAGTATCTGCGGGGCGAGACCGGGCTGCGGCACGTGATCTATTGCCTTTACGAACGCCCGGTGTGCGATGCCTTTGTCGGGGAGCTGGTCGCTCTGACCGCCGCGCTGGATTGACGGCTCGTCACCACTCCCGGATGGCCGCGAACGCCTCGACGAAGCACGCCTCCGGCGCTGGCAGCACTCCCGCGCCGACCATGCCGATCCCCGGCTCCCGGTGAGCGATGCCGGTGTTGAGGCGTGGGCGGATGCCCGTTTCCATCACCCGGCGCACGTCAATCCCCAGCGGCGTGCCCCGAAAGTTCAGGGCTGGGATCGTGAAATGCTCGTGTTCGGCGAAACAGATCTCGTACATCTCTAACGTGGCCCGCAGTGCGTCCTCCGGTGTGCCTCCCACGAAACGGGCGATGGCCGGGGCCGCGGCCATGGCAAATCCCCCAAAGCCGGCCGTCTCGGTGACGGTGCTGTCGCCAATGTCCGGGTTGGCATCCGCGGCGGTGTAGCCCGGCAGGTACAACCCGTCCACAATCCCGGCCGGGGCGACGAACCAGCGCTCCGGCGCGCCGGCCATTCGGATGCCAAAGTCGGTGCCGTTGCGGGCCATCACCGTCAGGATGGTGGCGCCGGCGATTCCCTCGGCCGGCTCCAGCGTGCTCTTGGCGGCTGCCATCGAGAGGTTGAGGAAAAAGTGATCGTTCCTCTCGATGAACTCGAACACTTCCGCGGCCCGCTCCCGGTCCGGGCAAGTGCGCATCAACGCCGGCGTGACCGCCCGCAGAAAGAGGGAGGTCCCCGCCCGGTTGCGGTTGTGTCCCTCGTCTCCCATGTGCAGCGCCTGGCTGATGAGCGCCCGCAGGTCGATCCCTCCCGCGATGGATTCCACGGCGGTCTTGAGGGTGGGGTAAAGCGTATCCTCCATCCAGCGCAGCCGTTGGTAGATGTCGGGCCCGTAAGCCCCGTATCTCAGCACCCGCCCCAACCCCTCGTTCTGGGTGGCATAGGCCAGGTTGCCAAATGTCTCGTTCCGGACGATAAAGACCGGCATAGAGGGGGAGATGATGCCGGCCATGGGTCCCACGGCGTGATAATGATGGCAGGGCGCAAACTCGACCTCGCCACTGGCGGCCAATTCCGCCGCCTCTCCCTCGTCCTGCGCCCACCCCTCGTGGACCAGCGCGCCCATCACCGCGCCTCGCTGCGGCCCACACATGCGCTCCCAGGATACAGGCGGGCCCGCGTGGAGGATCAACCGGTCGTGGTAGCCGGGGATGGTCTGCCGGGCGATACCCATTCCCACCAGCACTGGTCTGCCCTGCGCGATGCGGGCCGTGGCCTCGGCGTTGGCCGCCTCGATGTCCACGCCGGTCCGCGTGTGCGTCAGCCGGGGGGCCGAAGGTGGCCGCCAATCCACCGCCGTCACCTCTACTCCCTGGGCGCGGAGGCTCTCGACGAACCCGTGCAAGCCTACGTTGACGACGCTCAGGGGAGTGGTGGGGAGCGCCGATGTGCTTTTTTCTGGCATAATCCCTCCTTGTGGTTCCGTTACAGATCGGGCCGGGCGATGAATACGGCCAGGCGGGCGGCGGCGGCGTTGCATCCCGCCACGACGGCGCCGCACTCCTCCAACGTCTGCACCTGCTGGCTCAATCCCTGTGGATCTTGCTCCGTTCCCGTCACCGAGGCGACGACGAGCAGTTCCCGGTCAGCCTGAGCAGCGGTCTCCCGCGCCCGCCGGATGACCGGGCCCAGCTCGCCGGCCGGGTCGGAATGGACGCCGTATCCCAGCACCACATCCAGCAGGATGGCGGCCACCTGCGGATCGTCCGCTTCCTGCATCAACCGGCGGGCGCGTAGGGTGTGGTCGAGCATGGGGTGGGGCCGACCGACGGTGAACTCGTCCGCTCCCAGGTCCACCACGCAGTGCCCCACGCTGCAGGCGGGATCGGGCAGCCCGAGACGGGGGTCCAGGGCCAGGTTGGAGCGCACGTCGTCCAGCCGTTCGCTCCACAGGAGGAGCGTCTCGGCGGCCAGGGTGCCGCCGCTGAACAGGCCGCGCAAGTAGGTTTGATCGGGCTTCAACCGCTCTTGCAGCGCCCTCGCCAACGTCCGCAGCTCGGCTGTCTCCCGCTCGATGATCTCTTCGACCGCTGTCCCCGCGCCCTCTGCTCCGTCTGCAGCCGTCGCGAGGGTCGCTGCGCGGTAGGCCGCTTCCTGGAGGGTGCGGGCCGGGATGGCGCCGGCCTCCGCGATGGGGGCCGCGTCTCCGCCCAGGAAACAGATGACCGTCGGTTTGTCCCCCTGGCGGACCTGGGCCAGTACTCGCGCAGCGACGGCCTCGTCCGGGGGCTTGGACACCAGCAACAGCCCTTTCGTCTCCGGATCGGCCTGGAGCGCCCGCACCCCGGCCAGCATCGTCAGCCCGCCCACCTCGGCCGAGAGGTCGCGCCCGCCGGTGCCGATGGCCTGGCTGACCCCCACCCCCAGCCGGGCCAGCAGCGCGCTCACCTCCTGCAAGCCCGTGCCCGCCGCCGCGACGATGCCGACAGGTCCGCGCGGTACATCGTTGGCAAACCCCAGTGCGACCCCGTTGAGGATGGCCGTGCCGCAGTCGGGGCCCATCAGCAGCCGGCCGCGCTCGATGGCGTACTGCTTCAGGGCGAGCTCGTCCGCCAGGGAGACATGGTCGCTAAAGAGAAAGACGTGCAGTCCGTTGCGCAGTGCTTCCCAGGCCTCGGCCGCGGCGTACTGCCCCGCCACTGAGATGACCGCCAGGTTCGCTCCCGGATGGCGGCGCACCGCCTGCCGGATCGTGCGCGGGGGAGGGGTGCTTCCGGTTTCCCCGCTCTCGGGTCGGTGGGCCAGGCGGTTTTCCGCGACTTGGAGAGCGTGGGCGGCTCTCTCGTCGGTCTCGGCCCGCACGACGATGACCAGGTCGTTGGCAGCGGCGGCCTCGATCTCGGGGAGCATCAGGCTGGCCTCCCGCAGGATAGCCTGGTTGGCCGGGGTGCCCATCACGACGGCCGCATCCAGGACGCCGGGGAGCTGGGTCAGCTCGCGGGCCACTTGCATCAGCGCGACGGAATCGTGGTATGTGCTGTGCTTGATCAGGCAGTTGGTGGGCATACGTTTCTCCTCTCTAGATCGCCCCCTGCTCTCGCAGGTCTTCTACCTCCTCGGCGGAGCAGCCCAATAGGTCGGTCAGCACCTCGGCGGTGTGCTGGCCCAGCAGCGGCGGCGGGAGACGGATCTCGGCCGGCGTCCCAGACAGCTTGTAGGGGAAGCCGGTCACGCGTACCGTTCCGGCGGTGGGGTGGTCCGTCTCCAGCGCCAGTCCGCGGGCCTCGGCCTGGGGATGGGCAAACACGTCTGGGATGGTGTTGATGGGGCCGCAGGGCAGCCCGGCCTCGTGCAGGAGGGCGAGCCACTCGGCGGCCGGGCGAGTGGCAAAGACCTGGTCCAGGATCTCGCGCAGCGCGGCCCGGTGGGCGACCCGCTCGACGTTGGTGACGAACCGGGGGTCCTGCGCCAGGTCTGGCCGGCCGATGGCGGTGCACAGTTTGGCCCACTGGTTCTCGTTGGCGGCCGCCATCGCGAACCAGCGGTCGCGGGCGCGGAACGCTTCATAGGGGGTGATGTTGGGGTGGGCGTTCCCCATGCGGCGCGGCTCTACGCCGCCGACCAGGTAGTTGGAGGCGACGTTGGTCAGCAGGGCGACGCTGGTGTCCATCAGCGAGACGTCCACCCGCTGCCCCTGGCCGGTCTGGTCGCGACCCCGCAGGGCTGCCAGGACGGCCGTCGCCGCGAACATGCCAGCGTTGATATCCACGATAGGGATGCCGATCCGGTAGGGCGCTCCGTCTTGCGGCCCGATGAGACCCATCAGCCCTCCCTCGGCCTGGATGACGAAATCGTAGCCAGGCCGGTTGGCGTAGGGGCCGGTGCGCCCGTAGCCGCTGATGGAGCAGTAGATCAGGCCGGGGTGGAGGGCGTGCAGATCGCTGTACCCCAGGCCGAGACCGTCCAGCGTGCCGGTGACGAAATTTTCCAGCAGCACGTCGGAGGCGCAGGCCAGCCGCCGCACGATCTCTTGCCCCGCGCTGTTTTTGAGGTTGACGGTGACGCTGCGCTTGTTCCGGTTGGCGGCGAGAAAGTAGGCCGACTCGCCCGGATAGGGGCCGTAGGGCTGTCCCACGAAGGGCGGGCCCCAGCCCCGGCTGTCGTCTCCCCGGCCGGGCCGCTCCACCTTGATCACGTCCGCTCCCAGGTCGCCCAACATCATGCCGCAGTATGGGCCGGCCAGGGCGCGGGTCATGTCGAGTACACGGATACCGTTCAGTGGTTGCATAGGAGATCCTTCCTCGACTCGTTAAATCACTTTTGCACTCAACCGGTTGATGCGCTCCACGTGGGCCGGGTCGTAGGCGTCGCCGAAGCGGGTCTGGGGGAGGGCGGCCTTGCGGGCCATCAGTTCCTCGTATTCGGCCTCGTCTACAAAGGCCACGCACCGCCCGATGGATGATTCGCCGTCCACGAACCGCCAGGGGAAGAAGCCGACCGTCGCCCGCCGGTTGCACAGCAGGTCAATGTCGCCGCCCAGGCACTCGGCGTGGATGATGGAGTGGGGGAACATTTCGATGTGCATCAGTTGGTACTTGTCTGGGGTGAACCGCTCCGCCAGCGGTTGGCCGTACATGCGGCGGAAGAGTTGATCCGCTTCGGCGGCCTGGCGGGGCATCCAGTCGCGGATGATGGTGTTCATGGGATGGTCGGCGCTGCCACAGTCCACGCCGATCCAACGGATTCGTTTTTCCTTGGCCCAGACGGCAAACTCGCGGTCGGGGCCGGGGTGCTGGACCATGTAGCGGATCTCGTCAGCGGTGGGCATGTCCCAGCCAAAGTGGTGATAGCCGGTGTGGATGATCAGGATGTCTCCTTCCTGCACCTCCACCCGCTCCTCGATCATCTCGGGTGTGTAAATCTGATAGTCGCCGGTGGCGTCAGAGAGGTCCACGATGGCGGCCGGGCCCATCAGGAACTGGTTCAGATCGAGGGACGCGATGTCCTTGCCGGGAGTGTAAAAATGGATTTCGCCGTCCAGGTGGGTGCCGAGGTGGTTGGAATGGGTCAGCAGTTGGCCGTTGGCGCCGTTGGGGGCCAGGCGTTTGAAATACTTGACTTGCAGCGGCTCGTAGGTGGGCCACGGCGGCGTGGCGATGCCCAGGGGAATGGTCAGGTCTATCAGTCTCATCATTTGGCTCCTTTCTTTACGTACAAACTAAAGTACATATCACCAGAGACGCAGAGGATACGGAGAAAAGCAAGGTGTACCTGATCTGGACATTGAGCGCTCTGTGTGCTCCGCACCTCCGTGGCTAGGTGGGGCCTTTTTGGCGCCTGGATTCGATCCAGGGTTGGCATTGCAGCATGGCCCACTCGATCATCTCTGGTTCCCTGGCGGCGGAGGTGCACAGGTAGCGGGGGTCGGGGGTCATCCCGATGCGTCCCAGGTCCAGGCGGTCCGAGTCCCAGCAGGTCTGCACAGTGACGTGCGCCTCGGTCAGTCCGTTGGTGTGATACCGACAGGCAAAGGCCAGGCGCTCGAATTCCCGGTCGGACAGCCGGATCAACGATCCCTGCAGTGAGCGGGCGAACTCGGCCGCCCGGGCGCCGTGTTCCGGATCCCTGTGGTTGTTGGCTCGTTTCGCGTCGTGGAGGAAGGCGAACAGCTCGACCACAGTGGGGTTGGCGCCGGTCAGGCGGGCCAGTCGCAGGCCGATCTCTCGCACGCGCTGCCAGTGGTAGAGGCCGTGGAGGCCGTCCCAGTCCAGCGCGAATTCGTTTTGAACGACGGTCATCAATTCTGGAGAGATCATGGTCGGTTTATCCTTTGTTTTCTCGCTTGCAGCACGCCTTCGAGGGAGTAGATCAGCAGCGCGGTCCATATCACGCTGAACCCGACCAGCCGCGCCGGAGTGAACGGTTCCCGGTAAGCCAACGTCCCCAGTAGGAATTGGCCTGTCGGGGCGAGATACTGCAGGATTCCGACCGTGGCGAGAGTGATCCGCCGGGCAGCGTAGGCAAAGAGGAGCAGTGGCAGGGCGGTCGCAACGCCGCTCAGCGCCAGCAGCACGTTCGTTACTGCGTCGGCATGTCCAAACAAGGCCTGCCCGGCCAGCTCGAGGGAGATCAGATAGATGAGGGCCGGAACGGACATCAGGGTCGTCTCCAATGCCAGTCCTTCCAGTGATTCTAAAGACGCGATCTTTCTCAGCAGGCCGTAGATGCCAAAGGTCAGGGCCAGGGTCAGCGCGATCCAGGGGAAAGCGCCGTATCCCAGCGTGAGGTAGACGACTCCCAGCGCCGCGACGCCAATCGCCACCCACTGCCAGGGCCGCAGTTTCTCTGCGAGAAACAGCAGGCCGAGCAGCACACTGAGCAGGGGGTTGATGAAATACCCCAGGCTGGCGTCCACCACGTGGCCCGTGTTCACCGCCCAGATATAGAGGAACCAGTTGACGCTCAGGAGGCCGGCGGTGACCAGGAAGGTAGTCTGTGTCCGACGGCTTTTTCGCACCAGCGCCGTCCATTCCCAGCGCCGTCTCAACGTCAGCGCCAGGAGGAGGAACAGGGCGGACCAGACGGCCCGGTGACACATGATTTCCAGGGCGGGGACGGTCTGTAAGGCTTTCCAATAGATGGGCAGCAGTCCCCACAGTGTGTAAGCGATGACAGCGGCGAGTATACCAGTGTTCATTGATGTATCCTGACGTATCGAGGTTGTTCGAGATGCTGATAGCATACCACAGTTCGCCAATTATTGAAAGGCGGGTCGGATGTTCACTATCGGCCATTTTGATTCCCTGGCTCCTGCCGGATAACGATCCGGCGATTTCCGGGCCGCGTCAATCGCTCGATGAGGCGGATGGGCGGCGGATTATGGTCCGCCTCGAGCAAAAATGCAACAGAATATCCTCATAGTCAAAAGTGTCCGGTAGTGAATCCGATATGCAAATCGAGTGAACCGAACAGCCGAGCGGCGGGTATTTATGGGTAGTAGTGTGTCAACTTGCTCCCTTTTGTCCCCAGCGGCATTGGCGGCGCGTTGTGTATATGGCTTGTTTTGAGGAGGAGAGATGGTGAAAACACTGGGTTACCTGATGTTGGTCTTGGTGGTCGTGTCTCTGGCGGCATGTCAGGGGGACGCGTCGCCGCAGCCCACTACGGATGACAGTCCCACAGCCGCGAGCCGGCCGGTCGAGAGGGCCGCGCCAACGCAAGAGACAGCGGCTCCGCCGGCGGCCGCTGCACCTACTGTTGCGCCGCTTCCACCTGATGCGTCTGCCGGCGACTGGGATGACCGCGAACTGTTTCGCGCCGGGCTGGTCAGCGCGGCCCAATCTGTGCTGGAGGAGCTGCCGGGCGCGAGCGTCTACCGGATCGAGTTGACCATCCCGCCCGATTTTCGCGTCCTGGACGGCCGCCAGCAGGTCTGGTACACCAATCGTGAGAGCGGCCCGCTGAACGAGATCTATTTCCAACTCTTTCCCAATGTCGCCGGCGGCCGGACGACGATCGAGACCTTGCAGGTGGACGGGCAGGACGTGACGCCGGTCTACGAGTTCGGGGACAGTGCCCTGCGGGTGACGCTGCCAGATGTACTGTTGCCCGGCGAGTCGGCGGTGGTGCAGATGGATTACGCGGTCGAGGTGGCGCAAGAGATGGCTGGCAATTACGGCCTGTTCGGCTATTTCGACGGTGTGCTGGTGCTGGATGGGTTCTACCCCGTCATCCCGGTCTATGACAGCGTGGGCACCCGGGTGGAGCCGGCCGGAGGGTGGAACGTCAAGGACCCGGCGCCGAATGGGGACGTGACCTATTTCGACGCCAGCTTTTACCGGGTGCAGGTGACCGCGCCGGCCGCTCTGACGCTGGTCGCCTCGGGGATCGAGGTCGAGCGGGCCAACGCAGGAAAGACCCAGTTCGTGACCTTTGCCGCCGGTCCCGCGCGGGACTTTTACCTGGCGGCCTGCGACGATTACGTCGTCTTTAGCGCGACGGTGGGCGAGACGACGGTCAACAGCTATGCCTTGCCGGAGCAGGAGGAGCACGCCCGCCTGGCCCTCCATGTCGCGGTGGATGCGCTGGAGAGCTTTGGGCAGCGGTTCGGTCTCTATCCCTATACCGAGTTCGACGTCGCTGGCACGCCGATGCGGGCGCTGGGCATCGAGTATCCCGGCATGACGGGCATCGCCCTGGGCCTGTACGATCCACAGGCCCGGGTGAGCGGCCTGCCGACCGCGGTGATGCTCGAATCAACGGTGGCCCACGAGGTGGGGCATCAGTGGTTCTACAACGTGGTGGGGAACGACCAGGTGGACGCGCCCTGGCTGGACGAGGCAGTCGTCCAGTACCTCACCGGGCTGTACTTTCGGGACGTCTACGGCGAGGACGCGGAGCAGAGCTACCGCGAGTCGTGGCATGGCCGCTGGGAGCGGGTGGACCGGGCCGAGATTCCCATCGGACTGCCGGCGGGGGAGTACGATAGGCGGGAGTATGGGGCCATCGTCTATGGCCGCGGCCCGCTTTTCGTCGCCGCCCTGGAGGAAGAGATGGGGCGCGAGACGTTCGACCGCTTCCTGCGCGACTATTACCAGACGCACCTGTGGGGCATCGGCAAGGAGGAAGCGTTCCGGGAGCTGGCCGAGCAGCACTGCCGGTGCGATTTGACCGCGCTGTTTGAAGCGTGGGTCTATTGACGTGAATCGGAAACCGAGCTTCTTTTTGGAGGCATAACGTGATAAAAAAGCCCTTGTTCGTCCTGGTAACCATCGTCGCGATCTGTATGGCCTGCCAGCCGGTCGAAACCACCGACCCGGCGATGCCTTCACCGCAAGCCCCCGCTCCCACGGAAACCGCCTTGCCGCCAGACCTCATCGTTCTGGAGAAGGGCGAGCCAGCGCTGGATGGGCTGATCGTCTTTTACTCCGACCGCGACGGCAACCCCGAAATTTATACGATGAACGCCGACGGGAGCAATGTGACGCGACTAACGGATGATCCCGCCTTCGACGACAGTCCGGCCCTCTCGCCCGACGGCGCGCGGATCGCATTCCTGACCGCGCGACACGATCCCAACCCCCAGTTTCCCCATCTCGAGTACGAGATCTATGTGATGGACGCCGATGGGAGCAACCCGCGCCGGCTGACCGAGACCGAGACGGCCGAGGATCACCCGGCCTGGTCGCCGGATGGCACCCAGATCCTGTTCGACGCTGACTATGATGGCGATGGGTTCTATGAAATCTATACCATGAACGCGGACGGGTCGGACGTGACGCGCCTGACCTCCAACCAGGCCAACGACCAGTTCGCCGATTGGTCATCGGATGGTTCGCAGATCGCGTTTTCGTCCGACCGCAATGGCAACTGGGACATTTTCGTGATGGAGGCTGACGGAAGCAACCAACGCGCGTTGACCGACAGCCCGGATTGGGAGCTGTTCCCGGCCTGGTCGCCGGACGGGGCGCAAATTGCTTACAACGGCCTGATTCCGCGATCCCGGAACACGGACGTTTTTGTGATGGAGGCCGACGGCAGCGGCGTGCGCCAGCTCACCGACTCGCCGCGCTTCGACGAGAACCCGGCCTGGTCGCCGGACGGCCGCCAGATCCTTTTCCAGACTGAGCGGGACGGGAATTTCGAGCTGTACGTGATGAACGCCGACGGCAACGAGCAGCGCCCCCTGGCGGCCCATCCCGCCGACGAACTGTGGCCCTCCTGGAGGCCGGCGGCCGCTCCGGAATCCGGCTTGCTGCGGTTCGAAAAGAGCGCCCAAACCTTTCCCTCCGTCCCTACCTGGAAGATCGGTCTGGCCGACCTGGATGGCGATGGTGATCTCGATGCCGTGTTTGCCAATGGGCAGGCCAACATGGTAACTTGTAGAGGCGCACGGAGGAGAGGGGCGCTAGAAACGCTGGGAGCGAACGATGAAACGAGTCTATTTGTATCTGATTCTGGTCCTGTTGTTGGCGAGCGCGTGTGCCCCCGGAGGCGCTCCACTCGCCTCGCCGGCCGCCTCGCCGCCGGCCGAGACTGCGACGGCGTCCAGCGTCATGGCCGAGACGGAGCCGCCGCTGGAAACGCTCCCCGCTCCCACTGCTGCTCCCACCGCTGCTCCCACCGCTGCTCCAGCCCCGCCGACCCCCGCGCCTCCTCGGCTCCCGGCCCTGACCATCACCATCCTGTATGACAATACCGTCTACGACCCACGTCTGCGGGCCGCGTGGGGATTCGCCGCCCTGATCGAGTATGGCGATCACACCCTGCTCTTTGACACCGGCGGCGACGGGCCCACGCTGATGGGCAACGTGCGGGAACTGGAGATTGATCTCCAAGCGATTGAGACGGTCGTTCTTTCCCACATCCACGGCGACCACACAGACGGTCTTTCGAGTGTGTTGAATACCGGCGTCACGCCGACTGTGTACATCCCGGCCTCGTTCCCTGCTTCGTGCAAGCGCGCTGTGGAGGCTCAAACCACTCTGGTCGAGGTCAGCGGACCGGTCGAGATTCTGCCCGGCCTCCACTCCACCGGCGAGCTGGGCGCCTCCATCATCGAGCAGGCGCTGGTGGTAGAGACCGAGTCGGGCATCGTCGTCGTCACCGGCTGCGCCCATCCCGGCATCGTCGAGATCGTGCGGCAGGCCCAGGGGATGGTGGATGATGACATCGCGCTGGTGGTGGGCGGCTTTCACTTGCTGGAGTACGGCCCGGAGCGGATCGAACAGATCGTCGCCGAGCTGCGCGAGCTGGGCGTGCGGCAGGTCTGCCCGACCCACTGCACGGGCGCCGAAGCCATCGCTACGTTCGCCGCCGAGTATGGGGCCGACTATGTCCAGGGCGGCGTGGGCCGGGTCATCACGGTGGGAGCGGAGCAAGCCCGTGTACCGGGCTTGACGGCCGACGAGACAGCGACCCTCAGCAGCCTGGAGCAAGTGGACGACTATCCGCTCTACACAATGCGCTACTATGGCGCTTACGACCAGGCCGCCTCCTGGATCGAGGGGGGCGGCGGATGGGCGCGGACGGATGGGGCGGCGGCGTGGGCGTGCTCCCTATTCGCGGCGTTGGGCGACGAGGATCATCTGCTCTATGGGCGCAACTTTGACTGGCGTTACAGCCCGGCCGTGCTCCTGTTCACCGACCCGCCCGGCGGGTACGCTGCCGTCTCGATGGTAGACATCGCCTACCTGGTGAGCGACGATCAGGCCCGCCGTCTGACCGACCTGCCGCTGGTTGAGCGGCAGGCGCTGCTGACTGCGCCGTTCTTACCCTTCGACGGGATGAACGAGCGTGGCCTGGTCGTCGGCATGGCGGCCGTGCCGTCGGGAGACGTGCGCCCTGACCCGGCCAGGGAGACGATCGGCTCGCTGGGTGTGATCCGCGAGATGCTCGACCACGCCGCCAGTGTGGACGAAGCGGTGACTATCTTGGGCAGCTACAACGTGGATATGGAGGGCGGCCCGTCGCTTCACTACCTGCTCGCCGACCGGTCGGGGCGGGCGGCTCTGGTCGAGTTCTACCGGGGCGAGATGGTGGTCATCCCCAACGACGCCGCCTGGCACTTGGCGACCAATTTTTTGCGGGCCTCGGTGGCGGAGGACGCGGAAGGCGAGTGCTGGCGCTACGACGTGCTCTGGGGGCGACTGGCAGCGGCCCAGGGGCGGCGGACGGCCCCGCAAGCGATCAAGTTGTTGGAGGAGGTCTCACAGGACAGCACCCAGTGGTCGGTTGTCTATGGGATCAACTCCGGTGAAGTGCACGTGGTGATGGGTAGAATGTACGATAACGCACAAGTTATTGCTGCTGCCCCTTGACAAAGCCGCTGCGTCATAGTAATATATAGATGAATTGAAAAGTGTCTATATAAAGTCGAGGGCGAGCGGTGATGATTGATTGTGTCGAGTTCTGCAAGGCTCTGGCCGACGGCACCCGGCAGGGGATCCTGGAACTGTTGCTGGAAGGGGAAAAGTGTGTCAGCGAGATTGTGGAAGCGTTCGACATGTCCCAGCCGACCATTTCCCATCATCTGAACGTGCTCAAACAGTTCAACCTGGTGACCAGCCGTAAAGAG
>DSDT01000254.1 GCA_011048615.1 Chloroflexota bacterium | reverse complement strand
TTTCACCCCAAAAGTGGGCGCTGTTGATGCGGTTCGTACCGTGACCGGGAATCTGGACGTACAGGTCGCGCGGGATGGAGAGGAGGGCGACGTGTGGCCCTTGAGGGTCCAGGCCGACCAGGATCATGCTGTCGGAGCGCACGGTGTCGCCCTCCTCTGGGCGGCGATCGAGGCCGAGGAGCAGCAGGTTGGTGCGGGGGAGGGTGGCGCTCCAACGCCACAGCACAAAGCCGCCAGCCATCAATCCCCCAACGAAACCGAGAAGCAGGAGGAATATCATCAACAGTCGAGGGAGGCAGGAGCGCCGGCGCGAGATGGGAATAGGGGGTGTTGTCTGAGAGATACGGTGGGTGGGGCGGGTATCCTGGAGATGGATTGAGAGAGATAGATTTTCCGTCATAAAGCTCCTCGAGGTAAGGATGTGCAAGGAAGGATTGTAACACCGGGATGGGGGGCTGTCAACCTCTTTTGACAGGTGGATGGTCCGCACGTATAATGGCCGCATTATGCCGGAACTGCCCGAAGTCGAGATGGTTGCCCAGGGGTTGCGGTCGGCGCTGGTGGGGTCCACCATCGTCAGCGTAACCGTGTATTGGGCGCGCAGCATCGCCCTGCCTGATGCCGACGAATTTGCCCGTCGTCTGGAGGGAGAGTCAATCACCGATGTGGGCCGGCGCGGAAAATGGGTGCTGCTCACGTTGGGCAGCGGGAGCGGGCTGTTGATTCATCTTCGCATGACCGGGCAGTTGATCCTGCAGGAGGAGCGCCCGGTGAACGAGCGACATCTTCGGGTGTTGTTCGCCCTGGCGGATGGGCGGTGGCTCTGCTTTTTCGACCAGCGCAAGTTTGGCCGGATGGTGTTGACGACAGAGCCTCAGGGGGTGGTGAGGGAGCTGGGGCCAGAACCCCTGGAGGACGAGTTCACGGCGGCGACGTTTGCGGGGATGTTGGCTCGGCGGCGGGGAAGCATCAAGCCGCTGCTCTTGAACCAGCGTTTTCTGGCTGGCCTGGGCAACATCTACACCGATGAGGCCCTGTGGCGGGCCGGCATTCATCCGCTCAGGCGGGCCGACTCTCTCACTCCGGATGAGGCGGTTGGACTGCACGGAGCGGTTCGGGCGGTGTTGCGGGAGGCCATCGCCAGTGGCGGCACGACATTGGCAGACACGGCGTACCGGCAGCCGGATGGTCAGGCGGGGGCGTTTGGCGGGCTGTTGGCGGTCTATGGGCGGGCGGGGCAACCTTGCCCGCGCTGCGGCGCCGAGATTGAGCGCACGCTGGTCGGGCAGCGGGGCACCCACATCTGTCCCCACTGCCAGCCTCGTCCAGTGGGGGAATGAGAGGCCTGGTCGCGATTGCGCTAACAATTTTAAGGTAAAACTATTGACAGGGGGAAAAATCTAGCGTACAATAAGGATGTAATTGTATCAACCGTCCCGGCGCTTTACGGTGGTGCCCTACACTAGAGTCTCTCAGTCCCATTTGAATGAGAGCTAGGTCAGACGGAGCAGCCGTCCAAACAGGGTAGATACACCGGGTACGAAGCCGGGGCGATTGTGAGCAGTGGTCCTAGCACTGGGCCACTGCTCTTTCTTGTGGGGCGTGTTCGCCGGCAGAGTTGAGCAAGAATTCGACGATCCGTTGAGCGACTTTAGACTCGCGTCGGGCAAAGAAATGATCGGTGTGGGGAATGACGTGGACGGTGTGCGGGGGATGTAGCCGAGCCACGTAGCGGCGCAGGGCGTCGGGCGGCGCCCACTCGTCGCGCTCGCCGACGATAAAGAGCTTGGGCCTTGGCTCTTGGTCCAGAAAGGGGTCGGCGTAATGGCGCTGGGTCAGCGCGATGCCGATCAGCCCGTTCACCCGAGGGTCTCGGGCGGCGTGGCGGAGTCCAACGCCGGCGCCAAAGGAGTAGCCGATCACCGCCAACTGACTGGAATCCGCCTGTGGTTGAGTGATCAAAAAGTCTATCGCCCCGCTCACATCCTCCATCTCGCCGCGCCCCTCGTCGAAAGAACCATCGCTACGTCCGACCCCTCGAAAGTTGAACCGCAGCGCCAGCCACCCATGGGCGACCAGCTCTCGGCATACCGCCACCACGACCCGGTTGTGCATGTCACCGCCCATAAGGGGGTGGGGATGGCATACCACCGCAGCCGGGGAGGGAGCGGGCCGCTTGGGGAGGTGCAGAACCGCTTCCAGTGGTGGGCCGTTACCGGCAGCGGGAAAGGTCACCCGACGGACCTTGGATAGCACGGCGCTAACCTCCTCCCACCGGCGGAAAGATGCCGACCTGGTCAGCGGCGTTGAGAACGTACTCGCCGTTCTGCACGCAGTTGTTGACGAAAACGATTTTGACTTGCTCGCTCGGCAGGTCGAGATGATCAATCAGTTGATTCACGGTCGTGCCTGGGGGCAGGTCTACCGGCATCGCCTCCCCGATGTCCAGGTGAGGGTATTGGTGCCGGAGGGTGGCAAATAACTTGACGTGTATTACCATCTTGTTGGCTCCTTTTTCCCCGTTGTGAGTGCTGGGCGACCGAAAGGGTGTCTGAAAAGTCAAAATTAGCGGTTTGTAGTAGCGACTTGTCGCTTTCGAGCCGGCCCCCGATGGCGCTCGGGGGCCAGTTCTGTCCTCAATTGGTCCGTAAAGAGCAAAAGTCGCCACTATGGGCCTTTTCCAACACGCTCTGAGCAGTTGCCATATATTATACCCGATGCCGGATGACCGGCAAGCACTTGATTGCCCATATGTCTGGGCAAAGGGAAGGGGGAACAACTACCCAACGAGCGCTTGTCAGGAAGCGGCGTTGCGTTATAATCGGCGGGTCATTCGAGTAGTCGGAAAGGAACAGGGGCGTGAGAATTGGCATAGATTTTGGGACGAGCAACTCGGCAGTGGCTTATTTCGATGGCGCCCAGTTGCGCCCGGTGTTGCTGGATGCGGAGAATGAAAACCCTCACGTGCTGCCCTCTTTGATTTACATTGACCGCCAGCACACAGTTCGGCTGGGGACGGCGGCCGCGACCGAGTACCTGGAGCGGGAGACCGGGCGGCCCATCGTATGGGAGGAGCGGTACGTCGGCGAGGTCGAGATGATCGTCGGGGGGGGCAACGCGCCGATTCGTTACATGCAGGACATTTACATCGTCACCGACACGGGAGCGAACGGCCGGCTGCTTCAATCCATCAAGACGGCTCTGCGCGACCCGGATTACGAGGGCACCGAAATCTTTGACCGGTATTATACCATTGACGAGTTGGTCGCCCTGATCTTGAGCGGGATGAAGGCACAGGCCGAGGATCAACTGGGCCAGACTTGTGACCAGGTGGTGTTGGGCCGGCCGGTTCGTTTTTCCGACGACCCGGCGCTCGACCGGCGGGCCGAGGCGATCTTGTATCGGGCAGCCCGTTTCGCTGGCTTTGAGGACGTGACGTTCCAGATGGAGCCGGTTGCGGCCGCGCACCTATATCACCGTACGTGCGCCGACCGCGAGATGGGGCTGGTCTTTGACTTTGGCGGAGGGACGCTGGACCTGACCATCGCGGAGGTGGGGGGAAGCGCTCCCCCACGTGTCATTGCCACGCGCGGCGTGTTGGTCGGGGGCGACGACCTGGACCGGCAGGTGATGCGCTCATTGTGGAAATATTTCGGAGAGGGCGCGATGGTTGAAGAAGGGGCGCCATTCCCTCCAGATTTTTTGGACCAACTGGGCACCTGGCAGACAATGCCGGATCTTTCTCGCCCCGAGCCGTTGTACAAGATCAGGCAGTATCAAAAGAGCAGTGATAACCCAGCGGCTATGTTGGCCCTGGAGACGCTGGTCACCCAGAACGTCGGCTTCAAGCTGTTCCGTGAGATTGAGCGGACCAAGCGGGCGTTGACTGATACCTTGATCGCACGGCTCGATTTCGAGTACCAGCACATTCACATCCACGAGCGTATGCTGCGCCGGGCGTTCGAGGCACTGATTGCGGAGGAATTGTCTGCCGTCCAGCGGGAACTCGACTTGGTCCTGGCCGACGCTGGCCTGCGAGCCGATCAGATCGCCGTCGTACTGCGCACCGGCGGCACCTCATTGGTCCCGGCCTTTGTCGAACTCTTGGGACAGACCTTTGGGTATGACGTGCTGCGCGATATGGATCCCATCACCTCCGTTGGCGGGGGGATGGCTATCGTGGCCCACGAGGACGGAGGAGCGCGTCCTCAGTGCGCTGAGGGGTACGTCAACCCGATGCGCGCCATCTATACCACCACCGGTCACCGGTACGAGCCATACGTGCTGCGGACGCAGGCGGTCTGTTACACGGACCGCGAATACACCATGGCCAAACTGCCGCTGGCTCTCAGCGGTCTGTATGGCGTCCGAACCTCTGGGCAGGACGCCCAATCTGAGGCCCCGGCACTGCTGCGCTTGGCGCTCGACCGTCCGACCAAGGTTTACGTCATCTACCAGGCGCTGGCCTATCACTTGCCAGGGTGGCTGCGGGACTGGATGCAAGAGGACGGGATGCAAGTCGAGTTGGATACCTCTGGCGAGCGGATGCCCTTCTTCGTCTACAGTCGGACCTTTCCCGCTGGACCGGTCACCCTCGGCGGTGCGCACGCGCCTGGATATCAGGGGGTCGCGTTCCTGAACTATGGGGTGGCGGTGGAACCGGTGTGCGGTCCCGCTGATTGAGGGTGGGGGGGAGAAAAAAGAAACCAGGTTTCTCGCGAGAAACCTGGTTTCTGGTCCAGTCACGGAATTATTCGCCGAACACGGCGTCTAGCGTCTCGTCCGGCACGTCCCACACGACATCGTGAGGCGGGAGTTTCTCGTACTTCATAAACTCGGGAATACGGTCGTCTGCTGTGGTCAGGCCGGCGGCCCGGTTGAAGGCGATCTCCTTGTCCAGGATCTCTTGCCCGACGCGGATCACGTCGTCTCCGGTCCAGTTGATGCCCAGCAGGCCGTTGATCTCGTCAATCATGCCCTGGTAGCCTTCCGGGATGTCCAGGATGGCGAAGGCGATGAAGAGGCAGTGACCGGAGGAGTCGATCACGGCGGTCGTCTGCTGGAAGGCGCGGGAGAGGGCGGCTTTGTCAATGTCGAATTGATCCACCTTGCCGCTGACGCCCAGAATCTCGGGGGCGATGGTGTAGCCGGCGGTGTGATCGGCACCCATCGTGCTGGTGGCATAGGTGATGCCGATGCCCTTGACCGCGCGCGGCTCGTAGGCCGGCATATTCTGCCCCTTGCAGCCGGGGACGCGGTGCCAGCCGTAGGCCATGCCGGTGGTCGCCGCACCGTTGCCCAGGATGCGGCCCAGCGGCGTGCCCTGGCGAATCTCCGCCATCCACTGGATGGCGGCCGCGCTGTCCCCGAACTCGGCCAACCCGGCGTCCATCGCCACGGCGATGGTGCCGCCGGCCTCGATGGTGTCCACGCCGATGTCGTTGCACAGCCAGATCAGCTCGGCGATGGCGTCCAGGTTGTCAATGCCGCAGTTCGCGCCCAGCGCCCAGGTCGACTCGTACTCGATGCACGAGACGTGTTCCGTGCCGTCGGGCTTGTAGTAGGTATTGGAGCATTGGATGGTGCAGCCAGGGTGACAGCCGTGGTTGTAGAGCTCTTTGCCGATCCGTTTCTGGTTCGTCTCGAAGATGGCCTCGCCGGAGGTCGGAGCAGCGCCCTCGAAGCGGCCCTCGCGGAAGTTGCGGGTGGGATAGCCGCCGGCCTCGTTCAACACGTTCACCAGCGCCGCGGTGCCGTAAGTGTTGAGCGTGCCCTTGGGCTTGGTGATGTCGTGGGTGCGCAGCGCCTCCAACATCTTTTTGCGCCCCTCATCGAAGAGTGCTTTGTCGGCGATTTCCACGCCTGGCCCGCCCTCGCCGTCCACGACGATGAACTTGAGCCCCTTGCTGCCCATCACCGCGCCCAGGCCGCCGCGGCCGGAGTAGCGGGTGGGGCGGTTTTCCACGTCGTTGAAGCAGATGCCGGCCATACTCATCCGCATCTCGCCAGCCACGCCGATGGTCGCGATGCTCGCCTTCTTCCCGAACCGCTCGAAGAGGCCGGGGAAGATCTCGTACAAGCTCTTGCCGGCGTACTCGCTGGCGTCGAAGAACGTGGCCCCGTCCTTGGTGACGTGCACGCCCCACCAGCCGTCGCCCTGGCCCTCGACGATGATGGCCTTGAGGCCGAGGCGGCCGACCAACTGCGGCCAGTTGGAGCCGGCGTTCGATTCTTTGATGCCGCCGGTGAGGGGCGACTTGGCCCCGACCGAGACCCGGCCCGACGTGGGGGCGTTGGTGCCGGCGATCATTCCCGGCGCGAAGACCAGCTTGTTGTTCGGCCCCAACGGGTGACAGGTGGGGTCCACCTCGTCGTAGACGATGGTGGACGAGAGACCGCGGCCGCCGAGGAACTGGTACTTTTCTGGTACGTCCTCATAAGTGACCGTACGGTCTGCCATATTGATACGCAGGAACTTGGACATTTGTGACCTCCTTCAATTGTATTACTTGTGGACCCAATATAAAAAGAGGCTACCTCTGGCTTGGTGAAGAATACCAGGCCAAAAAGTGCCTCCTTTGCAAACACGGCGGGCGCAGAAATTACTCTCTACACCTTGTCGCTCACCCGTCCAGTACGGAACCAGGTGAGTCGGAGACCTATGGGGTTTTCACTACTATAATATGTCAAATGTGCTGGCTTGTCAAGTGCCTGAGGATTTGGTGTAGGCGTGGTGCACCCCTCGGTCTTGGCGGTCTCGGAACGCTTCCTCGAGCTGCGGCGTCATCTGGGCGCCGAACCGGTATTGGAAGGGCCACATACTTCTGCGGTGGGAGATGCCCACCCGGTCGCCGTCTTGTAGCTCGATGGATAGGTCGGCGTCTATGCCGGGTAGGGCGGCCAGATTCCCGTTGATGAACGTGATGCCCCGCTCCTCGGTAGGAATCTCCAGGTGGCGGATCAGGTCGCCGATGGTGCTGCCAGCGGCCATTTCCAGATTCAAATTGGCATAGCTGCCCTGACTTTTCTCTCCTGCATAGTGGGCCATTGGCCCGTACAGCCAGAGATCAATTGTTATCATCGTTATACCTCCAGTACGAGGGCGAGTTGCTATACCTCGCCATATTTTTCTCCTCAGGATACCAGCAATTCCCGTTATGGAGCTCGTAGTGACGACTTTAGTCGTTTGAGCCACGTAATCAGCGACTAAAGTCGCCACTACGATGCCATATCACGCGGCGATGATGCTAAAACGGGAATTGCTGTCAGGATACCAGTTTGGCGATGGTGACGCCCGCCCCGCCCTCTTTGTCGCCGCCCAATTCGTGGGTGCTGACGGCAGGATGAGTGGTCAAAAAGTCTCGCACGGCCCGGCGCAGGGCGCCGGTGCCCTTGCCGTGGATGATGTGAACCCACGGCAGCTCGGCCCGCCACGCGTTGTCCAGGTAGAGGTCCAGTTGGGCCAACGCTTCTTCCACGGTGCAGCCGCGCAAGTCGAGGCGCATTCCCGGAGATGGTGCAGCGCCAGCGTGAACGGTCGGCCTCTCGGATGCTTTTTCCTCCTCGGGAGGCGGAGCGCAGAGTTCCAACGCCGTGACCCTCACCCGGGTGCGACCCAGTCCCATTTGTACTTCGGCCTCGTTTTCCTGCCCGTTCACCTCGATGATTCGGCCCTGGGCGTTTAGCGGATGGACCCAGACCAGGTCGCCGGAGCGGAGAGGGCGCTGGGGGGATGCAGGGAGGGGAGGGGCCAACGGTTCCGGCGCAGAGAGCGGAAGGTCCTCCTCCAACGCGATGATGGTCTCTTCGACGGCCGAGACGGTTTCCAGCGGGGCGGCGGCGGCCTGCAAGCGCTGTCTCAGGCGGCGCACTTTGGTGCGGAGCGTCTCCAATTCCTGGGTCGCTTCTTCTTGGGCCTGTTCCAACACCTGCTGCCTTTCCTGGTCAATGTGCTTCAGACGTTCACCTAGCTCTTGTTCAAGTTTGGCGGCTGCGGTCCGGGCAGCGTTCGCCTCGTCCCGGGCCTGGGCGGCCTGGATGCGGAGGCGGTGAATGTCGTCCAACATATCCTCGGTGCGCAGATCGTCTGGCGAGATCATCTGTTGGGCGGCTTCGACGATGTGCTGAGGCATTCCCAACCGTTGGGCGATGGCAAAGGCGTTGGAGCGACCCGGCAGCCCGATGGTCAGCTTGTAGGTGGGGCTGAGGGTCTGGGGATCGAACTCGACGCAGGCGTTGCACACGCCGGGGGTGAGCTGGGCATACGTCTTCAACTCGGGGTAGTGGGTGGCGACGAAACTCGTGGTGCGGTGCTGGCGAAAGTGATCCAGCAGCGCCCGGGCCAGCGCAGCCCCTTCGGCTGGATCGGTGCCCGCGCCCAACTCGTCCAGCAGCACCAGGCTGCCCTCGTCCGCCTGGTCGAGGAACGAGAGGATGTTGGACACGTGGGAGGAAAAGGTGGAGAGGCTCTGTTCGATGGATTGCTCGTCGCCGATGTCGGCGTACACGGCCTCGAACGGCGATATGAGCGCGCCTGGATCGGCCGGGATGTGCATGCCGGCCTGGGCCATCAGTACCAGCAGTCCCACCGTCTTGAGGGTGACGGTCTTGCCGCCAGTGTTCGGACCGGTGAGGACCAGCACGTGAGTCTCGTCGTCCAGGGTGATGTCGATGGGCACGACTGTCTTGGGGTCGAGCAAGGGATGACGAGCGCCGTGCAGCCGAATGGTAGAGCCGGGGTGGAAGGTGGAGGAGGAGCGCAGAGGGACGAATTCAGGAGCGGTGGCGTCTGTGGCGTCGGCGTACTTGGCCTTGGCGAAGGCCAGGTCCAGGTCGGCCAGCGCATCCACCGTCAGATTGATCTCGGTCGCGTGCTGGGCGATCCGGTCGGATAGATCGGTCAGGATGTGGTGAACCTCTTGTTCCTCCTCCAGCTGGCGCTCACGCCACGTGTTGTTCAGTTCGACGACGGACAGCGGTTCGACAAAGACGGTCGCGCCGGAAGCCGAGACGTCGTGGACGATACCCCGCAGGCGGCCCTTGAAATCCGCCTTGAGGGGGATGACGTACCGGCCGTCCCGCTGAGTGATGATCTGCTCCTGCAAAAAGCTGGCGTAGCGGGACGATCCGATGATGTGCTGGAGCTTGTCCTGCAGGCGGCCGTGGGCGATGCGCTCTTCCCGCCGGATGCGGGCCAACTCGGTGGAGGCGGCGTCGCGCACGTTGCCCCGTTCGTCCAGGCAGCGATCAATCTCGGCGACCAGATCGGGGCAGGGAATGATGCGACCGGCTACGTCGGCCAGGTGCGGAAACCGATCGTCCAACCGGAGCAGCAGCCGGTGCAGGACTCGCCCGGCGACCAGGGTATCTCGCACGTCGAGCAGCTCCGCTGGCGGCAAGACCGCCCCTCGTTGAGCGGCCTGAGCCAGGGGGCGGACGTCGTGAGCGCCGCCCAGGGTGGCGTCCGATTTGATCTCCAACAGGGCGCGGGCCTCGCTCGTCGTCTCCAACTGGCGGCGGATCTGGCGCAGGTCGGTCTCTGGCGTGAGGGTGTGGGCCTTTTCCTCCCCGGCCGAAAAGCTGGTGTGAGCGGCCAGGCGGTCCAGGATCAGGGGGAACTCGAGGGTGGTGAGATGCTTATTGTACATTCAGATCGTAGACATAGATCGGCGGCGGTCCCTGGGGGAACCAGAAGGACTGGGACATATAGTGCACTTGGAGCACCGCCCTGAAAGCCGGACGCAGGTACGCCCGGTCGTGCGCGGGACGGGAGCGGCCGTAGCCGATCATGTTGAACAGGAGGGCCGCGACCAGGATACCCAGGACGGCGTAGAAGAGGATGCCGACCAGGCTATCCAGCATGCCGATCCCTTTGATGGTCGTATCCTCCATCGCGACCTTGGCCACAATCTCGAGTATGATCCAGACGAGGATGGTTAGCAGGACGAAGGAGACGGCCATCGAGCCTCGGGTGACGCTTTCGGCGGCGGTGGCAGCCAGATTGAACTTGGCGGCCTCCAGGACGCCGCCAACGTAGGGCGTGACTGCTCGATAGGCCAGGGCCGCGACGCCGGTGGCGATGTAAAGGATCACAATGCTCACGATACCCCGGATGGTGCCCCGAATCCAACCGACAGCCGCAAACATCGTCACCACGAGCAGCATCATCAAGTCCAAGGCGTCGAAGGCAGGGAAAAAGTAGAGGAGCGCGATGGAGCCAAAGATACCCAGGAGGCAGATGAGCAGTACTGGGATCCACTTCTGGGCCGCGCTTTCCGGTTCTCGGTGTTTTATAGCCGTCATAAGGATCTCCTTTCTCGGGCGGATGGTTGGGTCGCACAGACCGGTTGCTAGTATAAGCGAATATGCGCTCAAGTCAACTGTCGTCGTCGCCGACTTGCGCATTGGTGGTCTGCGGCTATAATTATACCAGGTTTGTATCCCTTGGCTATTCGATGCCATACTCTTGAGGAACTATGGACTTTTCTTTGACCTCTGAGCAAGAGATGACCCGCCAGATGGTGCGGGAATTCGCTGAGCGTAAAGTTTCCCCCGTGATAAAAGAATACGACCGCTCCCATCGCCCCAATCTCGACGCCCTCGGCCGGATGGCGGAACTGGGCATTCTGGGCATCTGCATCCCGGTTCGCTACGGAGGAGCCGGCATGGATTACATCTGTCTGGGACTGGCGTGCGAGGAGTTGGAGCGGGTGGATACCTCCCTGCGGGTGGTGATGAGCGTACATACGGGCCTCAACTGCCTGGGATTGTTCCAGTGGGGGAGCGAGCAGCAGAAACAGCGCTGGTTGGTCCCTCAGGCGCGGGGTGAGCGATACGCGGCCTACGCTCTCACGGAACCGGGCGCCGGCTCCGACGTGGTTGCCCTGGCCGCGACGGCCCGCCGCGAGGGAGACGTTTACGTCCTCAACGGCGAAAAGATGTGGATCAGCCTGGCGGCAGTGGCGCATAATTTTCTCGTTTTCGCCAAGACGGATCCCCGGGCAGCCAAAGCCCATCGGGGGATCAGCGCGTTCATGGTCGAACGGGAGATGGCGGGTGTCACTACTGGCGACATCCACGGCAAGCTGGGGGTGCGTGCCGGTTCTACTGGCTGGATCAGCCTGGCCGACGTGGAGGTGCCGGTCGAAAACCGGCTGGGCGAGGAGGGAGAGGGGTTCAAGATCGCGATGAGCTGTCTGGATAATGGCCGTTACACGGTGGCGGCTGGCGCGACCGGTCTGATTCGGGCTAGTCTGGAGGCGTCGGTGGCGTACGCTCACGAGCGGCGGACCTTTGGGCGAGAGATCGCGGAGCATCAACTGATCCAGCAGATGATCGCCCGTATGGCGCGGGATTACGAGATGGCGCGTCTGTTGTGCTGGAAAGCGGGATGGCTCAAGAACCAGGGCCAGCGTAACACGCGGGAGACGAGCCTGGCCAAGTGGTTCGCCACCGAGGCCAGCTTTACCGCTGCATCCGATGCGGTGCAGATTCACGGAGCCTATGGGTACTCGGACGAGTACGACGTCGAGCGGTACTTGCGCAACGCCAAGGGCGCCTGCATCTACGAGGGTACCAGCCAGATTCACGAGTTGATCCAGGCCGGGTATGCCCTGGACCATCGGGGGGACAGGCCGCTGCGCTGCGAGCTGCCCGCCTACGATCCCGGGTATTGGCAGACGTGACATCATCGCGCGTTACGTCTGTTTCGGTTTATACGTTCTACACATCACTTTTAGGAGGTGTATCTTGCACATCGTAGTATGTACCAAGCACACGCCCGACACGGAAGCCAAAATGACGGTGGACGGTGCGGGCAATGTTTCCTGGGGGGAATCACCCCTGATTATCAACCCCTGGGACGAGTACGCCGTGGAGGAGGCGCTGGTGCTCCGAGACGAGCACGGTGGAAAAGTCACCGTGATCTCGATGGGGCCGCAAGAGGCCCTGGAGGCCCTCAAACACGCCGTCGCGATGGGCTGCGACGAGGCCATCCGCATCTGGGACGAGACCTGCGCTGGCTCCGATACCCTGGCCACCAGCTATGTACTGGCCAGGGCGATCGAGCAGATGGGGGACGTGGACCTGGTTCTCTTTGGCAAATCAGCGATTGACGCCCAGACCTGGCAGGTCGGCGCGGCCGTCGCCAAGCGGTTAGGCGCTCCCTCGTTGATGTACACGATCAAGGTCGTGGAACTGGACCCCGACGCCCGGTCCATCACCGTCGAACGGCTGTTGGAAGAGGGGCGGCAGGTGGTTTCGGCCACTCTGCCCGCCGTGGTGGGCACGACCAAGGGCATCAACGAACCGCGCTATACCTCCTTCATCGGCATCCGCAAGGCGGCCAAGATGGAGTATCCCGCCTGGTCCCTGGACGACGTCGGAGCGGAGAGCGACAAGGTGGGCGCCAGCGGCTCTGGCGTGCGCTGGCCAGAGGTCTTTGCGCCGCCGGCGCGAGAAGGTGAGGCCGAGATGATCGAGGCGGAGACGGTCGAGCAGCAGGCAGCCATCCTGGTTGATAAACTGCTGGCCGAGAAGGTGATATAGGAGGTGAGGCGATGACAACGAATGACATCTTTGTCTGGGTAGAACAGTTCAAAGGTCAGCCCGCTGGCACCTCCTGGGAGGCCATCGGCGCGGCCCGCCGCCTGGCGGACGAGTTGGGAGGTCAGGTGGTCGCTTGTGTCTTTGGCGGGGAAGGGGTGGACGGCCTGGCCCAGGAGGCGATTTCTTACGGGGCCGACCGGGTAATCCTGGCCGAGGATGAGACGCTGGCCGATTTCCGTGTCGAGCCGCAGTCTGCTCTGCTGGCCCAGGTGGTGGGTGAGGCCGATCCGGTCGCTGTGCTCATCGGCGCGACCTTCCGGGGGCGTGAATTGGGGGCAGCGGTGGCAGTGGCCCTGGATACGGGGTGCGTCGCCGATTGCACTGCGTTGGAGTTGGACGGCGGCAACTTGGTGGCCACGCGCCCCATTTACGCCGGCAAGTTGCTCTGCAAGTGCGTCATCCCGGAGCGCCGGCCGCAAATCTTTACCACCCGCACGCGGGCCTTTCCCAAGCCGGAGCCGGACGCGGGGCGCAGCGGCGAGATCGTCAACGTGGAACCGGTCCTGGCGGAGGAGGATATTCCCGTCAAGGTGAGCGGGTTCCGGGAGACCGAGGGTGGGGTCAGCCTGACCGACGCCAGTGTGATCGTCTCCGGTGGACGGGGAGTCGGTGGGCCGGAGGGGTTCGGGACGGTCCGGAGTCTGGCAGAGGCGCTGAACGCCGCGGTGGGCGCTTCCCGCGCTGCGGTGGATGCCGGCTGGATCCCCTACGAACACCAGGTGGGGCAGACCGGCAAGACGGTCGGCCCGGATCTGTACGTGGCGGCCGGCATATCGGG
>DSDT01000143.1 GCA_011048615.1 Chloroflexota bacterium | reverse complement strand
TCTCCGGGTCGAACTGCACGTTTTCCTTATCGTTTCCTTTGGCTTTGCCGTTGACTTCCACCGTTGCGCCGTCGTGGTAGAAGGCGTCAAAGTGGCAGCGGCGCACGCACAGCCCGCAAAAAGTGCAGCGCGTCCGGTCGTGGGCCGCCACGTAGCGGCTTTTGGGCCAGACGCCCTTGCTGCCCAATTCCTGAGCGGCGCGGAAGGGGTAGCAGTCGCAGGCGCAGCAGTTGCAGATGGCGTGCAGGCCGCGCGTCTGCCATTCGCTGTCGGCGGTGTGCATCAAGCCCTGCCGGTCGGCCTGGCGCACCAGCTCTTTCGCCTCTTCCCGGCTCAGGCGGCGCCCGTACCCCCGCGCCAGCGCATGGCGGGCGCCTTCGTCCAGCCAGATGCACGTCTCCACCGGCCGGTCGCACTGCTGCGCCAGTCGCCGGCAGTCGCAGGGCTGGACGATGATGTCGGCGGCGGCATCGAGCATCTCTGCGACTTCGTGCAGCAGCAGGATGGTGTCGTTGGGCAGCGCGTTCTCCGCTTCCAACCCGGCCATTTTGCGCGCCACGTTGCGTCGGTGGCGGGCGATGAACTGGTCGAGGTAGCTGCGCTCGATGATCTGGCGGTCGGCGGCGGGGATGTCGTCCCAGCCCTCGAATTTGGCGAAATGGTCGAGGCGGGCGTAAAAGTCGGCCGCGGTGTACCGGGCGTCGTCGGTTTCGGCGGGTTCGACGGATCGGTTCACGATGTGGCGGGCGTAGCACCGCTGCACCAGCTCGGCCGCCGTCTCAGGCGGCAGCGCCAACCGCCCGGCGATCTCTCCGACCGTCAGCGGTTCACCTGCCGCTGCCAGCGCCACGACCAGCGCCATTTCGTCCGCTGCGACCATCAGGTGGACGTAGGGCCGGGCCGCTTCCCAGACACCGAAGGCGGTTATGAAGGCGTCGTACAAATCAGTCACGGTATGTCGCTTTCGGGATTCCGGCGATCCTGAAAAAATTGGTCAAGAGCGTGCGGCCGTCCGGTTGCGCCTGAGGGTATCCCTGCGGGTAGACAGTGCGGACCAACCAGCTCCGCCGGTCGTCTGGCGTTTCGGTGTAGGCTTCGGGATGGAACTGGACGCCATAGACCGGCTTTCCGGTCTGCCTGATGGCCTGGACGCGGCAGGCATCGGTGGAGGCCAGCAGTTCGAAGCCGGGCGGTGTCCCTTTCGACTCGGCATAGTGGGCCGCCAGAAAGATCGGCGCTTCGCTCAGGCCGTCGAAGAGCGGATCCGACCGGGTCACGCGCACCGGCGTAAACCCCCACTCTTTGAAATAACCGCCACCCATTTCAGGGTCAGGGTCGCGCTCGCCCGGAGCCAGCGGCCGCATCGGGCCGACCGGCACGTCGTAGGCCAGGGCGATCAATTGGAGGCCGCCGCACAGCCCGAGGACCGGCCGGGCGGCCTGGCGGACGATGACGATGATCTCGCGCAGACTGTCGGGCGTATACTCGGGCCAGTCGGTGACGTTGCCGCTGAGCACCAGGGCGCGGACCTGGGCCGCATCGAGCCACTGGCGGGTGATCTGATCGTATCGCCGCACCTGGCACTCGTCGCCAGCGATCTGCGCGAGTCTCTGCCGCACATCCTCGCACCAGACACGGTGATTTTCCCGCTGCTCCTCCGTTTGGAGCGCGATCTCGTGCTCCATATCTATGTAACAGATCATCGCACGGCCCCCTGCAGCAACTCCACATAGCGCCTGGTTGGGCACCACACCCAAAATGGATCAGGGAAAACCCGTGCCCATCTCTCGCATTCACATCTCGCGCACGTCTATGATCTCTTGCCCTTCGATCTGACTGAGCGCCGCCACGATGTCGTCTTTAGAGACATTGCGGATCTTGACCACCGTTTCCCACTTGCCGGGCGCTTTCGGCGCCGGGACGCCGCCGCAGGCCAGGATGCCCCATCCCTGAGCGCTGATGGCGCTGACCAATTTGGCCAATTCCCCTTTGACGTCGGGCATTTGGATGGTGACGCGCACGCCGTGAGCGCGCGTCGCCATCAACTCCATCAACTGGCATAGCATGTCGGTCTCAGTGATGATGCCGACGACGACGCCTGCCTCGATCACCGGTAGACAACTGATGCGATTCTCGACCATCGTGCGGGCAGCTTCCTCGATGGTGACGTCCGACGAGGTGCTGATGACGTCTTGGGCCTGCACCATCACGTCCTTCACCGTCAGACCGGAGAGATAACTGGTGATCTCCCAGACGTCCAGACTGGCCAGACGACCGGGGTCAACCAGCAGCGTCTGCCGCGTGACCAGTCCCAGCAGCCGTTTCCCGTCGCCGACGATGGGCAGGTGGCGCAGATTGTGTTCCCACATATACCGTTGGGCCTCGACGATGGGCATAGTCGGTTCTCCCATCATGGGGTGGCGGGTCATATAGTCTCTAACCAGCATGATTCCTCCTATTCCTGGATCGTGACCACAGCGTCCATCTGGCGCAGCGTGTCCAGTGGGATGTGGCAAAAGATGCGGTGTTCGTCGGTGTTGCGTTGCCACGGCGGCGGCTCGACGGTGCAAATTTGACCCCCATCGGGCAGCAGCAACCGGCGCGGGCAGCGGGTGTGGAACCGGCATCCACTGGGTGGGTGGAGAGCGCTGGGCACGCTGCCGCTCAGGCGGATATGTTTCTGGGCGGCGCGGGGGTCGGGGATCGGCACCGCCGAGAGCAGCGCCTCGGTGTATGGGTGGTAGGGCGGCGCATAGATCGCTTCCGCCGGGCCAAATTCCACGATCTGTCCCAGGTACATCACGGCGATGGTGTCACAGAAGAAGCGGACCACGCTCAGGTCGTGGGCGATGAAGGCCATCGTGGTGCCCATCTCCTGTTGCACTTCGAGCAGCAAGTTGAGCACGGCGGCTTGCACCGAGACGTCCAGCGCCGAGACCGGCTCGTCGCACAGGACAAGCTCTGGCCGGCCGGCGATGGCGCGGGCGATGCCGACGCGCTGCTTTTCGCCGCCGCTGAGCTGGCGCGGCAGGCGGTTGTAATAGTTTTCGCCCAGCCGCATCAAGTCGAGGATGCGGACCACCTCGTCCCGCACCTGGTGGGCGGGCACAGCTTTGAAGCGGCGCAGCGGTCGCCCGATTTGGGATCCCACGCTGAAAGAGGGGTTGAGGGTCGCGTCCGGGTTCTGGAAGACCATTTGCAGCTCTTTGATCAGGTCCAAGCTGCGCTTCGAGACGGGCATCGAGATGTCCATCCCCATGAACTCGAATTCACCGCCGGTGGGGCTTTCGAGGCCGATGATCGTTTTGACCAGTGTGCTCTTGCCGCACCCGGACTCGCCGACGATGCCGAGGGTGTGGCCCCGTTTCATCTCGACGCTGACATCGTCCACGGCCTTGACGTATTGTTTTTCGCCTCCGATGAGTTGTTTCGAGGGCGCTTCGTAATACGTCTTGGCGCGGGCGACCCGCAGCACCGTCTCGTCGCTCGCGCGTCGTTCGGCCAGGGCCTGTAGATCGGGAACGGCGTCCTGCGGCGGTTCGAGTTTGCCGCTCAGAATTTCTGCGGCAAAGTGGCAGCGCGCCCAGTGTTCCGGTTCGACCTCGCACATCTCGGGCGATTTCTGGCGGCAGACCGGGCGGGCGAAATCGCAACGGGGTTCAAAGATACAGCCGGGGGGCAGGTTGCGGGGCGACGGCACGCGGCCGCGGATGGGATACAGGTAGCTGGCGGCCTTGTCCATCCCCAGGCGCGGGACGCAGCGCATCAACCCCAGCGTGTATGGGTGGCTGGGGCGCAGGTAGACGTCGTTCACGCTGGCCCGTTCCACCATGGTGCCGGCGTACATCACGCCGACCTGGTCCGACACGCGGGCAACGACGCCCAGGTTGTGGCTGATGTACATGATGGCGGTGTCGAATTTGTGCTGGAGTTCGGCCACCAGGTCGAGCACGGCTGCCTCGACCGTCACGTCGAGCGCGGTCGTCGGCTCGTCCATGATCAGCAGGGCCGGGTCGTTGAGCAGGGCCATGGCGATGACGACGCGCTGCTGCTGCCCACCAGAGATTTGGTGCGGATAGCGGCGCATCACGTTGGCCGGGTCGGGCATGTGGACTTGTTCCAGCATATGAATGCAGCGGTCTTCCGCCTCGCTCTGGCCGATGCCCCGGTGGACCGTCAATACTTCGGCGAGCTGTTCGCCGATGCGCAGCGAGGGGTTGAGGGCCTGCATCGGGTCCTGGTAGACCATCGAGATGCGGTCGCCGCGCAGTTTGCGCAACTCCTCTTCGGAATGTCCAACCAGGTCGCGGCCCTGGAAGAGCACGTGACCGTCCACGATTTTGCCGTTCCGCCCCAGGAAGCTGACGATGCTGAATGCAACGGTGCTCTTCCCGCAGCCGGACTCGCCCACGATGCTGTACGCTTCGCCGCGTTGCACCGTGAAGCTGACGTCCCGCACCGCCGGCACGTCGCCGTAGCGCGTCTCGTAGGAGACAGCCAGGCGCTCGACGCTCAGGACGGGGACGTCGCGCGGTTGTTGGAGGGGGTCTTTTCCCAGGGGGATCCACCCATCCGATGGGCCCATCTGGGCGTTGTCTTGTATGTGTGACTCGTGCATGCTTGCTCCTTTCCGGCCGGCATCACTGGTAGCGGGTGGATTCTTCCCGCAGGCCATCGGCGAAGAGATTCAGCGCCACGACCAGGCTGGAGATCGCCAGCGCCGGCCAGAGCACACCCAGCGGGTTCGTCCAGATGAATTTACGGGCCGAGCTGATCATGCCGCCCCAATCGGGCGTGGGCGGCGGCAGCCCCAGGCCGAGGAAGCCCAGGGTGCCGATGGAAAAGATGGCGTAGCCGACGCGCAGCATCGAGTCAATGATGATGGGGCCGCGGGCGTTGGGCAGGATTTCCAGGAACATGATGTAGAACGGGTTCTCGCCCCGCGTCTCGGCGGCGCGGATGTAGTCGCGGGTGCGGATGTCCAGCGTCAGGCTGCGCACCAGGCGGGCGACGCCTGGCGCCCCGACGAACGTGATCGCCAGGACGACGTTGAGCGCCGAAGGGCCGATGGCGGCGATGATGATCAGATAGAGCAGGATGGTGGGGAAGGCCATGATCGCGTCCAGGATGCGCATCACGACTTCGTCAATCAGGCCGCCAAAGTAACCGCCGATCAATCCCAGCAGGGTGCCGACGGCGACCGAGCAGAGCACGGATAGGGGCGCCAGCAGCAGGATCGTGCGGCTGCCATAGATCAGGCGGGAGAGGATGTCGCGTCCCAGGTTGTCGGCGCCGAGCAGATACTGTCTGGATGGCGCTTGATTGATGGCGGACGAGTCCTGGGCCAGGGGGTCGTGTGGGGCCAGAATGGGAGCAAAGATGGCGACCAAGATCCAGAATAGAATGATGACCAGCCCTGCGGTGGCGACTCTGGAGCGGAAGACGATGGACAGATTCTCCCACACCTGCCGTCCCGGGCCGCTCGGTTTACCGGTTGTTTGCATTTGACTTGATGTGGTTTCTACAGTTGTCACAAGTTTGCTCCGAACTAGAATCCACTGCCGGATCACGTGTACCGGATGCGCGGGTTCAGGAATGTGTAGATGACGTCAGCGACCAACTGGGTGCCGACGGCCAGTGCGACCATCACCATTGCGCCCGCCTCGATGGCGTTGATGTCCTTGAACAGGGCCGAATCGAGCATGTACATGCCCAGCCCCGGGTAGCCGAAAACGGACTCGACGACGACGATCCCGCCGATCAGCCAGTTGACGTGGAGCATGATCACGGTGATGGGCGCCATCAGCGCGTTGCGCACGGCGTGTTTAAAGATGACGCGCCGGTAGGGCAGGCCTTTCAGAAAGGCGGTGCGGATGTAGGGCGCGTTCATCACCTCGATCATGCTGGCGCGGGTCATGCGGGCGACGTAACCGATCTCTACCAACGTCAGCGTCAGCACGGGGAGAACGAGCAGTTTCGGATCCTGCCAGGGTGCGATGTCGTCCACGAACACGGCGGCGCCGGGCAAGAGCTCGAGCCAGAACGCAAAGATGAGAATCAAAAAGACGCCGCTGGCAAACTCGGGCACCGAAGTTGTGATCAGGCTGAAGAGCGAGACGGAACGGTCGAGGGGGCTGCCCTCGCGCAGACCGGCCAGCAGTCCTAGCAGCAGGGCGATGGGCATGATGAACGCAAAGGCGATCGCCGCCAGGGTGAACGAGTTGCGCATCCGTCGCACGATCGTCGGCCCGACCGGTCGCCCGGTGCGGGTCGAGATGCCGGGGTCGCCGCGCAGCAAACCCTTGCGGATGGGGTAATATCTCTCACCGCTGCCTTCCGTCATCGCCCGCCCGGCCGCGGCCCCGAACTGCCGACGGGCGCCCTCCTTCCGCCACAGCACGACGTGATTGGCCGTGTCCACGCCCCAAAAGATCTCCTCACCCTCCTCGTCCAACTGCCAATCCGTGACGGTCGCCAGTTCCTGGGTGCCGTCCTGGGCAAAGCGGTACTCGATCAGCCCTTCATCTTTTTTCAACCGCCACTGGCGCAGTGTGCCGTCGGGGGCGACAGCGTACCACTGTGGCTCGGTTTTGCCAGCGATGATGGTGAACTTGAGGGGCATATCCACCAATCGGGTCAACCGCCAGTCGTTGCCGATCAGCCAGTCTGCGTAGCGAACGTACAGGGGTTGCGTCAAGCCGAGCTGTTCTCTCATCAGTTCGACCTGCTCCGGCGACGCAAATTGACCCAGGATGTGGCGGGCGACATCCCCTGGCGCGGCCTCAGAGATAAGGAAGACGGCGATGGACACCAGCAACATGGTCAACAGCATAAATACCAGGCGTCGAAGGATATATTTGGCCATAGTCCCTCCCATAGGTAGGCGACCGGGCGATGGGGTGAAGTGAGGGAATGAGGCAGCCGCTGGGACTTGCCTCACTCCCTGCTATCACGTCTAACGCCGTTGCTTAAGACCTATTCTTTGATCCAGACGTTGTCAAAGTGATCATAGTTGGTGGGGTGCGCCTGGACGTTTTGGAACTTTTCGTTGCAGATGTACCAGACGCTGGTGTAGAAGGCGATGCCGACGGAGCCGCGCTCCTGCTGGATGTCCTCCATCTGGCAAAAGATCTCGCGCCGCGCCTCGACGTCGAGGGTGCGCTCCGCCTCGCGCAGCAGGTCGCTGAACTCTTTGTCCACCCACCGGGTCTCGTTCCAGGCCCCCGGGTTGCCATCGGCGTCGGCGGTGTAGGCCAGGGCCGGCACCATGGTGCCCAGCGGGCGGTGCGCCCAGATGGTGATGCCCAGATCCACCTCGGTCCAGATGTCCCAGTACTGCGCCGAGGGCAGGATGTTGAGGTTGATGTTGATCCCACCGGCGGCGGCCGTCTCTTTGAGCGACTGGGCCAGCGCCGGTTCTGCGCGCGCTTCCTGCGTGTAGAGGTCTACGGTCAAGCCGTCGGGATAGCCGGCCTCGGCCAGCAGCGCCTTGGCGCCTTCCGGATCGTAGGGCGGGATCGGCTTCTCGCAGTACGCCGGGTGGACGGGCGCGATGTGGGCGTCGTGCCCCAGCACGCCCTCGCCGAACCACGCCAGGTCGAGCGCCTTCTGGCGGTCAATGCACTTTTTGAGCGCCTGTCGCACTTTGTTGTTGCTGAACGGTTCGGTATCCACCCGCATGCGGATGACGAACGTCTGCGCAGTGGGTGTGGAGTAGACTTTGATGCCGGGCAGTCCCTTCACCGCCTGCCAGATCTCGGCCGACGGGTTAAAGATGTTGTCCACTTGGCCGCTTTGCAGGGCGGCGATGCGGGCCGCGTCCTCCTCGCCCAGGTCGAGCATCACGACCCGGTCGAGATAGGGCAGCGATTGGCCGTCCTCGCCCATCTTCCAGTAGTCCTCGCGCCGTACGAAGACGGCCCGCTCGGCCTCGACGTACTCGCTCAACGTGAAGGGGCCGGTGCCGACCGGTTGACGCACCCAGTCGCCCTCGAACGTCTTGGGGACGATCAGGGCCGGATAGTGGAACAGGTGCTGCGGCACGCCGATGTTGCCGGAATCGAGATACAGCTTGATGGTGTAATCGTCCACTTTCTCGATGTTGTCCGGCGTCAGGTAGCTCATCAACCCCTTGATGGAGGACCCGACTTCGTCGTCGAACCACTGCTGCATGTTGAAGACAACGTCATCCGCTGTGAGCTCGACACCGTCGTTGAACTTGATGCCCTTGCGCAGGTAGAGCGTCCACTCATCTACTTCGTCGTTGGCCTCCCATTTCTCCAGCAGCCACGGATGGGTGATGTTGTCCCAGTCCGTAAAGGTCAGGTACTCGTTGACCAGGCGCATGGCGTTGGCGCCCTCAATCCAGGAGAGCCGCGCCGGGTGGTCGAGGCGCTGGACGCGGGTCGCCACAGTCATCGTGCCGCCGCGGGCGGGGCCCGTCGGCGCTGGGACGGCGGTCGGTTCGGTGACCGGCGCGGTCGTCGGCGCCTCGGTCGGCTTGGGACCGCAGGCGGTCAAGAAGGCGCTGGCGCTGGCGAAGGACATCCCTAACAACGTCGCCGTCTGGAGGAACTCGCGGCGGGTGCATCGCCCGGCCCGGTAGACCTCCTTCAATTCGGGGATGTACGGATGTACATCGGTCTGTTTCTTCTTCCTGATGATCTCCATTTTTGAGACTCCTCCTTATTGAAAAGCGATTGGTGCTACAGGTGGATTTGAAATCGGTTGATTGACAACTCCAACGTTCAACCTTCACTCTGCAATCCGCTATGGTGTGCTGTACCACCTCCCTTCCTGTTGATTTTTTCTATACGTGGCCGTAGTAATCGCGGTGCACTGCCACAGAGTAAGCATAGTCGAGCAGCGTGCCCCAACTAAAGATCGGAATGTGAATCTCCCGCTGGATGGCGCGGGCAAAGGGCTGCATACCGGTGCATTCCAGCACCATCGCCCCCATATTGCCGTGGGCATGATAGAACGCGGTCACCACTTCCACGAACTCTTGCTCAGCTTTATCGTAATACGCGCCCGGCGGATCGGTGCGGGCCGGCGCGTACCACAGGTGCTGGAACTCTTCGCACTGCCCTGGCGCTTCGGCCCCGGCGATGACATAGTTGCTGCCGATCTGGATGCCGACGGCTTTCAGATGCGCATCGGTCATCTGGCCGTCGCGGGCGACCAGCACCCCGACGACCTTGTCCGGCCCGACGAGCTGCTGGGCAAATGGGACTTGCAGCAGGCTGGACATAAAGACCGGCGCGTCCACGTAACCGGCGATCTCGCGCTGGAAGTAGGCAAAGTAGCCACACTCGGCGGCGATGGCGCGGCAGCCCATCCGCTCCAACTTTTTGGCCGCTCGCTGGATCGGCGCCAGGCAGGGCGATTTGTCCTCGGCCCAGACCAGCGCCTGGATGTCCACTCCCTCGGCGATCTCGTACTGGATGGGGAAGGGGTAGGCGCTGGCGTTGCGCACATCGCCCGGAAAGCCGGGGTAGACGTCGTCCAGGATGATGATGCCCAACCCCATGCCGTAGCAGCGGTGGCCCTGGCGGGCCTGGATGTGTTTGATGCCTGTATCTCGGTTCTGGTAGATCATCTTGAATCTCGGCGGCTCCCATTATACAGGATATTGAACATTTGGCGAAGCGCGGCGTCCGTCTCCGGCGGGAGGCCCTCCGGTCGGTGTGTTTCGAGCAGGTGGGCGGCGCGGACGGCGGCGCAGCGGCGGGCGTCTCGACCGCCAGCCGCCTCCCAACCGACCCGGCTCTGGCGGTCGGCCGCCGATGGGTAGAAGAATTCGGAGCGCATGAACTGCATCGTGTGGGGATCCATCAGGTAGTGCCCGGCCGGCCCGACTCGCCGGATCGCTGCGACGGCGGTGGTTTCCTCCGTCACCTCGACGCCCCGCAGCACGCGCATCGCCATCCCCACGACATCGTTGTCTATCACGGCTTGCTCCAGCGAGGCGGCGCTCATATTCGTGATCATCCCAAAGGCGTGGTGGATGTAATTTGCGCCGCCCATGGCGGCCAACAGGAGCGTGGCCATTTTCTCGTATCCGGCCTGCGCGTCGGGGATTTTGGCGTCGGTCATGCCGCCGGAGCAGTAGATCGGCACGCCGTAGAAGTGGGCCAACTGCGCGGCGGCGGCCTGCATGATGCCAAATTCGACCGGGCCGCCCAGGTAGCCGCCGGTGCGCATGTCCGCTACGCCGGGGATGTACCCTGCCAGCACCGGCGTCCCCCGCCGCACGAGCTGGGTCAGGACGATGCCGCTGAGCTGCTCGGCGTTGAGCTGGGTCAGCGTCCCCGCCAGCGTCACCGGCGACGTAGAGCCAGCCATTGGCGCCGAGGAGAGGGCGACCGGCAGGCCGGCCTGGCACCACGCGATTAGGATGTCGGTCACGCGGGCGTCCAGGTGGAGCGGGCTGACCATCCAACTGGTGATGGCCGAGACGATGGGGCGCTCCCGCAGCGCGTCCTCGCTCCCGGCGACCTGGGTCGCCATCTCGATCACCGCCTGCGCCCCGGCGACGGAACCGACGCCGCCCATCACGTGCTTGGTCGTGTGGGTCAGGGCGGCGTAGAACCGGTTGACCGGCACATCGGCCTCGTCCTGTTCGGGCACGTCGGTGGGGTGGATGGGGACGACGACAAAGTCGCAGTATTCCAGCGCGTCGGCCAGGCGGACCAGGTCGGCCAGGTCTTGCAGCGTCGCCGGCCGGACGTGGTCGGCGCCGGGGTCGAGCACGGCGGTCGGCGAGCCGCCGGTGCCAGCGTAGACCCGTTTCCCCTCCAACACCACGTCCTGCGCCGGGTCGCGCCCCGCCAACAGCACCCGGGACGGCGCGGCCCGCAGCGCTGCTTCGACCATCCCGGCCGGCAGGTAGACGCGCTGCCCTTCCACGCGGGCGCCGCCCTCTCGATAGAGATGCAGCGCGGTCTCGTTCCCGTCCTCGTTCCCATCTCCCACGTGGACGCCGATCTGCTCCAACACCGTCAGCGACGCCCGGTGGATCTCTTCGATCTGTCCCGCCGTCAGCGGCTGGTACTGCCCGCCTTCTGGTCCAGGTCTAGCCATAGCGTGATCTCACATTCGGCCTCACGCGGCGCGCTTCTTCAACACGTCGGCAATCACTTCCTCCGCCGCTTCTGGCAAGGGCGGCACTTGGTGCTCTTCCAGAATCTGGCGGGCGCGGGCGTTGGCGCGGGCGGTCATGTCCTGGCTGCCGCGCGTCACCCAGCGGTCGTAGCGAGAGCGGTCAATCAGCGCCGGCCGCCACTGGGCCCACTTCCAGTTGTCCAGCGTGTGGTCGTCGGCCAGGAATCCGCCGCCGGGTTGGGCGCGGTGGATCGCCTCGCGGGCCAGGGTGCGTTCGCTGACTTTGACGCCGCCCATGACGAAACGGACGTCCCGGATGATCTCGTCGGCGATGACCAGCAGCTCCATCGAAGAGGTGGTGCCGTACTCGATGTATCCCACGTCGTGAACCAGGTTGCACCGCGCCAGGAAAGCGGCCATGATCGAGATCGAGGCCTCGATGCCGGCCTGGGCGTCCACGACCTTGCTGTCGGTGGCGCCGGCCGCGCCCCACGTCGGCAGGTTGTAATAGCGGGCCAGGTCGCACCAGGCCGCCATCCCCGTCGGCCACTCCGGCGCGCCGTAGCTGACGATGGCCGATTTCATGTCCAGTGCGGCGGTGTTCATCCCATAGAGGAACGGCGTACCCGGTCGCACGAGTTGCGTCAGCGTCAGCCCGACCAGGCACTCGGCGTTCCCCAGCGCCAGCGCCCCCGCCAGGGTGATCGGCCCGCCGCCGCCGGTGTTGGGCGAGGGGGGATACGTCACTGGGATGCCCTTTTCGGCGCAGAAGAGCAGTTTGTCCACCGACTCGTCCGGGTAGAGCAGCGGCGAGATGGACTCGGCGTAGAGCATCATGAAAGGCTTTGCGCGCAGCGCCGTCTCACCGCCGGCGACGGCGCAGGCGATGCGGTAGATGTCCTCCATATCGGCCCGGTTGTTGGCGGTATAGACGTTCGGTTTGACCGAGCCGCGGATCATGCTGACGAACTCGTGGATGTAGATGTCCAGCGCCGGCGCGTCGGAGGGGTTGCCCATGGACATGATGAAATCCATCTGCTCGAGGCCGTTGCACAGGTGAGCGATGCGGCGGATGTCCTCGGCGGTCGCTTGGCGGCGCTCGCCGGTCTCCACGTCCATCGTAAAGATGCAGTCGGAACCGGGGCCGAAAAAGACCTGACCGGCTTCCAGCGGCATCGTCAGCTCGCCCAGCCGGTTGTGCATCGGGATGCGCGACGGCGCGGCGGCGATGGCGCTCATCACCAACTGCTCCGGCAGTTTGATGCGCCCGTCGGATTCCCAGGCGCCGACTTTGAGCAGGAGTTGGCGGGCCGTTTCATTTTTCATCACGATGCCGGTGCGAGAGAGAATGTCCAGGCTGGTGTTGTGGATGGCCTGGATTTGCTCGTTGGAAAGCATCCGTATCGTGGGGTGCCAAGTAGCAACAGGAATCTGTTCCGTCACGGTACAATATCTCCTTAAACAGTGGTTTCTAGACGTGCAGGTCGAACTGTTGGCGAATTTGGCGGACGATGGTCGGATCGAGCGGCTCTGGTTGGTGATGGGCCAGGATGTCGCGGGCGAGCTGCCGGGCCCGTTGGCGGGCGTCCAGCCCGCCGTCCTGCTCCCACTGCTCCCGCCCCTGCCGATCCACCACCACCGATGGGTAGTAGAACTCGGAACGCATGTGGCGCAAGGTGTGCTCGGCCATCAGGTAGTGGCCGCCCGGGCCGACGGCGTCAATCGCGTCCAGCGCCAGCGTCTCGTCGTTGACCTCGATGCCCCGCACGACGCGCATAGCCATGCCGAGGATGTCGTTGTCAATCACGAATTGCTCGGCGGCGACAGTGTTCATATTCTCCAACATGCCGGCGGCATGGTGGACAAAGTTGCTCCCGGCCAACGCGGCGAGGACGGCGCTCATCGCTTTCTCGAAGCCGGCCTGCACATCTGGGATCTTGGCGTCGGTCATGCCGGCTGAGTTGTAGATGGGCAAGTTGTAGAACTGGGCGATCTGGGCCATCGCCGCGTTGGCAAGTCCAAACTCGGCGCTGCCGCCCAGGTAGCGGCCGGTCTTCATATCGGCGGCGGCGGGGATGGGGCCGATCAGCAAGGGCGCGCCGCGCCGCACGAGTTGCGTTAGCACGACGCCGGAGAGCTGTTCGGCGGTCAGTTGCGCCAACATCCCGGCCAACGTCACCGGCGCGGTGGAACCGGCCATCGGTGCGGCCGAGAGCACCACGGGGATGGACTGGCGGCAGGTCTCGATCAGCAGCGTCGTCACGTCGGCGGCAAAGAGGAGCGGGCTGACCATCCAACTGGTGATGAAGGAGACGATGGGCCGTTCTCGCAGGGCCGCAT
>DSDT01000304.1 GCA_011048615.1 Chloroflexota bacterium | reverse complement strand
TCTCTGTGCCTTCTCAGCGGCTCTCTGTGTCAAAACCATAATGGCCTGGGTAGTTACAGCGCGTTGACAAAACCCACCTAGTTGAAAGGAGGAATCATGTTCCACAGAATCACTATCGTTGGCTACCTGGGGCGGGATCCAGAGATGAGGTATACCCCCGATGGTACACCGGTGACCAATTTTTCGGTCGCCACCAGCCGCAAGTACAGCCGTCCCGACGGCACCCAAATAGACGAGACGATCTGGTTCCGCGTCACCGCCTGGCGGCGGCAGGCCGAGACCTGCAACCAATACCTCCAAAAGGGGCGGCTCGTGCTGGTCGAGGGCCGGCTGAACCCCGATGAGCGCGGCAATCCCCGCACCTTTACCCGCAGCGACGGCACCGTCGGCGCCTCGTACGACGTCACCGCGCTGACCGTCAGGTTCCTGGGTGGGCGCGGCGAGGCCATGGCGGCCGACATCCCCGGCGCGCCAGAGGAGCCCCCAGAGGAAGAGGAAGAAGGGGAAATTCCCTTCTGAGCGAGCGAAATAGTTGAGCAAGAGTAATTCGGACCGCCGCTCGCGAGCGGCGGTCCACTGTTTAACCCCACCCCGCTTTGACAGCCCGCCTCTTTTGAGGTAGGATACAGTAAACAAGGTGTGACGCACTGGTTTCAGCGGCTTTGTGGCGCCATTATCAAGTGCGTCGCACCTTGGCAGCTACGTGAAATGCGTCATTCTTCAGAAGGAGGATCCGCCATGAAAACACCCCGTTCCCACCAGATGCAAATCAACGTCCAGGTGCCACCTGACTTGGATGCCACCTATTCCAATCTGGCCTTGATCACTCATTCGGCCTCGGAAATCATTGTTGATTTCGCCCGCGTCCTACCGAACACACCGAACGCCAAAGTCTACGCCCGGATCATCACCACCCCCCTGCACGCCAAGCTGCTGCTGCGGGCGCTGAAAGAGAACCTGGAAAAATACGAGGCCCAGTTCGGCGAGATCAAACTGCCCGAAACTGGAGATGCCCTGGCCCAACAGTTCTTTGGCGCCGTCAAGCCCCCGTCCCCCGAATCGTGAGAGAGCGGAGCAACAGATGGATCGTCTAGAGAGCACTGCCGAACGTATCCGAACCAATTTCGAGGCTCGCAACGCGGCCCGCGACCAGGCCCTGAGCCAGTCCCGCGAGCTGATTCGCCTGTGCGCCACCGCCATTCGAGCCAGCCATCGGGACGAGTGGGAAGTCGCCCGTGACCTGCTGGCCCAGGCCGACGCCGTCGCTGCCGATATGCGAGGGAGCATCGAGCCGTACCCCGATCTGCTGCACGCCGGCTACACCCAGGACGCGCTGAAGGAACTGGTCGAGGCCCACGTCACCCTGGCGCTGGCCAGCGCCACCCCGGTCCCCGAACCGGAGACGCTGCAAGTCGAATATCCGGCCTACCTGAACGGCCTGTGTGAAGCGGCCAGCGAAATGCGGCGGCGCTGCCTGGACGAGCTGCGGCGGGGCGACACCGCCGAGGCCGAGCGACTGCTGGCGGCGATGGACGAGCTGTACGACCTGCTGGTCACCTTTGACTTTCCCGATGCCATCACTGGAGGGCTGCGCCGGCGCGTGGATCAACTGCGCGGGGTGTTGGAGCGTACCCGCGGCGACCTGACCAACAGCCTGCGCCAGGACAAGCTGGTCCGCGCCCTGCACGACTTTGAGGAGCAGGTCGGAGGTGGATGAGCAATACGACCGGGTCATTCGCGCCAGCGAAGTCGGGCAATACGCCTACTGCGCCCGGGCCTGGTGGCTAGGGAGCATCGAGGGGAAACCCTCATCCCGCCAGCGAGAGCTGATCATCGGCGAGGCCGAGCATCGCCAGCACGGGCGGCAGGTACGAACCGGGTTCTGGCTGGGCCGGTTGGCCTGGCTGTTCCTCCTCCTGGCAGCGGCGGTAGGCATCGTGGGGTTGATGAGATAGCTGTGAACCCGCTCTCCTGGTTCGTCATCCTGCTGGTGTTGGGGCTGCTGTTCCTCTGGCTGGCCCAGCGCAGCAAAACGCGCAGCGGACTGCCCCCAGGCCGCGTGATCTATACCGACACGGGAGGCTGGAATCGGCTGGAACGTCCCCTCTTTTCGCGCCACCTGGCTCTCACCGGAAAACCGGACTATCTGGTCGCGGATGGCGATGCCGTCATCCCCGTCGAGGTCAAATCGAGCCGCGCCCCATTTCAACCTTACGACTCGCACATCCTTCAACTGGCGGTCTACTGTCTGCTGGTCGAAGAGTGCTACGGACGGCGACCATCCTACGGCATCATCAAGTACGCCGACCAAGCCTTTGAAATCGAGTACACGCCCGAACTGGAGGAGGAACTGCTGGCGACGTTGGACGATATGCGGGCCGACCTGGAGGAGAGGGACGCGCCCCGCGACCACGACGACCCCGGACGCTGCCAGGCATGCGGCTACCGCCAGCACTGTGATCAAATCCTGACCTGAAAGGATCACCCCGATCTGATGATGCCCAAGACGCTGCTCGCCATCTTTGCCCATCCCGACGATGAATCCTTCGGCCCCGGTGGCACTCTGGCCAAATACGCCGCCGAGGGCACAGCCGTACACCTGGTCTGCGCCACCCGCGGCGAAGCCGGCGAAAGCGACGCTCCCACACCGGACGAGTGCGCCGACCTCGCCTGCCAGCGTGAGGGAGAACTGCGCTGCGCTGCTGCCACCCTGGGACTGACCGAGGTCCACCTGCTGGGCTACCGCGACTCTGGCATGCCCGGCGCCCCGGCCAACCAACATCCCCAGGCGTTGATCCAGGCCGACCCGGACCACCTAGCCGACCAGGTCGCTGACTTGATGCGCCGCCTGCGTCCCCAAGTCGTGCTGACGTTCGACCCCTTTGGCGGCTACGGCCACCCGGATCACGTCGCGATGCATCGCGCCACCGTCGCGGCCTTTGCGCAGACGCGCACGTCGGGACCCCCGCCCAAGCTCTACTTTACGACCTTTCCGCGGACGTTCCTGCGCTGGGCCGTGCGCTTGATGCCCCTCCTGGGGATGGACCCCTCTGCCATCGGCAAGAACCGCGACATTGACCTGCGGGCGGTGTTGGAACACGACCTGCCAACCACGACGCGCATAGACATCCGCGATTATTACGACGTCAAACGACGGGCGGGGGCCTGTCACTCCAGCCAGCTCTCCGGCCCGGGGTCTTTTTGGGGCCGACTGCCGCGCTGGCTGGTGCGCCGTTGGCAGTTTACCGAGACGTTTCATCGCGCCGCCCCGCCGTTCCGCCGAAGGGAACGGACGGAGACCGACCTATTTGCCCCCGTCGAGTCAACAGAAAGAGATGTGAGGTGAATCCATGCGAATTTTCGTCACCGGATGTAAGGGACAATTGGGACAGGCGCTCTACGCCGCGCTGACCGATCACGACGTGAGCGGCTGCGATTTACCGGAATTGGACATCACGGACCGGCCAGCCATCGGACAGGCCATCACTGACTTTGCCCCCGCCGTGGTGATCCACGCCGCTGCCTGGACGAACGTGGATGGCTGCGCCCGCGATCCAGAGCAGGCTTACCGCGTCAATGCGCTGGGCACCCAGAACATCGTCCTGGCCTGCGCGGCGTGTCAGGCGGCCCTGCTCTATGTCAGCACCAACGAGGTGTTCGATGGGACGGCGACGGAACCCTACCGCGAGTGGGACGCGCCCCGGCCTGTCAATTCCTATGGCCGTTCCAAGGCGGCCGGGGAATGGTTCGTGCGCCACCTGCTGACCCGGTTCTACATCGTCCGCACTGCCTGGCTCTATGCCCCTGGCGGGCGCAATTTCTCCAATCCACACCGCATCATTCAATTGGCCGACGAGCGGGGCTCGCTGCGGGTGGTGACGGACGAGGTGGGCAACCCCACCTACGCGCCGGACTTGGCCTGGGCCATCGCATCCCTCATCCAGACCGCCGCCTACGGCGTCTACCACTTGACCAACGCCGGCCACTGCAACCGCTACCGGTTCGTCCGCGAGGTGCTGCGCATCAGTGAACGGAAACACGTGCCGGTCGAACCGATCACCCTGGCGGATTTTCCACGCGATTCGACCCCGCCCTGCTTCGCCCCCCTGGCCAACACCGCCGCCGCCGCGCTGGGCATCACCCTCCGACCGTGGCAGGACGCGCTGGCTGAATTTTTGAACTCGCGGTGATCATGGTGCAGCGACAAGCGTCCACCCTGGTCTCGGTCATCATCCCCAACTGGAACGGCGCCCATCACCTGCCCACCTGCCTGGACAGCCTGCGCCGCCAGACCCATCCCAGCGTCGAGGTGATCGTCGCTGACAACGGCTCCACCGATTCCTCGCTGGCGCTGCTGAACAGCGACTATGTCGAGGTACGCGTGCTGGCCCTGGGCGAAAACCATGGCTTTACCGGCGCGTGCAACACCGGGATCCGGGCCGCGCGGGGAGAGATCATCGTCCTCCTGAACAACGATACCGAGACGGACCCTTGCTGGCTAGAAGAGGTCGTCGCTGCCTTTCGACGCCACCCGGAGGCCGGCATCGTCGCCTCCAAGATGCTGCTCTTTGACCGACGGAACGTCCTGCACACGGCGGGGGATTTCTACCGCGTGGATGGTATCCCCGGCAACCGGGGCGTGTGGCAGCAGGACAAGGGTCAATACGACCAGGAGGAATACGTCTTTAGCGCCAACGGAGGGAGCGCCGCCTACCGCCAGAGTTTGTTGGACCAGGTGGGCGTACTGGACCAGGATTTCTTTTTTTCCTGCGAGGATGTGGACCTGGCCTGGCGGGCCCAGTTGACCGGGTGGCGCTGCATCTATGCCCCGCGCGCCGTCGTCTACCACAAGCTGAGCGCCACTGGCGGCGGCGCGACGGCCAGCTTTTACGATGGTCGCAACATGATCTACCTGCTGGCGAAGGATTATCCCGCCGACCTGTGGCGCACCTACGGAGGGGCTATCCTGCGCGCCCAACTGCGCATCACCACCGAGGCCCTGCGCGCCTGGCGCGGGGAAGCGGCGCGGGCCAGACTGCGCGGTCAACTGGCCGGCCTGTTGACCCTTCCCAGAATGTTCCGCAAGCGACAGGGTGTGCAGCGCAGCCGAACCGTCAGCCGGGCGTATCTCGAAGACGTCCTGACTCCAATTGACGAAAGTAGCCGAAGCAGGTATCATACAGGACAAAAAGGCCACTCCACAGGTACTTAGATGTATTTACTCAGCCTGTGCTCTTACCAACCCGTTATTCCCGCGCCTGTCCCCGCGAAGGCGGGGATTCGCGGGAATGACGGTCCATCAGAGAGGGAATCTGAGTGGTTACCTTGAGAGTTGATTATGCAAACTATAGAACCAAGACCTCACATTTCTATCATCATCCCGTGTTACAACGAAGAAAAGAATCTAGAAAGAGGTGTGCTGGACGAAGTTTACCAGTATCTCGTCGGGCAAGACTATGCCTGGGAAGTCATCATCGTCAACGACGAATCCACAGACAATAGCAAAGGTTTGATCGAGCATTTTGCCAGGAACAAGAAGCACGTCTCTCTACACGATATTCCCCACGGAGGGAAACCGGCGGCGGTTTGGGCTGGTATCCAGCAGGCCAGAGGAGAGATCGTCCTCTTTACCGACATGGATCAATCCACCCCCATCAGCGAGCTAGGCAAGCTCTATCCCTGGTACGAACGGGGTTTCGACGTGGTGATCGGCTCTCGAGGAACCGCCCGCGAGGGTTTCGCCATCATCAGGCAGATTGGCAGTGCGGTCTTTCGCGGCCTGCGCCGCATGTTTCTCTTGCCCGACATCAGCGACACGCAGTGCGGCTTCAAATCGTGTCGGCGCGAGGCCGCGCTGCAAGTTTTCCCGCGCCTCCAATTCTTCAAACGGGAAGAGAGACCAAAGGGATGGAAGGTCTCGGCATATGATGTCGAACTTCTCTATCTCTTTGAGCAGGCCGGCTGCTCGATAAAAGAGGTCCAAGTCGCGTGGCAAAACCGCGACGAAAGCGATACCAAGGATCAGACAGGAGAGATGGCGCGATATTTCAAAGAATCGCTCGAAATGGCAAAAGAAGTCGCTCGTGTAAAGCGCAACCAGGTCAAGGGCTTGTATGACGAGCTATAGACCCTCGATCTATATGCCGACCATCCCCCGAATGCCCGCAGCAGATGGAGCCTCGTGATGGTGAAAGCGATTCCCAATCTGTCCGAGGAATACACGCTTCGAGACGCGGGTCACGTGTATATCGCCGGGTTGGACGAGGCGGGACGCGGCGCGTGGGCCGGCCCGGTCTGCGCGGCGGCCGTGGTGCTCCCCCTGGGTCAGCCCGATCTGCCGGCCCTCCTCGCCGACGTGCGGGATTCCAAGCTGTTGACGCCGGGGGAGCGGGAGCGTCTCCTCCCGGTCATTCTGAACGCGGCCCTGGGGGTGGGCGGGGGGTGGGCCGCCCCGGCCGAGGTGGACGAGATCGGCATCCTCCCGGCCACCCGGCGGGCCATGCTCCGCGCCGTAACACAGCTCGATGGTCGCGTGGACGCACTGTTGATCGACCACGTCCGCCTGCCAGAAATTTCCCTCCACCAGCGGGCGTTCCCCAAGGCCGACCTGCGCTGCCTGAGCGTCGCCGCCGCCAGCATCGTGGCCAAGGTGAGACGGGATCAGATGATGGTCCAACTGGAACTGGATTTTCCCGGCTATGGATTTGCCCAGCACAAGGGATACGGCACTCGCCAGCATCGAGAGGCCCTGGGACGCCTGGGACCCTCACCCCTCCATCGGCTGAGCTGGCGGCCTCTACAGCAGTGGCAGAGAGGATAAATGCACCTCGCTCTGGTCCACGACTGGCTCAATCAACTCGGCGGCGCGGAGAACGTCCTCGAGGCCCTGGTCGAGGTGTTTCCCCATGCTCCGGTCTACACCTCGATGTATTGGCGCCAGGTTATGCCGGCCTCCTATCGCGCGTGGGACGTCCGTCCCACCTGGATGGACCGGCTGCCGGGCATTTACCGTCGCCACCAACTCTACCTACCTCTCTACCCCCTGGCCTTCACCCGGCTCGATCTCTCCGCTTACGACCTGGTGCTCAGCAACAAGTCTGGCTTTTGCCACGGCGTGCAGACCGGCGCCGCGTTCCACATCTGCTACTGTCTGACTCCCACGCGATACGTGTGGGAATTCGACGCCTACGCCGCCCGTGAATCGCTGCCCTCCCCGCTCAAAACGCTGCTCCGCCCCCTGATCGCCCTCCTCCGACGCTGGGATTACCGGGCCGCTCAGCGGGTGGATCGCTTTGTCGCCATCTCGCGCGAGATCCAGGAGCGCATCCAGCGGTATTACCATCGCGAGTCATCCATCATCTATCCCCCGGTGGATGTGGACCGCTACACCCCCGCCTCGCGCCCGGAGGATTATTACCTGATCGTCTCGCGGCTGATCCCCTACAAGCGGGTGGACCTGGCCCTGCGGGCGTTCAACGAGCTGGGGCTGCCGCTGGTCATCGCCGGGGATGGCCGCGATCGGGACGCACTGCAAGCCATGGCCGGTCCCAACGTCACCTTTTTGGGCTATGTTCCCGATGCGGACCTGCCCCATCTCCTGGCCCACTGCAAAGCGTTCATCTTTCCCGGGCGGGAGGACTTTGGCATCGCCCCCCTGGAGGCGCAGGCCGCCGGGCGGCCGGTCATCGCTTTTGGGGCTGGCGGGGCTCTGGATACCGTCGTCGAGGGCGAGACCGGCGTCTTTTTTCACGAACCCACGCCCGCAGCGTTGATCGAAGCGGTGCGCGCGTTCGACCCCGACGGCATAGACCCCCTCGCTTGCCGCGCCAACGCGGAACGGTTCACGGCGAGCGTGTTCAAAGAACAATTGAGTCAACTCGTCTATGGCGAGGGAACGAGGAGCTAACCACATGGAATTGAGAACCTACTGCAAGATTCTACTGCGTCGCTGGTGGCTGATCGTCGCCCCGGTAGCGGTCGTCGCGCTGTACGTCGTCGCTGCCTACAGCCCGCCCGCGCCGGCCTACCAGGTGGTGATGCGCTTTTCGGCCGGGACGGCCCCGGCCGGCCTGAGTGAGGCGTACGACCGGTACTATCCCTGGCTCACCTCGGAATACATCGCCAACGGTCTGGCCGACGTGGCTATGACCGGTACCTTCGCCCAGGCTATCTCATCACGCCTGGCCGAAGCGGGCCGCGAGATCCCGGCGGGCGCTATCCAGCCCGCCATCGTCACCGATAACGCCCAGTCCATCCTCATCCTCTACCTGACATGGCCCGACGCAGAACAGATCGTCGCCGTGGCCGAGGCCGTCACCGCCGAGCTGACCGGGAACGGGGCGGCCTACTTTCCCCAACTCGCCCAGATCGAGCCGGCCGTACGCGCGCTCGACCCTCCCACGCCGATCGCGCTCCCTCCCGGCCTGCGCGCCCAGTTGATGGGCCCGGTCATCAAGATCGGGCTGGCGCTGGTGGTCGGCGTCGCGCTGGCGCTCTTGTATCACTATCTGGATCCCACCGTCCACGAGGCCGCCGAGCTGGAACACCTGGGGTTGACCGTGGTGGCGGAAATTCCCCGCGAACCCCGCCGGTGAGCTCGATATCTCGTCGAGAGCGAGCCTTTGTTAATTATCTACTGATATGGTACAATACCGCCCGATTTTCAGCACGTGGAAGGAGATGACCAATCATGGAACTTGATAGCTACATCCGCATTCTGCGCAAACGCTGGTGGATCATCGTCGTTGCCGTGCTGCTGACCGCCGCCAGTGGGTTCGGGTTCAGCGAGCTCCAGGACCCGGAGTACACCTCCACAGCCGAGCTCATCATCGAACCGGCGCGGCCGGACCTGGGACTGACCCAGTCCACCAAATGGCTGCTGCGCACGTACATGACCGTCGCGGACTCGAACCAATGGGCCCAGAAAGTGATTGACGAACTGCAACTATCGATGAAAGCGGAACAATTGCGCGGGAATGCCCGCTTTGCCGCCGAGGACGACCGCATGGTCATCAAACTCGAGATCGAATCCCCCGACGGCGACCAGGCCAACGACATCGCCCGCACCTGGGCCAATCTGCTCATCCAGTGGCGGGACCAACAGAACCAACGCCAGCGCAAAGAGGATCGCGTTGATGCCTACCTGCGCGACCAACCTCGTTACGTCCAATCCTGGCCCAAGACCAAGGTGGTCACCGCTGCTGGAGGCATCTTTGGCCTGGTCATCGCTGGCGTGGTCATATTCTTCCTGGAGTGGCTGGAGGCTGGCATCATCCGCACGCCTCAAGACCTGGAGCGGCAGTTGAATCTCACCGTGGTGGGCGCGATTCCCTCCACCGACTAGCATTGGGGGATAAACATGTCCAAACAACTCGATCTTGTTACATTGACCAACCCTCACAGTCCGGCTGCCGAGGCGTACCGCACCCTGCGGACCAACCTGACCTTTACCGCCCTCGACAAACCCATCGAGACGTTGATCGTCACCTCGGCCGCCCCCGACGAAGGCAAGTCCACCGTCCTGGCTAACCTGGCCGTCACGATGGCCCAGAGTGAACGGCGCACCATCCTGGTGGATGCCGACCTGCGTCGTCCCGGTCTGCACGACATCTTTGGCGTCGCCAATGAGCGCGGCCTGACCACCATGATCGTCGAGGAAGCTACCCTGGACCATCCCCCCTTGTTGGAGACCGGTGTGGAGAACCTGTGGCTGCTGCCCAGTGGCACTCAGCCCCCCAACCCAGCCGACATCCTCGGTTCGCGGCGCATGGAACAGGTCATCGCGGCCCTCATAGCTCACGCCGAAATCGTGCTCTTCGACGCTCCGCCCGTCGTCTCTGTGACCGACGCCGCCGTGTTGGGCACCAAAGTGGACGGCGTGTTGTTGGTCGTTCGAGCCGGACACACCCGGCGAGAGCACGCCCAGCGCGCCCAGGAAACGTTGGAACGAGTACACGTCCGTATCTTGGGAGCGGTCCTGAACGACGCTCCCCGGGGCGTGATGCTGGGCGGATATTGATCTCTTGTGGAGGAATCAAAATGAAAGGTCTCATTCTCAGTGGAGGGAAAGGAACCCGCCTCTACCCCCTCACGTATACCAGTGCGAAACAATTGATCCCCGTCGCCAACAAGCCGGTCCTGTTCCGGGTCATCGAATCCATCCATGACGCCGGCATCACTGACATCGGCATCGTCGTGGGAGATACGGCCGATCAGATCAAGGCCGCCGTCGGACGGGGCGGGCGCTGGGGTATCAAGATCACCTACATCCACCAGGAACACCCCCTCGGCCTGGCCCACGCCGTCAAGGTGAGCCAGGATTTCCTGGGCGACGATCGTTTCGTCATGTTCCTGGGGGATAACGTGATCCAGGGCGGCATCTCGGAGCTGATCGAACAATTTGCCGCCAGCAAGTGGAACAGCCAGATCGTCCTCACGCGCGTGGCGAATCCCGAGCGGTACGGCGTGGCCGAGCTGAACGAGAACGGCCAGATCAAGCGGTTGATCGAAAAACCGAAGCAGCCTCCCTCGAACCTGGCACTGGTCGGCATCTACATGTTCGACCACCACATCCACCAGGCCGTGGATAACATCACTCCCTCCTGGCGAGGTGAACTCGAAATCACCGACGCCATTCAGTGGTTGGTAGAACACGAGTACCAGGTCTATCCCTACGTCCACCGGGGCTGGTGGATCGATACCGGCAAGCGGGAGGAACTGTTGGAGGCGAACGGCCTGGTGCTGGAGGAACTGACCCCGGTTGTTGAAGGATACGTGGATCGTGATTCAGAAGTAGACGGGCGAGTGACCATAGAGAATGGGGCGGAAATCATCAACAGCGTCGTGCGGGGGCCGACCATCATCGGCGAACGGACGCGCATCGTCAATTCTTATGTCGGGCCCTTCACCTCCATCTACCACGACGTCGTGGTCGAGGACAGCGAGATCGAGCGCGCCATCGTGCTGGAGCACAGCGTCATCCGAGATATTCCGGCCCGTATTCAGGATAGCGTCATTGGCCGAAACGTCACCCTGGCCCGCTCGCCCATCAAACCGAAGGCCTACAAGATGGCCCTGGGTGATCATAGTCAGGTGGGTATCCTGTAACCAATAAAACGAAAATCTGGATACCGGATAGACGTTGTAATCGTCCCGCCCTAAACCATTCACAGAGAAACTCATGCGCTGTCCCGAATGTAGAAACGAGATTCCCGATAACTTGCTCCTTTGTCCCACGTGTGGCGCTATGGTGGAGGAGACCCGCCCGATGCGCGCCCGCCGCGCCCGGCAGATGGAATCTATCATCGACGTCACCCTGCCAGACTCGACCAGACCCACCCTCTGGCAGCGGGCACGCCCCATCCTCCTCTGGGCCATCGGAGGCATCCTGCTCATCACGCTCAGTATCACAGGCGCGGCCTACCTTGGCCTGCACCAGGGAGAACGTGATCGGGAAACACAACGCCTGGAAGTAGCCGAGCAGCACTATCAGGCTGGATTGAAACGCCTCGACGCCGGGGAGTACGAACTCGCCCTCGCCGAATTCGAGTACGTGCTCAAGCTTCACCCCCAGCATCCCACGGCCCGCCAGGGCATCACCCAGGCCCAGGCCCGCATGGTCGTCATCCCTACGCCGACCGTCGAGATGTACGAAATCGTGTTGGATGACCTCTACCAACAGTCCGTGTCGCAGTACGAAGCCGAGAACTGGGAGGACGCCGTCGCCGTACTGACCCAACTGCGCGTCCTGGACCCCTCCTATGCGCGGGAATCGGTCGAGGAAATGCTCTTTACCTCGCTCTACAATGCCGGCATGTCCCTGCTGGAAGAAAACCGGTTCGAAGAGGGCATCTTTTACCTCGACCAGGCGGTCGCACTGCGCCCATTGGACGAGGAGGCGCGGGAGCAGCGCAGTCTGGCCATCCAATATATGACCGCCTTGGGCTATTGGGGGGTGGACTGGGAAGTCTGCATCGAACGGTTCGAACAATTGTACGCGACTGCTCCTACCTACAAGGACGTCTTCTCCAGGTTATACAAGGCCCACGTGAACTATGGAAACGCCTGGTACAACCAGGCGGAAATGTGCCCCGCCGAGATCCAGTACACCCAGGCACTGCAATTGATCAACGATCCCGACATTGAACAGAAACGGGCCGAGGCGAATCAAATTTGCCTGGTTGCCACCCCGACCCCCATCGCCCCTATCACCGGCACCATGGCCATCACATTGACCGAACCTCCACCCGGCTTTACCGGTGGCCGGCTGGCCTATCCCGGCTACAACCTGCAAACCGGTCTCTACGATGTCTACGCCCTCTTTGCTGATGGCCGCCTGATGAAAATGGCCAGCGCAGCCGATCAACCCTGCTGGATTTGGAACAGCGGCGCCCTGGGGTATCGCAACCTGCTCTCCCCCGGCATCTCCCTGCTGGACCCCGGTCAGACCGCTTCTCGTCCCTTGACCAGCGGCGGACAGGCCTGGCCCACCTTTTCACCGGATGGCGGACGCATGGCCTACGCCATCCAGGACGTCGCTGGCATGTGGCAGATTTACATCTCGCCGACCGACGGTTCGTCCGAGCCGACCCTCCACGCCCAGGGGAAAGGTCCCGTCTGGGGACCCACCGGCCTGCTGGCCTGGAATGGCTGCGACTCTGGCGGCGTCTGCGGCATCTTTGCGGACAACCCCGACGACGACCAACCCCCCACCCGCCTCACTGCCAGCATCAACGATATCGGCCTGAACTGGTCCCCCAACGGTCAACTGCTGGCCTACATGTCGGACGTGACCGGCAACTGGGACGTCTACCTGCTCAGCATCACTGGCGGCGTCGTCCTGCTCACCGACGACCCGGCCTCCGACGGCCTCCCGGCCTGGGCGCCCGACGGGTCCGGCATCGCCTTCGTCTCCAACCGCGGGGGAGGATGGGGCATCTACCTGATGGGACCGAATGGAGAAGACCCCCACAAAATCCTCGCTCTGGGCCCCAATCTGCCCAATTGGACCAACCAACGTCTCTCGTGGTCTCCGTAACCTTGACGGAAAACACCAAAGGCGGTATACTTGAACAGGTAAGTGCGGGGCGTGGCGCAGATGGAAGCGCGCTGCGTTTGGGACGCAGAGGTCGCCGGTTCAAGTCCGGCCGCCCCGACTTGCGGGCGTTGCAAAAAGGTATTGCCACAGCCTTCCAAGCTGTTGTTACGGGTTCGATTCCCGTCGCCCGCTCCTGATACCTCGAAAGGGCCCATAGCTCAGCGGTCAGAGCAGCCGGCTCATAACCGGTCGGTCCGTGGTTCGAATCCACGTGGGCCCATCCGGACGCGCAACCTCCCCCGATTCATGAATCGGGGGAGGTCTTTTTTTGTCCCCGCCGCTTTCTGGACCTGGTCAACTGACCAGGCAAAAAACCGCCCACATGGCCAAAGCCTCGACCGAGGAAATCGGGTATACTGGACCCAGAAACGACGAGCTCGTCTATCCGATCCCAGCAATTCCCGTTTTAGCATCGCCGTCACACATTTGACGTTCGTAGTGGCGACTTTAGTCGCTTCTATTGCGCAAACAGCGA
>DSDT01000138.1 GCA_011048615.1 Chloroflexota bacterium | reverse complement strand
TTTCCACATCCAACGAGCCGTTTCGCGCCCATTTGGCTCGAAAAAATGTCCCCGGAGGCATATGCGATTGGACAAAATCAAATGACGCACCCGACCCGCCCCACAGGGGCTAAAAATCATTTACGAGACTTGATCGTATTGGGTGATCATTCGATGTTTTGGCAGTAGACGAGAGAGTCGTCTATGGGCTTGATGGGCAGGTAATTGTCGTCCAATACCAGCCAGGTAAATCGATTTGTGTCGGGAATCTGAGCGCGCTGCACTTGTAGTTTTTGTCCTCCTTTGCGACCGGTGTCGCAAGTTCTCTGAATTTGCTCTGGCCACAACCTACTGCTCAATGGGATAATTTCAAGTGACCTATCGGTCATCTAATGACTCAGAATCTGGCTCAAGAACAGGCGGGTGCGATCTTCTTTGGGGTGGGCGAAAAATTCCGCCGGTGTGTTCTGTTCCACGATATTCCCCTGATCGAAAAAGGCGATCCGGTCGGCTGCCTCTCGGGCAAAGCCCATCTCGTGGGTCACTACGATCATCGTCATGCCCGACCGGGCCAGCTCGCGCATGACGTCCAGCACCTCCTTGATCATCTCTGGATCGAGGGCCGACGTCGGCTCGTCGAAGAGCATGATCTTGGGCTGCATCGCCAGCGCGCGGGCGATAGCCACCCGCTGCTGCTGCCCGCCCGACAACTGGCCGGGGTATTTGTGGGCCTGCTCAGGAATGCCGACGCGCTCCAGCAGTTGCCCGGCGACCTCCTCGGCCCGAGCCTTGGGCCACTTGCGCACCCAGATCGGCGCCAGAGCGACGTTTTGCAGCACCGTCAGATGGGGAAAGAGGTTGAACTGCTGGAAGACCATGCCCACTTCCCGCCGGATGGCCTCGATGTTGCGGATGTCGTGGCTCAGCTCGATGCCGTCCACGATGATCTCTCCCTCCTGATGCTCCTCCAGCCGATTGATGGTGCGGATGAAGGTGGATTTGCCGGAGCCGGACGGGCCGCAGATGACGATCACCTCCTGCCGTTTGATGGTCATTGTGACGCCCCGCAGCACGTGAAAGTCGTCGAACCACTTGTGCACGTTGCGACAGATGATCATATCGTCAGTTTCAGCGGGCGGTCGGTCTGTGGGATTCTCATTCAAGTCCACGGTCAATTGCCTTTCGATATATCATGGTCGAGCGAGCCGCGCGCTACCGCCGACCCACTCCCAGCGTTTGTTCCAGCCGCTGGCTGGCGTAGGACATCGCGTAGGTGAAGACCCAGAAGACGGCCCCGATGAACAGGTACACCTCCATATCCAGCATCAGCCATTCCGGGTTGCTCTGAATGACGGCCCGGCCGATCTGGAGCAGCTCCACCAGCCCGACGATGACCGCCAGGGTGGTATCCATAAAGAGGGCGATGAACTGCCCCACGATGGCAGGGATGACCATCCGCAGCGCCTGGGGCAACACGATCAGCACGGTCGTCTGCAAGCCGTTCAATCCCACCGCCTTGGCGGCCTCGATCTGACCGGAGGGGATGGCTTGCAGGCCGCCGCGGATGTTCTCGGCCATGTAGGCGGCGGCGAAGAGGGTCATGCCCATCATCGCCCGCAGCACCCGGTCCACCCGCACGTCCTCCGGCAGGAAGAGGGGCAGAATCACAGAAAACATGAACAAGATCGTCACCAGAGGCACGCCCCGCACGATCTCGATGAACAGTGTGCAAAAGAGCTTGAGCACCGGCAGCGAGCTGCGTCGGCCCAGGGCCAACAGAACGCCGATGGGGAACGACGCCACGATGCCGACCAGGGCCAGCAGAAACGTCAGCAGCAGCCCGCCCCACAGCCCGGTCTCCACCCGGGGCAGCCAGGAGACCCCTCGCACGCCGGTCAAAAGCGCCGTCGTCCCGCCGAAGGAGAGCGCCCAGCCCAGCGCCGCCCAGCGGGGTTTGCCGAGGGACGTGCGTCCCACCAGGTAGCCCACGCCGACCAGGAGCGGGTTGGCCACCCCCCACAGCCGGACGCCGCTGGATAGCTCGAACGGCAGCACGGCCACGGCGGCCCCGCCGACAGCCAGGGCCAGCGCGAACGTGCCCACCGTCCCGCCCCACACCCGCCAACTCAGGCCAAAGAAGAAGGATACCAAGAGCACCGCCGTCCCCACCCGCCACACCTGATCGGGCGGAAACTGTCCCACGGCGAACAGCTTGAGACTGCTTGTGATCGGCGTCCAATTGGCGGTGAAAAAGACCCACCTGAGGACCCCCCTCGAGACGAAAAAGACAAAGATCAGCGCCACGAGGGTAAGCAGGACGTTGTACCAGGTGCTGAGAAGATTCTTTTTGATCCAGCGCACCGCGCCCGGCGGCGCCGGCGGTCGTCGGATAGCAGATGTGGCGTTCATCTCATCGCTCCACCAATTGGATGCGGCGGTTGTAGACGTTCATGATGGCCGACGTGACCAGGCTGAATACCAGGTAAGTCGCCATGATCATGACGAAGACGGGCACCGCTCGCCCGGCCTGGTTGGTCATTGTGCGCCCAACGTAGAACAGGTCCGGGTAGCCGACGGCGACGGCCAGGCTAGAGTTTTTGGTCAGGTTGAGGTATTGGCTGATCAAAGGGGGAATGATGACCCGCATGGCCTGAGGAACTACCACCAACCGCAGCACTTGCATCGGGCTGAACCCCAACGCGCGGGCCGCTTCGAACTGGCCGCGATCCACGGCCAGGATGCCGGCCCGCACCACCTCGGCGATGAACGCCCCGGTGTAGACGACCAGCCCGGACAGCAGGGCGGCGTACTCCGGCGTCAATTGCAGCCCGCCGACGAAATTGAACTTGTCCAGCACCGGTATTTCCGTCGTCAAGGGACGCTCTCCGACCAGGAACCATCCCACCACAGGGAGGACGAGCAGGACGGCGCCGGCGGTCAACGCCGGGTAGGTCGTGCGTCCGGTCTCCAATTGATAGCGGATCAACACAGTGTACAGCACGCCGGCGAGCAGAATCGCCGTTCCCACAAAGATGGCCCAGGCGCCAAAGGTCGCGTTCGGAACTGGGGCCGGCAGGTACAACCCCCGTTGGCTGAGGTAGACAGGGCCGGGCCACTGAATGCTGTTCTTGACCGGCGGCAGCTTTTGGTAGACCGCAAAGTACCAGACAAAGAGCTGCACCAGGAGCGGCACGTTGCGGATGACCTCGACGTAGACGGCAGCGATCTTGCTGACCAGCCAGTTGGGTGACAGCCGGCCCAGCGCGACGATCACTCCCAGCAGGGTGGTCAGGACGATGCCCACCAGCGCGGCCTTGAGGGTGTTCAGGATACCGACCAGGAAGGCGTAGGCGTAGGATTTGGCGGGATCGTACGGAATGACCGACTCTCCCAGGGGCATACCGGCCGCCTGGCCCAGAAATCCATACCCCAACCCCAACCCCCTGGCGTTGGCCGCTCGGATGACATTGCCGACGAAAAAGATCAGGAAGCCGACCACAACCACTGCCGAGATGGTCTGGGCAATGGCTTTGAGCACCCGGTCGTCACGCCAGAACGGCGTACCGCTGTGAGTCAAAACGTGAATGCGAGAATCTTGGCTCATTTTCACTTTCGCCATGTTTCTGAGAGGGGCCAGATTCGTCGCCAGCGTCCGGCCCCTCTCTATTGCTTCCATTACTTCCATCACACCGCTCCAAACGCGGCCGGGTCCGACGGGCCGATTTGGAGCGGGCGACAGGCGAACAACGTCAGCGGAGAGGCGGGGCGTAGATCAGGCCGCCATCTTTCCACAGCCAGTTCAGGTCGCGGTCGAGGGTGAAGGCGATCCCCTGCGGCCCCATGTAGCGGTCATAGATCTCGCCATAGTTGCCCACTGCGCGGATGACGTTGGCGCCAAAATCGGCGCTCAGCCCCAGATCGGTCTGACCAAAGTCCCCCTCCACGCCCAACAACCGCTTGACCTCGGGGTTATCGCTGCCCATCATCTGGGCGACGTTTTGGGATGTGATGCCCAGCTCTTCGGCGTTGATCAGCGTCCACATCACCGTCTTGACCAGGTCCATCCACTGGTCATCGCCAGCGGGGACGGCTGGCGTCAGGGGTTCCTTGGACATCGTCACGTCCATGATCACGTGGTCGGCGGGATTGGCGAAGCCGGCCCGAGCGGCCGCCAATTGCGACTTGTCACTGGTGGCAGCGTCGCAGCGGCCCTCTTCGTAGGCGCCGTACACCGAGGGGGTATCCTCGAATGTGACCGGCGTGAAATTCAAGCCCCGGGAGCGGAAAGCGTCGGCCAGGTTCAACTCCGTGGTGGTGCCAGTGGTCACGCAGACGGTCGCCCCGTCCAGGTCTTCCAGCGTGGCGACGCCGCTGTCCTTACGCACCATCATGCCCTGCCCATCGTAGAACATGACAACAGTAAAGTTGCCCCACTGGGCCTCGCGGCTGGAGGTCCAGGTCATGTTGCGCGACAGCATGTCCACCTCGCCGGTTTGCAGGGCGGGGCCGCGCTCGGCCGCCGTCAGCGGCACGAATTCGACCGCCTCAGGGTCGTTGAACACAGCCGCGGCCACAGCCCGGCACAGGTCAATGTCGAAACCGATGTTTCTGCCGGCCGAGTCGAGATAGCCAAAGCCGAGCAGCGAGGTATGGACGCCGCAGACGACCCGGCCGCGCCCCTTGACGGCTGCCAGGCGCTGCCCGGCTGCCATCGGCGCCTGGGGAGCCTCGGGACACGGAGGGCACTCCGGACACTCCGGGCACTCGCCAGCCGGCGCCAGACGGGTCACCTCAACTTCGCGGGTCACGATGACCTCTTTCTGTCCGCAGGCAGCGAGCAAGATGCTCACAATGAGCAGGACCACGAGCAAAGCAGTTCGCTTACGATTCACAGTACTCCTCCTAATTTTTCCTTGTTTCTATTTGGGACAGGTACCAGTGGATAGACGGACCGGTTAGGACAGTTGATTCGATCGAATCACCCCCTCTCCATCGAAATTCAGCCGGTAATAAGCGACGTGACTCCGCCTTGACAACGCAAAGTCACACAGAAAATCGCAAACATTCCAACCTGTGCAGTCACCGATGACCATCATTGCTCACAGATACACAGAGATGAACACAGTTAAAATTGGTCGCTTACAGCAAAAATCCGCGAAATTCTGTTTCCCTCCGTGAGCGATAACGACTAACTACACAAGTCGAAACATTCTCTTCAGGGGTCCAGGAAATCAAAGTGCGAAGACGAGATTGTGGATTAAAACCCGTGAAGAAAAGTGTAGCACAGCGCAAGGCAAAAGTCAAATCACCTCGAACGGCGCGGGGGTCGCTGGGTTGGCCTGGCGCAGCAAAAGAGGTCTATTCATCTCCTCTTGCCATACGATCTGCTGTACCCTGGTATAACTCCCAGCCCTGACTAAGGATGACAACCTGAGCCGCCAGAAGCCATACAAAAAACAATGTCAAGACGATCATCACCCCATTGAGGATGGTGGTCAGGTCAGAGCGAATGCTCGTGAGGATTGATGTCAAATCATCCATAGAAGATTGGGACTGAATGATCATCCTCTCGTATTCTTCCAGACTGGACGAGATCAAGCCGACGCTATCCGACATGGTGATCAGGTTTTCCTGAATGGCCTCTAGGTTTTCATCAGTAGCGCCAAGATTGACCGACATTTCGACAAAAGTATCTGGCAGACTGTCCAGGTTTGCGGCTAACTCACCTAGTGAATCCGCCAGAGGTTTCTCCGGACTGTAGGACTCTCCCGGCTGACCCACCAGACCGCCCAGCAGCGGCGTATTACTCAGCAGGAGACGAAAAGCATCTAGCGATTGAATGGTGCTCTCCAGAACTTGGGCCGCCTCTTGGGCGGCATAGAGCGAGTCTGTGCTTGCTTCCAGGGTAGAAGGCAGCGTGACAGACAGGATGACGTTGATTTCGTCGAGCACCGGCTTGGTATCTTTCACTGTAGCAGCGGTAGTACTCAACATGGCCGAGAGTGCATTCACGCTATCAACTGTGGCCCCCAGTGCCTGCCCGGTAGTCTCCATAACACTGTGACTGGTGGTGACACTCTTGTTGAGGGTGTCAATGGTGGTATTCGCATAGGCAGTCACAGCAGGTTTCACCACCCACACCATGATCAGCCCGGCCAGACTGAGCGCCAGGCCCAGTATGCCAGCGATCATAACTAACACGCCAAGAATGCGACGCATGATGTTCATAGCTCCTCCACATATATCTCGAGTAGGATCAAATGCTTGCTTTGCTCGATGGCTTCCAGTTCCGGACAAGTGTAGCATAACCACGGGAAAAAGCCAAACCACGGCCTGGTTTTGTGCTCTCGGAACTATTGCTCTCGTTGGCATCACATCGCTCATGACAGCGTGGGCAATCCCGTGGGCGAGGGATGTCGAGTTGCTCCAAGTGATCCCGGTAGAATTGGACAGCACGTTGAAAGTCTATTATCATAGTGTTCTTTGCTATGGCCGGCCTGGTCCAAAGATGGAAGCCGGTTGACGGAGGGGGTGATCCAGCATGGTCGAAATTGTCTGGGAATTCGGCGTCAGGGAGGAAGCCCGAGGTCAGTTCGAGCTGGCGTATGGTCCAGGCGGTGCATGGGACCGGCTGTTCGCACGGCGCTCGGGTTTTCTGGGCATCACCGTGCTGCGCGACGCAAAGAATCCGTGGCGCTATCTGACGATTGACCTCTGGGAGACAGAGGCCCATCGGGAGCAAGGGCGAAGCAAGGCTAGAGAGGCGCAAGGTGACCGCCGGACCATTCGCTAAAGCCGACTTGGCCAGCGGGCAAATATCAGAGGTGACTTTATGATGTGACAACTACTTTGACCTGCACACCTGCTTGCAGAATGTCGCCTGGCTGTCACTTTATTGGTCAGATCGTTGTCTACGTGCTATGGTAACAGGCAAGATTATCCGCCGGGTCGTTGAGTGGTTGCAATACTCAGAGGGTGTGGAATGAATCAAAGGGGGGAAAGCAGGCGCATGGATACAACAGTATTGATTCTGCTCGCTGCGGTAGTATTGCTGCTGGGGATCGCCTTTTTGAAAGAACCAGGTCTGCCCCTATCGGGATTACAAATTGCTGGACGCACATTGTGGCGTAACTTGCCGATACTGTTGTTGGGGTTTGTGCTGGCGGGATTGGTTCAGGTTCTCGTTCCGCAAGAGGTGATCTCGCGTTGGTTAGGTGCTCAGGCCGGTATCAAAGGAATTCTCGTCGCGTGTGTAGTTGGTGGGGTGGTGCCTGGAGCGCCATATGCCGTCTTTCCCTTGGTAGGGACGCTGTACCAGTCCGGGGCAGGTCTTGGGGCCATAGTAGGGTTTCTGGCCGCGTGGGCGTTGTGGTCGGTATCGCGACTACCGGTGGAGATGGCGCTTGTAGATCCGAGGGTAGCGCTTGTACGCTATGGCATCACCTTTATCGTGCCGCCTGTAGCTGGCGTGTTGGCGAATCTACTAGTTGCTACGATTTAGAACGATTCTCAGTAACTCTTCTTGCGCATTGGGAGACAGCCCCAGATCATCAATCTCTGCCTGCAGGTCGGTGAGGGTGCCGTGCCCGCCCAGGTAACCGTTCACCCGCGCCGTCGCCGTCGAATTGACTAAATCGGCCGGTTCGGGATAGATGGCTGTGAACTCGTCTATGAATATGGGAGACAGTCGCAAGCGGTACTTTTGGTGATAGTCCTCGGCCAGGTAAAACGTGGCAGCGGGGACGATCTCGGTATAGACCCGACGGTCACCTCGGGTTGCATACTGCTCCTTCGACGCCCGAGCCAGTCGCTGTTGCTCCTCGTCGTGGTAAAAGATGATGGAGGCGTATTGCCGTGACCAGGCAGGCCGGGCCGGGTCGTGACCTGCCCAAAAGACATCGAGCAGTTCCTGGTACGAAATCCGGGTCGGATCGTACTCAACCTGGATCGTCTCGGTGTGATCGCCGAGGTTGTAGTATGTGGGGTGCTCAGTGGTGCCGCCAGCGTACCCGACGCGGGTGCGCACCACACCTGGGAGACTCCCGAACTGGGAGTCGGGTCCCCAGAATCAGCCCATCGCGAACGTCGCCGTCGCCGTGTTGACGGGAGTGGAGGCGTCTATGGGAGGGATGGCAAAGAGCGTCAGATACTCGCCGTACCCCTCTTCTGCCATCTCTTCTTTGGGGATGAAGCGCAGGGCGGCAGAGTTGATGCAGTAGCGCAAACCGGTGGGCGGCGGGCCGTCGTGGAAGACGTGTCCCAGGTGCGAGTCCCCGTAGCGGCTCCTCACCTTCACTCTGACCATCCCCAGCGACCTGTCCTCGATTTCGACAATGTTCTCCGACTCCAGCGGCCGGGTAAAGCTGGGCCAGCCGGTGCCAGAGTCGAACTTGTCCAGGGAACTGAAGAGCGGTTCCCTGGAGACCACATCCACATAGATACCTTCCCGATGGTTGTCCCAATACTCGTTCTGGAAGGGGGGCTCCGTTCCATTTTCCTGGGTGACCCGGTACTGTAAAGGGGTGAGCATAGCTCTTAACTCGCTCTCGGATGGCTTTTGAAGGTCTATCCAGGATCTGATCTCGCCATCGGAGAAGACAGGGGAGACCTCATCGCGGCCCGTCTCCGTCCCTGCTTCCGAGTTCATCTTACGGTCTTGTGGCATAGGCTTGAAACGCGCCCAGGCCAACAGACCAGCGATGGCAAGGATGAGAAACAAAAAGCCTGTGCCAAGAATGTGGGGGGATTTGCTGATCATAGTATACCTCACTTTGCGCTGCACTTTTGTATGCGCCTATCAATTGGTAAAGCTGACTGCGCTCCAGTTTCAATGGTTTCATAGTTAGCCGATTATACCAGATAAACATTAGATTTATATCTGATTTCTGTTAGAATCTCGTATGTATGGCAATTGCTCTATTTCTGCCCATTGGCGCGAGGGCTGCTTGACAGCCTGACAGAGAGACTATACAATTTACGAGTTCAAGGTAACTGCTGCTCAGCCTCTCTCTCTGATGGGCTGTCATTCCCGCTTTCGTGGGAATGATGGACTGGCAAGAGCACTGGCTGTAAAATACAGTTCAAGAACCAACTGCTGCTGGGGGTAAACTAGATGGTCACACGTACCAAGACGCGATTCGCTGGCTATGATTGCATCAAGCTCGAAAATGAAGCACTGGTCCTGTGGGTGACCCACTCTGTAGGACCACGCATCATTGGGTTGGCGCTGCGGGGTGGCGAGAACCTGTTCGCTGTGCTACCTGACGATACCGTTGCCTGTCCTGGCATTGGCTCGTTTTCGTTCCGGGGTGGGCACCGCCTGTGGGTCGCGCCCGAGAATCCCCGGCGGACCTATCTCCCAGACGACAAGCCGGTTGTGGTCACCGAGATAGATGACGGCGTTTGCGCCACTCAGCCCGTTGAATCACAGACTGGCATTCAGAAATCGCTCGCCATCACCCTCCCCGGCTCGGACCCGCGCGTCGCCGTAGACCACACGTTGTATAACCGGGGCCACTCCCCGGTTGATCTGGCGCCGTGGGCCATCACCCAGCTCAAGCCGGGCGGTGTTGCCGTCTTGCCCCAGCCGACATCGCCCGCCGACGAATATGGCGTGCTACCGAATCGTCAATTTGCCTTGTGGCCTTATACGCCGATGAATTCACCGCACATCACGTGGGGCGACCGGTACGTATTTGTCGAGGCGACGCTGCGGGACGGGGCGCTCAAGATCGGCTACCCGAACCCCGCCGGCTGGCTGGGGTATGCCGTGGACGGGACATTCTTCGTCAAGCACGCGGCCTATCAATCCAGCGCGGACTATTTCGATCGGGCGAGTTCGAGCGAGTGTTATTGCAAAGATCAATTTATCGAACTGGAGACTTTGGGACCGCGTACAACGCTCTTTCCCGGTGGATCGGTGACCCACCGCGAGGTGTGGGCAATATATGCTGACGTGTCGTTGCGTCCCGACGAGGCAATGGCACAAACACTCGTCGGGATGCTGGCTCTAGAGACAGGTTAACGATTGACTGGGCCTATGTCGTGAGTGAAGGGAATGGATAGACGAGAATTTCTGAGAGCGACGGCCGGTCTTGGTGGCGTGGCGCTGCTCTCCCACCTGTTGGCAGCTTGCGAGACTGTTGATGAGGAATTTTGGGCCTTAACTTGCAGGAGAGACATGGGATGCGTTTTTCCATTGGCGTGGGAACTTGAGGGATCCGACGTCCTAACTGTAGACTGAAATGAGGAGGAGATCTATGAAATACAAATTGATCGTTTTATGCCTAGCTTTAGCCCTTGTCGTGGTCGGCTGCGGGATGAGATCTGAACCTGCACCCGCACCACAGTTCGCAGTGCCTGAAGAGATGGAATACCCAGGCGCGTGGGGTGAGGCCACCAGCGGCGTGGCCTTCGACGCTGCTTCCGCCCATCTCCCAGCAGCGGAACCGGTCAAGATGATCATCTACAACGCCGATCTGTCCCTGACCGTCCGAGATTCCAGCGTTGCCCAGGAAGACATCACCCACATAGTCGAGGGAATAGGCGGCTATGTCAGCAACTCGAGCAGCTACACCTACAGCGGCGGCCTGCGGCGCATCACCCTGACCCTACGTCTGCCCGCCGACAAATTCAACGCTGTGATGTCCGAGTTGCGCGATATGGCGATGGAGGTTACACAGGAGACCATCGGGACGCAGGATGTGACCCAGGAGTACGTCGATCTGGAATCTCGCCTGCGGGCGCTGGAGGCCAAAGCCGACCGCCTGGAGGAGTTGATGGAAGAGGCGGAGGACACCGAAGCTGTCCTCTCGGTTTACCAGCATTTGAGCCAGACCCAAATTGAGATCGAGCAGACAAAGGGCCGTATGCAATACCTGGAGCGCTCCGCCGCAATGGCGACGATTACCGTTACCCTCACGCCCGATGCGCTCTCGCAGCCGATAGAAATCGCCGGATGGCGGCCAGCCGGAATTGTCAAAGCGGCTTTCGAGGCGCTCGTCCACGTTTTTCAATGGTTGATCGGTGCATTGATTTGGATCGTCATCCTGGTTATCCCCGTGCTGCTCTTTCTCGGTGGACTGCTCTACTTGGTTATCAAGGGTCTGCGCCTGATCTTTGGACGCCGTCGAGGGGCGCCTAAAACCCCTGCCCCGGCCGAAAATGTGTCTTCCACAACTAATCATGACAACGGGGAACCCACCGGTTCTTGAAGCTGCTGTTGCAGATCACGGTATTTGAACTGCCCAAGGCCAGAATAAATGGGCAAATAAGAGGACAATAAAGAGGCCCGCAAGGGCCTCTTTATATTGAACTGCGAGGTTCGAAATAGCTGACTCTTGTCCGTATGGGCTAGCAGCCGGGTTTTCACACAAAAGGCAGGGCCTTGCCCCGCAGGTCGGATAGCCTCCCGTACCCGTGCTCCACCATATAGGCCCGCAGTTCCTCGTTCACTTGCCGGAAGACGTCCATCCCCCGCTGGGCCACCGCCGAGCCGATGCCCACGGCCGCGGCCCCCACCAGCAGCATCTCGACCACGTCCCGCCCGGTGGTCACGCCGCCGGTGGCGACGATGGGCACCTCCTCCCCCACGGCGCGGCGGATGTCCCGCACGCAGCGCACGGCGATGGGGCGAATGGCAGATCCGCTCAGCCCGCCGGTGACGTGAGCCAGCAGCGGGCGCAGTGTCTTCACATCCAGGATGATACCCGGGCCCAGGCTGTTGATGGCCGTGATGCCGTCGGCCCCGGCCTCAACCACTGCCTCGGCGATTCTAGAGAGGTCAGTCACGTTGGGGGAGAGCTTGACCAGCACCGGGATGTCGGTGTTCAGTTTGACCCGCCGGGTGACCTGGGAGGCGACGTAGGGGTCGGCGGCGAACATCAGCCGGTAGCGGTCGTCAATGTTGGGACAGGAAACGTTGACCTCGATCAAGTCGGGGCGGGCAGGCGAGATGAAGCGGGCCACAGTCCCAAAGTCATAGATCGTCTCGGCAAAGATGGATGCGATCAGGGGGATGCCCTGGGGGGCCAGGAGCTCCCGGGCAGCTTGCAACTCTTCTACCATCACCTCGACGCCGGGGTTGGAGAGCCCCACGGCATTGATCAGACCCATCCCCCAGTCCAGAATGGTGGGGTTGTGGTAGCCGGCTCGGGGCTTGAGGCTGCACGACTTGCTGGTGATGCCGCCGGCGCCGGCGCGGGCCACGCGGGCCATCACCTGGTGGCTCAGCCCCAGCACTCCCGAGGCCAGCACCGTCGGGTTGGGCAGCCGCACCCCGCACAGGATGGTGGAGAGGTCTACCGCTGGCGCGTCCATCGGGGCATCCCTCAGGCGGCGGCGCTCAGATAGCGGATCACCTGGGCATGCTGGGTCTGGGTGATGCGGCCCGAATGCCACAGCGCGTCCAATCCCTCGCGCAGGCGGATGAGGGCGTGCAGCCGGCAGCCAAGGCGGGCCAAATCCTCGGCCCCGCCCTGCTCTCGGTCAATCAGCACCAGCACGTCCCGCACGACGAGGCCGGCCGCTTCCAGCGGCGCGATGGCTTCGATCTTGCTGTCGCCGCGCGTGATCAGATCGTCTACCAGGAGGACAGTCTCCCCGGTCTGGAACGTGCCCTCGATGGCGCGGCGGGCGCCGTGTTCCTTGACCTGCTGGCGGGGGTAGATCAGCGGGCGGTCCAGTTCCAGGGCCAGGGTCACGCCGATGGGCAGCCCGGCGTAGGGGATGGCGGCGATGCGGTCAAAGAACAGGCCGCGGGCGACCTCGGCCATCCCCTGGCCAACCTGCCGCAGCAGGCGCGGGTGGCTGACTAGCAGCCGCAGGTCCACGTAGATGGGAGAGGTCAGGCCGGATTTGAGGGTGAATTGGCCGAACTGGATGCAGCCGGCGTCGAACAGGTGGTTGACTAGTTCGCTTCCGTTCATTCTCGCTCCTCTCGGGCCTGGTTGATGCGATCTCGCAGGGACAGGCTGGCGGCCCGGGCGGCCGTGGCAAAGTCCGCTCCCGGCGAGGCGTACAGGATGGCGCGGGAGGCGTTGATGACTGGCCCGATCTCGCGCTCGCCGCTGGTAGGCCCGTAAGCGACAGCCGCTTCCAAGCTGCCGCCCTGGGCGCCGACGCCGGGGATCAGGAAGGGCAGATCCGGCGCGATCTGGCGCAGCAGGCGCAGCTCGTCCGGATAGGTGGCCCCCACGACCAACCCGCAGGCGGCGGGGGTTTCGGCGTTCCACCGGGTCGCCAGTTGGGCCACCACCTGGTAGAGGGGCTGGCCGTCCACCGGGCGGTCCTGAAGGTCCGGGGCCGAGGGGTTGGAGGTGCGGGCCAGTAGGAAGAGGCCGTGGTCGGCGCTGGTGAGGAAGGGGCGGAGTCCGTCCAGCCCCAGGTAGGGGTTGGCGGTGACGGCGTCGGCAGAGAGGGTCTCGAAGGCGGCACGGGCGTAGGCGGCGGCGGTGTTGCCTATGTCGTTGAACTTGCCGTCCAGGATGACGGGGATGGGGTCGGGGATGGCGGTGATGGTGTGAGCGAGCTGGCGCAGGCCATCGGCCCCCTCGGCCAGCCAAAAGGCCAGGTTCGGCTTGTAGGCGCAGACCAGGTCGGCCGTGGCCTCGACGATGGCGCGGGCAAAGTGGAACAGGGGGTCGGCGGTGGGAAGGGTGG
>DSDT01000362.1 GCA_011048615.1 Chloroflexota bacterium | reverse complement strand
GGGAGGGAGGGGGAGCGGAATGGGATGCGGGTTCGATCTCCTGGACGACGGCATACTGCTCGTTTTGTGGCGCGGGTAGCGCCTGGCAGGGCACCTGGATGGCGGCGAGGGTGGCTTGATCGAGCAGTACTTGCCCGGCGATGGCGGTCGATTCGGTGGCAGCGGTCCGGTTCACGGCGGCGCCAAAGAGGGCGTACTCCATCCCGTCTGACGTGCCCAGCTGGGCGGCAAAGAAGCGCCCACGATGAACTCCCACCTTCATCTGGAGGGCAAAGACCCCCTGGGAGGTCGAGGTCTGGGCAAAGCCGACCATCGCCTCCTGCATGCGGTGGGCTGCCTGGACGGCGCGGGTGGCGCTGCCCGGTTCGAGGAAGAGACCCAGCAGGGCGTCGCCGCCGAATTTGACGAGCTGCCCGGCGTGCTCTCGCAGGATAGAGAGCATGGTGCCGAAATAGCGGTTGACGATGGCGGTGATCTCCTCGGCTCCCTCGTGGCCGATGCGGCTCAGTTTCTCCGACATGGCGGTGAATCCGCTGATGTCGGCAAAGAGCAGTGTGCCGTGGACGAACTGTCCCCCAGCCTGGCTGGGGGCTGGGTCTTGGACTATTTGCTCGACCAGGTAGGTGGGCAGGAGGGTGTAAATCGTCTTGAGCAGGTCCGAAAGATGAGAGGTGCATTCCTCCAGCAGGCGGGTGGGAGGCGAGAGGGGATCGAGCTGCAATTCTTCGATCAAGTGGGCAGGCAGGTAGGTGCGCAGGTGGTCCAGTTCCGCCGGTGTGAGGCGGTCTCGCCTCGTCTCTAGAGACGTACCGCATTGGCCGCAGAAGGCAAATCCCGGTGGATTCTCAAAGCCACATTGGGGACAGGTCACCGCCAGAGACGCTCCGCATTGGCCGCAGAAGGCGAATCCTGCCGGATTCTCAAAGCCGCAATGGCTGCATATCATATCGTTGGCTCCAGAAGATGTGTTCTTTCGAGTCGTGTGAGAGGGGGTTCCCAGGCTGCTCGGTTACTTACCTGGTCATTGTAGCATATTGTGTGGGCATTGCAAATGGGGTCAGAGTTGGGGCGAGGGGGAGCCCGCTCAGGAGGGACCGGGCGGGCGTCGAGTTCGCTCAATTCTGATCTGCCCGCGCGAAACGGGGTCGGAACCGGGCGGCAGGTATCTACTGCATTCTCTTGACGGCTCGGATTCTCGTCCCCTGCCCGACGACTGAGTGGATCTCGAACTCGTCCATCAACCGTTGGGAGCCTGATATGCCGAGACCCATACCGCTGGACGTGGTATATCCGCCTTTCAGCACCCGGGCCACGTCTGGAATGCCGGGACCTTGATCCTCAGCGATGATTTCGATGTACTGGCCTTTTACTTCGGTGTGCGGAGTCACAGTGATAGAGCCCTGTCCGGCGTATAGCTCGATGTTGCGTCCCAGTTCGGAGATGACCACGGCGACCTTGTTCGCTTCTGCCGGGTGGAAGCCCATCTTTAGCGCCAGTTCCAGCCCGCTCCTCCGTGCCTGCACCACGTCCACCACGCTGCTGATAGAAAAGCGCTTGGGGTTCTGTGCTTGCCCGGTCACGTTACACCTCAGTGGGGGGGATGAACGTCGAGTCGTCGAATGGCGAGTCGAGGGACAGGGAATCGGTGATCGCGTGTCCCGGTGATTCCATCGCGAGGAGGCCGTCGTCCGTTTCCCCTTCCCGGCTCAACGCCAGGGCGTCGTCGAGGTCCAGCACGGCGTGGATGTTGGGGAGGGTCATCCCCAGCTCCACCATCGTCTCGATGACGGCGTCCTGCAGACCGGCCACGGCGACGTTGGCACCCATCAAGCCGGCCATACGAGCAGTGCTCTGGATAAACCGGCCGAAGAAACTATCGCAGATGTCAACCCGTGAAAAGTCGAGCAGCACCCATTGCGAATGATAGCGTCGGGTCTCCTCCAGCACCTGGCGGCGCAACTTGAGCACGTCTCGATCCGTCAGGTCGCGCGGGACGGCCACCAGCAGCAGGTTTTCCAGTTTTTGGATCGTGGAGGTTTCTGTGATATCCAGATTTTCCACTATATTTTCCTCCGTTGTTGGATACAAGGTCACCCTCAATGCGTGATGATGTGATCAGCGTGTCAGTTTGATACCCAGGCTACCGAGTGCGACGATCAGGCCGGTCTGCAGATCGGACAGGGTCTCGATGCCGGTCCAGTCGATGCCCAGGTCGACGATGGTCTCGGCCACGGCATCGGAGATGCCGGTGACGATGGTGCGGGCGCCCTTGAGCCGTGCGGCCTGGATGGTCTTGTTCAGGTGATCGGCCACGCCGCTGTCTACGATGGGTACGCCGGTGATGTCGAGGATGACGACCTTGGCGCGCTGCTCACGGATGCCGGCCAGCAGGGAGCGGGTGATGTCCCGCGCTCGCATCGTGTCTATGGAGCCGATCAGGGGCATGACGAGGATGCGGTCCATGACCGGGATGACGGGTGTCGAGAGTTCCTTCAGCGCCTGCTGCTGAGCTTCGATGATCTCTTGCTGCAACCGCTCCCGCTCAAGTTCAGCCTGCTTTAGCCCGGTGATGTCGTCATATACGCCCAGAATGCCCGTGACGTTCCCTTCAGTATCGAGCAACGGCACCTTACTCATCCGCAGCCACATCTGTGATCCATCGGGCAGGGTCTGAGCCTCCTCACAGTCCAGCTTTGGCACACCCGATTCAATCAACTGGAGATCATCAGAGTGATACCGTTCCGCGTGATCTGCCCATCCCAAGTCAAAATCGGTTTTGCCCATAATCTCTTCATACGATTCAATTCCGGCATCACGGGCAAAGATCTGATTGCAGCCGAGATAAGCAAGGTCTCGATCTTTCCAGTAAATTCCCATCGGGATGGTATCCAGAACCAACTGCAACATGCGCTGTGTCTCTTCCAGCTCCGCTGTCTGCTGGGCGACCTGCTCTTCCATGCTGGATTCGAGCACGTGGGCCGCGGTCTGACTGCCTTGCAGCATATGGTCACCCAGTATGCCCAACCACTCGGTGAGTTGCGGCGGCCGTGCTTGCTCAAGGACGCCCTGCACGGCCAGGTAGATACCTCTGGCTGCCGTGATCACCGCCGCCATTGGCGTGCCCGATGCCAGAGCCTGACGTGCAGCAGCGTCAATGCTCTGTATCCAATCGGCCTCTCCACGCAGCGATTTGATCAATGTGATAACGATCACCTCGGCCCCGCGCAAAACGTCCTCATCTTTGCGCGGGTCGCCCTGTTCGCGCCGGATGGCGATAAAAGTGTCCAATATCTCTTTTTTGTGTTCCTCTATCCATTGGGCAAACATTGTCACCTCTCCTGTAAATGGTCTAAAATCTGATCTGTGCGATGATTGGGCCAGTCTGCAAATTGGGCAGGGTCCCGACATCCTCTCTCTCATAGTGGAGTGTTATGGCTGTCAGTGACATTTTACCACATTAATTCTTTTAGAACATAACAACGAGGGCAGATATGGTTACAATTATGTTACGAGTGAATCTGGTCGAGTTGTCGAGTTTACATCAGTGGCGGTCTGTGGCCTACAAGCGTCCCAGGTTGAACGTCGTGAACTCGTTCCAGGCGTAGCGCAGCGGAGTGTACCAGCGGTCGCGACCGATGCAGCGAAAGTAGGGCGAGCGAAAGGCCAGGATGAGATCACCGATCTCGTAGCGGGGCAGGATGGGGGTCGAGACGACCAAGCGTCCCATCTCTCCAGGTTGCATCTCGTGCAGCATCTTGACGCCCGACCGCGTCCGTACCTCGAAGAAGAACTGGTCATAGTTCGGTGCCCAGGCGCGCTTGTCATCTCGCTGCTGGCCAAACATGCCCTCTGTAGTGCCGTAAATCTCGCGGATGACGGCCCGCCGCCCATAGAGGGCCTGGAGGGCTGGTCGGTGGTGCGTGTTGATGCCCGGCACGCTGCCCAACGTCATGATCTGGATCTGCCACAGGTCCTTGGGATAGAGCTTGTGCTCGCGCCGTAGATACTGGGCGAACTTGATCGCCGTTGGACAGACGCCACCCACCAGCGTGACGTTCTGATCCCGGCACGTCCGATAGGCCAGCTCGAAACGCGCTTCCCAATCGCGAACCGTTTTACCGCCCCCCAGTTCGTCAATCTCTTCTTGCGATGGCGCGGAGCGAATGGGGGTAAAGGCCGAGACGTGCCTGGTATAGATGCCCGAGCTGTAGCCGTACTCGACCGCCCGCTCCCCGACCTGCACCGTCCCCACGGCGGAGGGAAAATTCAGGTTCAGGTTGACCCCGTCGAACAGATCGTACCGCTCACTGGTGAACACATAATTCATCATAGCCCGCCCGGCACTGATACGCATCATCAGGTCGGTGTATGTCATAGGGATAAACTTGGATTCGTCCCCGGTCGTGCCCCGGGTGATGGCCCATCCGACCGGCTCCTCGTTGAGGAGCAGACTCACGTCCCCCGCCATAACCCGGGCGATGAGTGGTTTGTACACCTCGTAGGTGGCGACTGGAAAAGCCCGCCGATAGTCCGCAATGTTCTCGATCTGGGAGGCGTGGTGTTGCTTGCCATAGTCGGTCTGGGCATAGAATTGCAGGTAGCGGTGCAGCACCTCCTCCTGGGCCTGGGCCGGGTCTGCCACAGCGTCGTGCCAAGGTTGCAGCAGTGCCTGGAGCAGTTGCGCTTGGGCAGCTTGGGGCGGTGAATTGTGAGGTGCCATTCAGGTCTCCTGTGGACGAGTGGTCAACGGGGTCCTCGAGTTTTCTCTGCTGGACACTGGCGATCTTGTTCAGAGGAGGAGTATAATATCCATTTGCCAGGTTGTCAATCAGGTGTGCAACTCTAGGTATCCGGTATACGTATAATTTTAAGGGCGATCTGACCTGCTCACCCTGGCGGTTCAGCGCGGATCGCAGCCCGCCGGGAACAAGCTGGCAGCTAATCAGTTATGATGTAAGGAGGAACGGATATGTCGGACTTGTACGAAGCATCCAAGATTGGGGAGCGCCATCGTCGCCGGCCTCCCTCTTTCTTCTGGCCGTTGGTGCTCATAGGGGCCGGTGTTCTACTGCTGCTTTCCAACCTGGGCTACCTGCCCTGGGAGTCGTGGAACGCGCTGTGGCGACTGTGGCCGCTCCTGTTGATTGCTATGGGCATTGACGTGCTCATTGGGCGCCGCTCCATGCTGGGCGCTGTCGTCAGTGGATTGTTGATCCTGCTGCTGATCGGTGGGGCCGTGGCTCTCGTCCTGTTCGCGCGCGACATCCCAGCCCTTTCGAAACTGACCGCTGTGCCGGAGGTGCGTGTCCGGCACATTGAATACCCCCTGGGAGAGGTGGAACGAGCCCGGCTGGACGTGGATTGGACCAGCATGCCGGGCTACCTGGGCGTGCTGCGCGATTCGTCCAATCTGATCGAGGGGGACGTGGCCTACTGGGGCGAACTGGTGTTTGACGTGAAGGTGGAGAATGGCCTGGCCGGCATTACGCTAGACAACTATTCCTCGCAGCCCTGGTTCGGACCGGCCGATTGGGGCCGGCGTGGAGATTGGCGTTGGGACGTGCGGCTCAACCCTCACGTGTCCTTCGACCTGGTCCTGGATGCCGGTTCTGGCGCGTGCGAATTCGATTTGCGGGGTTTGACCATCAATGCCCTCGTCCTGGACGTGGGGTCTGGGGCGGTGGATTTGGCTTTGCCCTCTGGGGGTGCTTTGGAGGCCCGGATCAAGGGTGGGTCCGGTTCCCTGGATATTTTTCTGCCGGAACAGGTCGGAGCGCGGGTAGTGCTTGAATCGGGCAGTGGATCCTTCCATCCCAGCGAGCGGCTGCGGTTGATTCAGGGAGATTCGCACGCCGACGGGGTCTGGGAGACCGACAACTTTGACATGGCAGAGCACACCATCCTATTGAGGATAGATCAAGGGTCAGGGGCGATTCGTATCACCGAGCGCTGAACGTGTGCGAGCCCTTGACCGTAGGATTGAATATGGTATAATACGGCTCGCCGGCGTAGCTCAGGCGGCAGAGCAACTGACTTGTAATCAGTTTGTCAGGGGTTCGAATCCCCTCGCCGGCTCTCAGTGAAAGATCACTGACTGGGGGCCGGTGGCTCGACAGCTTGATTTTTCGCTGGTCAAGTGTGGGTCGGTGTCCCGAGCGGCAAAGGGGGCGGACTGTAAATCCGCTGGCACAGCCTTCGTAGGTTCGAGTCCTACCCGGCCCACCTCGTTGTGAATACGTGACCCCCTGGGTGTGTATCCATCCAGGGGGTCTTTCCTATGCTGGGATGGTTGTCTCTTTTCTTTCAAATCAACCCCAACCACCCCGCGATGGTGCTGCCCGCCCCCACCATATTCAACCCAATCGGCAAGAGCAGCACCCCCATACAGTTCATCCGGCGCGACCCCCACAGCACCGGGATCAGGCCGATGCCGGTGGCGACGGCGCAGATGAGCAGTCCGCCCCAGCCGGTCATCCCGATCACCACGGTCAGCAGCACCGCCAGCGTGCCCAGACTGATCCACCGGTAATGGACCTTGTGGATCAAGCCGATGGTCACGCGGGTCATCAGCAGGAGCAGGAAGAAGGAGATGACGCCGCTGAGCACCACCGCTGCTACTGCCAGGTAGTAGGCCTGGGGTGTGTGAGATGTCCACAGGCTGCTCAACATCCACGCCATACCCCCACGCGTCAGGTGCAGCCCCGGCACGAAAAAGAGCAGGAATCCGCCCACATAGTAGACGACCTTGGAGGTGCCCTGCGAGATGATGAACAACCGGTCGTCCCGCTGGGCGGTGGCGTGCCCGGCCAGGAAGCCGCCGATTCCGCCGGTCACCACCGGGAAAAAGGCGGCGAACAGCCCTCCCAACACCCCCGCAAAGGTCCCCCGCAGGAACAGCCAGGGGGTGGCATCCATCGTGGGGGAGACGTGCTGTTCTGGCAGCTCGACCCGCGAGAGGATGTTCTGCAAGATCCATGGCACCGCGAACAGCCCAACAAAGGCCGGGAGCAGGTTCTGGTAGGCGACCATCACCGGGACCAGGCTGCGGTAGAGCAGGATGAACCCGAGCAGCCCAGAGAGCAGAAAGGTGATCAGCCCGGCCGTCAGGCTTTTCCAACCATCCCACCAGCGCTTCAGGCCAGCCGGGGCGCGGTCGGATCCCTTAGGCCACTCGGAGATGAGCATGTAGGCGATCACCGTCCACAGAATCCAGTGCAGGTGGGGTTGGAGGATGGCCCGTAGCGCGGGAAAGAGAGTGGAGGCGACGGGTGTCAATAGGGCCAGCACCGCGATGCCGCCCAGTCCACCGACGCCGGTCAGCGCGGCGGCCTCGTAGCCGCGTCGCTGCAGCAAGTACTTTTGGCCGGGCAGCACGACGAAAACGGTGGAATCGTCCGGCGCGGATAAAAAGATGCTGGGGATGGTGTTCAACATGCTGTAGCCAGTGACCAGGCCGAGAAAGAACATGGCCAGGTATTCCGGCGGCAGCCGCTCCCCCAGCGTAGCTGTAGCCAGTATGATGAACCCGGCCACGTTGTAGATGTGCAGCGCCGGCACCAGCGAGATCGCCGAGGCCGCCAGCGCGCCCACGGCGGCCGTTGCTAACAGTGCCGCCATCTCTGCTACAGACATTGCAGCCTCACTCTCATTCCACCGTCCTTCCCGCTCTCATTCCCCGGACAGCACGATCACGTCGTTGGGCAGCGCTGGAGTCACTTCCAGGTTGCCCTTGTACAGACTGACCTGGCCAACGACCCGCACGCGGCTGCCCGGCGTCCCCAGCGCGGTGTTGGCGGAGACCCGATCGAGCACGGTGCGCCACAGCAACACGACGATCTCTCCCGTGCCATCTTCCACGAACACCTTTACTACCTGTGACAGCCCCTCCACCCGCGCTACCCGGCCCTCGATCATCACTCGCTGACCGGCATCGTCGCTGCCGAGAGATCCGATCTGCCGCGCCGTGGCCTGGGCGACCGCCTCCGTGATCGCCTTCACGTCCCCGCCCCAGTCCGGCTCGATCTGCAGCTCGCCCTCGTACAGACCGACCTGGCCGGCGGCCCGCACCTGTGCCCCCAGGTTGATCTTGGCGGCATCCCAGCAGTCGTCGTAGACGTTGTGCCACATCAGGAGCACGATCTGCCCCGTGCCATCGTCCAGCGTCAACTTGAAGCCGGCCGAAAAACTGGCGGTTCCGACCACCCTCCCTTCGACTGTGACCTGCTGGCCGACGTCGCCGGCCGTGATGCGGCCGATGGGCGTCACGACGACCATGGGGGTGGGCGTGGCGGACAGCGTGGGCGTCAGCGTCGGCGTGGACGTGGCGGCTGGTGTGAGGGATGGCGCTGGCGTCGCGGTGGCAGTGGGTGACGGTGTGTCGGTCGGGACAGGCGTGTCCGTCGGCGGAGGTATGGGCGTGGGGGAGGCCGCCGTGGTCGCAGTGAGCGAGGGCAGCGGTCGGGTCGTTGGGGTGAGGAGTAGTGTAGGGGGCGAGGATGACGTCCCGCATCCCGCCAATCCAACCAGCAGCGCCACGGCGATGATCGTCAACCACGTTTTACCCATGCCCATCCCTGCACTCCTTTGACTGACTTTACTCCACCACCCGCACGCCAGCGGCGTCGGGAATGATCTCCAACTCCCCGCGGTACTCTTCGATCCGGCCCGTCACCTCGACCCGCGCGCCCGCGGTCCACCGGTCGGCGTCGGGGAGGGCGGCGTAGACCTCTTTCCACAACAGCAGCACGATCTCGCCGCTCTCATCCCGCAGCGGGAACTTGACGCCGGCCGAAAAGGCCTCCCGCTCCCCCAGGACGCCCACCAGTGTGAGGACCGTCCCTACATCGGCCGCGGTGACGTTGCCGATGGCCTGCGGCGAGGGTGAGGGCGTGACCGTCGGCGTGGGGGGTGAGGGCTGGGAGGCAGCGCGGCCGGTCACCTGAACCTGGCTCGCGTCGCGGGGGATCAATTCCAATTCACCCCGGTACTCGGATACCTGTCCCGTGACGACCATCCGGTCGCCGGCGCCCGGTTCTGCCGCCAGCCCCTCGTGAACATTGCTCCACAGCAGCAGGGTGATCTGCCCCGTGCCGTCGTCGAGGGGGAATTTGACGCCGGCCGAGAACGGCTCCGGTGGGCCGATGGTCCCGCGCACTGTCACCACGCGGCCCACGTCTCCCGCCTGCAGCGCACCGACGGTCGTCTCGCTGGGCGGCGCGGCGGCGATCAGCACCTGCACGTCCCCAGCCATCTCGGGGATCAGCTCCAACTCGCCCCGGTATCGGGAGAGCTGCCCCTGCACCTGGATATCGGCCCCAACGTCGAGCTGCGCTGCCGGGTCCAGGCCGTCATAGATTGACTGCCACAACAGGACCACGAGAGAGCCGCTCCCGTCGTCCAGGGTGAGCTTGACGCCAGCGGAAAAGGGGTCCACCTTGGCGATGGTCCCGCGCACGGCGACCGGCCGGGCCGCATCCTCGTCCGTCAGCTCCCCAATCCGCCTTTCGACGGCCACGATGACCGGTTGGGCCAGGGGCTGGAGGTCGGCGAGGGAGGCCGGGACGAGCTGCGGAGTGTCCCCATAGAGGGAGACGGCGGCCACGATTCGGACGGACTGACCGATCGTGATCGGCAGGGTGGGGGAGGCGACCCCTCCACTGTCGAGGGCCAGCAGGTCCTCGCTCACGGCCACGGGGATGGCGCCGCTCCCGTCGCGGATGGTGATCAGCGTCAAGCCCTGGTACGGCCGGTAGACCTCGCGCACCTGTCCCTGGATCTGCACCCGCAGGTACTGATCCTCCGGCCCGATGGCGCCGATCTCTCGCTCGACCGGTTCGGCCCGGGTGATGGCGAGTTGCTCCGGCACGTTGACCGTCAGCGACAGGAAATCCTCCCGCACGCGCAGGGTGCCGGCTACCTCGACCAGGTCCCCCGGCGCGGGCACGCGGCCCTGGGCGATGATCTGCCGTGTCTCCGCCCGGTAGGCCGAGACGCGAATCTCGCCGGTGTCGTCCTCGATCCAAAAGCTGAGATAATCGCTCGCCGGGTCGTAGGTGGGGGAGCGGGTGCAGTGACCCTCCAGCCGCACGTAGGCCATATTCATCGTCGCGCCGGCCTGTCCGATCTGGACCATCGGCACCGGGGCGCGGACGGCAGCGAGCCACAGGATGATCAGGCCGACGGTGGCGAGCAGTATGGCGGTGATCTGGACGGCGCGGACCGAGACGCGCCCGGTCAGGCGAGCGCCACAGTAGGGGCAGGCTTGATGCCCACCGGGTCCAACGTACCGTCCGCAACTCGGGCATCGGTTCGCCGTGTCGGTCGTGTTCGTTGCCAACGTGAGCCTCCTGGTGGGGACAAGAGTTCGGCTACGGGAATACTTTACCCCAACTTGTCGGATTTGTCCAATCATGATGATGAACAGGCGGGCGTGACAATCGGTGGAATAAAGAGTACAATGACACGAACGTCGAGGGCCGTTCAGCGATGAGCAAAGTTGGAATGAGGTGGCGAATCACGCGCGTAGAAGCAAACTGATTCTGGTTGAGGGGATTCCCGGATCGGGGAAAACCAGCATAGCGCTCCACATCGATCGCTTTCTGGCGGAGCGCGGTTGGGCGACCAGGCTGTATCTCGAGGGGGACGTGCATCACCCAGCCGATTACGAGTCGGTGGCCTATTTCGAGCGCCAGGCCTGGGAAGCGTTTCGCTCCCGGCACCCGGAGCAGCGCGCCCTGCTGGAACGACACCTGGTCTGGCGGGGCGAGGACGGATTCCTGGCCTATGGGCAGCTCAGCCGGCAGCTTGATGGGCGGCACGACCTGCCGGCTGCTGTGTGGGAGGAACTGGCGGCGCGGGACGTCTACAACGTGCCCTCCCAGGATACGTACCGGCGGCTGGCCCTGGCGCAGTGGCAGGCGTTCGCCGACCAGTCCCGGCTCGGCGAGGAGACGTTCCTGTTCGAATGCTGTTTTCTCCAAAACCCCCTGACCGTTCTGGTGGGGCGGCACAACCGGGACGGCGCGGAGGCGGTCGCCCACATCCAGGCCGTCGCGGACAGCGTCGCGGCGCTCCATCCCATCCTGATATACCTGCGGCAAGAGGATCCGCGCGCTACCCTGGAGCGGGTAGCGCGAGAACGCCCCCATGCCTGGTGGGATTTCCTGATCTCTTACTTCGTTGGGCGAGGATGGTGTCAAGCGCTGGGGCTGGAGGGGCCGGAGGGGGTGATCGCCTTTTACGAGATGCGCCAACGGCTGGAATTGGACATCCTGGCCCGGCTGAATATGAGGGCGCTGGTCGTGGATACCGCGCCCGATGACTGGGAGAACAGTCACCGGACTGTCGAGGAATTCCTGCAAGTCGGGTGGGATGCACTTTAGCCGCTGAAATCGCATGAACAAGTGCGTCGCACCTTATTTGCCTTCCTGGGGATTATGTGGCACAATGCGGGGGAATTCTGATGACGACCCTGACGCTCTCTGACCGCCAACTCGCCCTGGTGGACGCCGCTGATTCCGCGGATCGGCGGGTCTTTCTCCAGGGACCGGCCGGCAGCGGCAAGACGACCGCCGGTGTGGAGTGGCTGCTCCGGCTGCTCCAGGCCGATGTGCCGGCCCGCTCCATGCTGGTGCTGGTGCCTCAGCGCACGCTGGCGCTGCCCTATTACGATGCCCTGCGCCGCCCGACCGTCCGCCCCGGCGGGCAGGTGACCATCGCCACGGTGGGCGGGTTGGCCCAGCGGATGGTGGACCTGTTCTGGACGCTGGTCGCCGAGCCGGCCGGTTTTGCCCATCCCGACCGCCCCCCCACGTTCCTCACCCTGGAGACGGCCCAGTACTATATGGCCCGCCTGGTCCGTCCCTTGTTGGAGGAGGGGTATTTCGAGACGGTGGTCATTGACCGCAACCGGCTCTACAGCCAGATCATTGACAACCTCAACAAGGCCGCCGTGGTCGGCTTTCCCTACACCGAGATCGGGGAACGGCTCAAGGCCGCCTGGGGGGGCGAGCAGGCCCAGCGGCGCATCTATGACGAGGCCCAGGTCTGCGCGACCCGCTTCCGCGAGTACTGCCTGGCCTATAACCTGCTCGACTTTTCCCTCCAAATCGAAGTGTTCGCCCAACACCTGTGGAACCCCGCCCGCTCCGATCCCACCGTCGCTCACGCCGCCGCCGCGCTGTGCCGCGATTACCTGCTCGAGACCTTCACTCACCTGATCGCCGATAACGTGGAGGAGGACACCCCGGTGGCCCACGACGTGCTGCGGGACTGGCTGCCTCACTGTCGGTCGGCGCTCTTGATCTGCGACGAGGAGGCCGGCTACCGCCGTTTTCTGGGCGCGGACCCGGAGGACGGCCTCGCTCTCGGCGAGCTGTGTGACGAGCGAGTCCGCTTCGCCGATACCTTTGTCACCGCGCCCGGTCTGGCGGCGTTGGGGAGCGAGTTGGCCCACGCCCTGAACCGCTCCCCGGAGGCGAAGGCGAGGGTGGAGAGAGCGCCGCTTTCACGCCGGATCAGATCCCAGATCTCGGACAGCCTGATCTACGAGCACCACCGCTACCACCCCCAGATGCTCGACTGGGTCGCCGACCAGATCGCCCAGTTGGTGCACGAGCAGGGGGTTCCGCCAGGAGAGATCGTCGTCTTGGCCCCGTACCTGACCGACGCGCTCCGCTTTTCGCTGATGCACCGCCTGGAACTGCGCCAGGTGCCCGCCCGTTCTCACCGCCCCTCGCGTGCCCTGCGGGAGGAACCGGCCACCCGCTGCTTGCTGACGCTGTCCGCCCTCGCCCACCCGGCCTGGGGGGTGCGCCCCGACCGCTTCGACGTGTCCTACGCGCTGATGCAGGCCATCGAGGGGCTGGACCTGGTGCGGGCGCAGTTGTTGGCCGAGATCGTCTACCGCGTCCAGGATGGCGCGCCCGCCCTCACCTCCTTCGACCAGATCAAGCCGCTTGTGCAGGAGCGGCTGACCTATCTGCTGGGCGAGCGGTACGAACAGCTGCGGGTCTGGCTGGCCGAGTATGCCGCTGCCTATTCGCCGGCCGGGGAGGCCCGGCTGCCCTTTGACCATTTCCTGAGCCGGCTGTTCGGCGAGCTGCTCTCCCAGGCCGGGTTTGGGTTCCACGCCGATTATGACGCCGGGCGGGTGGCCCACGACCTGATCGAATCGGTGTGCAAGTTTCGCTGGGTGGCGGGAGAGGTTGAACTGGCGGATACAAATGCGGCGTCCGGGCGCAAGCCTCTGGGGCAAGAGTATCTGGAGATGGTGCAGGATGGCGTCATCGCCGCCCAATACATCTGGGGCTGGCGTTTGCAATCGGAGGAGGCCGTGCTGTTGGCCCCGGCCTATACCTTTTTGATGAACAACCGGCCCGTGGCGTACCAATTCTGGTTGAACGTGGGGGGGCGGGGCTGGTGGGAGCGGCTCTACCAGCCGCTGACCCATCCCTACGTGCTCAGCCGGCGCTGGCCCTATCGCCAGGACGAGAGCGTCTGGACCGACACCGACGAGGTCGAGGCCCGGCAGGACGCTCTCTACCGTCTCGTCCTCGGCCTGCTCCGCCGCTGCCGGCAGCGCGTCTACCTGGGCTTGAGCGAGTTGGGCGAGCAGGGATACGAGCAGAAAGGCGCGCTGCTGCACGCCATCCAGCGCGTTCTGCGCCGCCTGCCGGTCGAAGGAGGGGGG
>DSDT01000393.1 GCA_011048615.1 Chloroflexota bacterium | reverse complement strand
GGGCAGGGGGGATGGGATGGGCGTATCCGTGGCGGGGGGGAGTGTTTCCGTCGCATCGGGCAGCGAGGTAGGAGAGGGCTGGGCCTGGGCCACCGAGGTCAACTGAGCCTCGACAGTCTGGGCGACTGACGTACTCATCGTGTCCGCCTCTGGCGTTGGTGATCGGATCGGACCGCATGCCAGAGTCGCCAGAATCAGAATGGCCGCTGCTACGAGCAGGCTTTTTGTGCGCATTGGGACCTCCTCAGTAGATCTGCTATCGTGCACTCTGCCACGAATTCGCGTCAATTTGGGGCCGTAATTCGTGGCAAAAAGGGCCCGCTTCTGCCGCGTGGACCCCGCTCTGCAAAAGTGTCCTGTAGTGAATATTTTAACAGGTTATCTGCTGGGGGCAAATGGGTCAGAACTCGCCTAGATCCCCGACGCGAAAGCGCTCGATGACCAGAAATCCCGCCGTGCAGACCAGCATCAGCAGGGTGGACATGGCCAGCGCCTGGCCGTAATTGCTGGCGCCGGGACGGCCCAAGAAGCGGTAGATGGCGATGGGCATGGTGGGGCGCTCCGGTCTAGCGATCAGGCTGGTGGCTCCGAACTCGCCCATCGAGACGGTGAAAGCGAATACCGCACCGACCAGGGCAGACCGGGCAATGATCGGCAGATCCACCTCACGCCACACGCGCCAGGGTGAGGCGCCCAGCAGCGCCGCCGCTTCGCGCAGGTGGGGATTGATGGAGCGCAGCGCGGGCAGCACACTGCGCACGACAAAGGGCAGCGCGACCAGCGTATGGGCGAGCACAACCAGCAGCGGCGAGGTGCGCAGGTCGAGGGGCGGCTCGTCCAACGCGACGATGTACCCCAGTCCCAAGGTCACGGCCGAGGTCCCCAGGGGCAGCATCAACAGCGGGTCCAGCAGACGGCCAAGCCCCTGGCCTGAACCGCGACGGTCCAGCACGACGGCCGCCATCAAGCCCAGTCCGACCGACAGCCCTACCGTCGCCAGGGCAAAGCCGACCGAGTTGCGTACTGCCATCGCTGGCGGCACGTAAAAGGCCGAGTCGCGGCGGCTTTGGAGCAATTGACGGTAAAAGGCGAGGGAAACGCCCCCGCCGGGGACGTCCGCTGAAGACGTCAGGGAGCGCGCGACCAGCGCGACCAGCGGTGAGACGAGGAGCAGCAGCACGATGCCGACGTTCAGGCCGACGATCACGCGCTCTCGCCAGTGACGGGGTCGCTGTTGCGTAGTCTGGCGCGGTCGGAGGTCGAGGGGCAGCGTCGTGCGGGCCTGGAGGCGGGTGTAGGCTCCCATCAGTGCGAGGGTAAACCCAATTTGGATCAGGGAAAGGGCAGCGGCGAGCGGCAGGTTCAGGTAGTGGACGGTCTGGCGGTAAATCTCGACTTCCAGCGTGGCAAAGCGCGGCCCTCCCAGCACGAGAATGACGCCAAAGCTGGTAAAGCAAAAGACGAAAACCAGGAGGGCAGCGGCCCCAATGGCCGGTCGGAGCAGGGGCAGCGTCACCAGGCGAAAGGCCCGCCAGCGACCGGCTCCAAGCATACGGGCGGCCTCCTCCAGTCGAGGGTCGAGGTTTGCCCAATGTGTCCCGACGATGCGCAGCACGAGGGTATAGTTGTAAAATACGTGAGCCAGCAGGATGATGGAGAGGGTGTATTGCAGGTCGAGGGGGGGCTGATCGAGACGCAGCAGCGCCATCAGGGCCAGATTGAGAAGCCCGCGCCGTCCCAGCAGCGCGGTGAAAGCGAGGGCGACGACGATGGTGGGCAGCACAAACGGGACGGTGGTCAGCGCCTGGATGAGGGATTTGGCGGGGAAATCGTAGCGGGCAAAGACGTAGGCCCCGGGCAGGGCCAGTCCCACGGTCAGCAGGGTCGAAAGGGACGCCTGCCAGGCCGTGAACCAGAGGGTGTGCAGGTGGTAGGGGGTGAACAGCGTCCCCAAAGCCGTCAGGCTGAGGCGACCATCCGGGGCCAGGGAGAGGGTCAGGATGGAGACGAGGGGGTAAAAGTAAAAGAGCAGTAGGAAGAGCAGGGGCAGCAGGGCTGGCAGCCAAACGATCACGGTGCTGAAGCGCTCACCGTGGCCCCATGCTCGTCCTGTACGGTGGGATGCGTGCATTCTGACTGTCTCCAGGTCTCCAGGGCTGATGGATCAGCTCAGCGCAGCACGACCTCGGTCCAGGCCTGGACCCACGTCTCCCGGTTGGCCTCGATGGCGGCGTAATCCACCTCGGCCGGCCATTCCGGGATGACGGCAAACTGGGCAAAGACCTCCGGCAGGACAGCCTCTCGGTTGGCGGGAAACATGAACATGTGCAGTGGAATGTCCTCCTGGAACGTTCGATCCAGCATAAAATCCACCCACGCCTGAGCCAGTTCGCGGTTTTGCGCGCCCTTGAGGATGCCGACGAATTCGATCTGGCGGAAGCAGCTGCCAGCGCCGACGACTGCCGCCGTGGGTGCCTCCTCGAAGGGCTGCTCGGCAAAGTGGACCTCGACCGGCGGGCTGCTGGCATAGCTGACGACGATAGGACGGTCGCCCTCACCGCCGGAGCCGTGGGTGAATTGGCCCCAGTAGGCGTCCTCCCACCCCTCTACCACCAGCAGGCCGTTCTTGCGCAGATCGGTCCAATAGTCCAGGTAGGTATAGCTGCCGCTCTCGCCCCAGTGGCCGATGGTCGCCAGGAGGAAGGCCAATCCCGGCGAGGAGGTGGCGGGGTTTTCCACCACCGTCAGGCCAGCATATTCCGGTTTCACCAGGTCCTCCAGGTTGGCCGGGGGAGTCAGGCCCTGCTCGGCGAACCAGCCGCGATCGTAATTGAGACAGACGTCGCCATAGTCCACCGGCAGAGCGTGGTGTTGAGGATCGAGTATCAGTTGGTTGGGGATATGGGAGAGGAGCGGTGAATTGTAGGCCTCGAAAATGTCGCCTGCCAGGGCCCGGCTGAGCAGGGTGTTGTCAACGCCGTACAGCACGTCGGCCAGGGGATGGTCGCGGCTGAGGATGGCCTGATTGAGCATCACGCCAGTGTCGCCAGCCTGGAGGATCTCGACCTGGGCGTGGTAGGCTGCCTCGAACACGGCGATGGTCTCGGCGCTGATATCGAAACTGTCGTGGGTCATCATGCGCACGACGCGGGGCGGCGGCGACGCCAGCGATGTGGGGGTCGTCGGGGGTGGGATCGGGCTGTCTGCGCTCCTGCAGCCGCTCAGCATCAACATGCCGACCAGTACACAGCTCATCAAACACTTGACTTGTTTCATCTTACTCCTCCTGCGTAACTGTCTATCAAGCACGTCGCACTTGAGCAGTTACCCTCCTACAACAAATTTTCCAGCCAGTTCAATCCAACTCCATCACGAGGGGTGTCCGTGGCGCGTCACCACGCACAGCAGCAGCCCACGTCGAACCCGCACGCGGGCTTGCTGCGCCTGTAAGACGTTACTCACCCCGCGCGCCGGCCCAAAGTGCAAGGTCTCCTCGTGGAGCGGCCACGCCAGGCCAACGGCCGTCACTCCTGCCGCGTCTCCGCCCCATGGGAGCAGGGAGACCGTGTCCCCCGGCTGCCCCTCGATGATGGTATCGGTGTATCCATCCCGAATCAGAAAGGCGGTTTGAGAGCCGGCGACGATGCGCACGTCTCGCCCGCTCAATTCAGGCAGCGCCAGCAGCGACAGATTGGCGATGGTCTGGTCCAGGCGGCCCCCCAGGGCTGCCAGGATGAGGATCTCGGTCGCTCCCGTGTCGGCGGCGTGCCGGAGCGCCAGTTCCAGGTCGGTCTCGTCCTTGCGGGAAGAGAAGCGAATCACCCGGCTCCGGGCCGCGGCGACGCGCTGCCGGTCATCGGGCGAGAGCGAGTCAATGTCGCCAATGAGAACGTGGGGGGCGATGCCGATGGATAGGGCGTGGCGTGCGCCGCCGTCGGCGGCAATGACGAGATCGTCGGGACGTACCAGGTTGCGGACTCCTCGTGGGTCGGTCAGTTCCCCGTTGACAAAGATGATGGCGCGCATAACCCTCCCCCTGTGTGCGTACAAACAAAAAACCGCCCCGACCAACGGAGCGGCTGCGTCAACCTCTGGCTCGTTCTCCCTCCGCTGGCATTACCCAGATCAGGTTCCAAGGGTCGGTGTCGATGGTCAGCAGCTATGTCAACAGCAGTGACCGGAGCACCCTCTCAGCCTGGCTCCCCAGGCTCCCCTGAAGGTATACATATTCAAGGTGCGGATTAATTATACCACACATCGGCGGAGGTGGCAAAACGTCTCTGAATGGGAGAGAGAGAGAAGAGACAAGAGTGAGCAGAATTACAGCGTTTCCAAACCGGTGGCGTTCCGGTAGGGGGCGATGTTTCGATAATATAAAACTCACCGCAGAGCACCCAGAGCGACCAGATCATTCATATCGTCCGCCAGTTGTGCAAGCGTCATCATTGGACTATAATCAGTTCAGTGATTCCTGGGAGGGATACGACACTGGATTGTAACAAAGTTGTAACAGGGTGAAAGACCTTGCTCGAGCTCAGGCCCAAGGACCTGGGAGTAGCTGGTATCACACTGTCACGGCAGGCTGCACGTACTGCAGAGAGAGCGACGCGGGCCTCCTGCAGGGAGGATCAGACAGAAGAGAAGCGGAGAAAGTGGGGGATTGACCACGGCCTTTAACGCCCTGCAGAGCGACCAACCTTGGATCATCGCCACGACCGCCAACGCGATGCAGGAGGACCGCGAGCAGTGCCTGACCGCCGGCATGGATGATTACCTCGGTAAACCGATCCGGGTGGATGCCCTCGTTGGTACTTTGAGCCAGTGCCAGCCGCTATCCGATCCAGCTCAATGGACGACAGGTGGAGTCATATGACGCACTTGCAATACACACCGTACACCATACCTCTGATGCTGACTGCGCTGGTATCCGTCTCTTTGGCCCTCTGGGGAGTGCGGAGGCACACCGTATCGGGGGCCGCGCCCTTTACTCTGCTGATGCTGGCTGTGGCCGAGTGGTCGCTGGGATATGTCTTCGAGTTGTCCAACGTCACTCTGGCAGGCAAGCTCTTTTGGACCAATTTCAACTTTGTGGGCATCGTCGTCGTGCCGGTGGCGTGGCTGGCTTTCGCCCTCCAATACACCGGCCGCGAACAGTGGTTGACGCGCCGCAATCTGGTTCTCCTGGCGATAGGCCCGGTAGCTACCTTGCTGCTGGCCTGGACCAACGAATTCCACGGACTGTTTCGCAGTGCCTCCCGGCTCGTCCCCATCGGCTCGTTCTCGGCGCTGGACATCACCTATGGCCCTGGGTTCTGGGTATTTGCAACCTATTCCTACCTGCTGAATCTGATCGGTACGTTTATGATCTTTCGTGTTCTCTTGCGATCCACCTCCGTTTACCGCTCTCAAACGGCGATTCTGTTGTTCGGCGCCATCGCCCCCTGGCTGGCAAATATCATCCATCTTTTTGGATCAAGCCCGTTTCCGCACCTCGACTTGACTCCTTTCGCCTTCACTCTGACCGGTCTGGCGATAGCTTGGGGACTCTTTCGCTTTGGCCTGTTGGACATTGTGCCGATCGCACGGGACACGGTCATTGAGAGTATAAGCGATGGGATGCTCGTACTCGACGAGCAAGGTCGTATCGTGGACCTGAACCCGGCCGCGGCCAAGATCGTCCGTGCTCCCCGTGACGTGATCGGTCGCCCGGCGGAGCAGGTCCTGAACGCGTGGCCCGGCCTGGTCGAGCGGTATCGGGACGTGACCGAGGCGCAGGCCGAGATCCTGTTGAGCAGTGACAGGGGCGATTGGTGGTATGATCTGCGCATCTCCCTGCTGACCAATCGAAGCGGTCAGTTGAGTGGACGGCTGGTCATCTTGCGCGACATCACCGAGCGGAAACAGGCAGAGCAGGCGCTGCGGGAAGCCAAAGACGAGGCGGAGGCGGCGAACCAGGCCAAGAGCGCGTTTCTGGCGACTATGAGCCACGAGATTCGGACGCCGATGAACGCCGTCATCGGGATGACCAGTCTGTTGCTGGATACGGACCTTTCGTCCGAGCAGCACGAGTTCGTCGAGACCATCCGTACCAGTGGTGACGCCCTGTTGACCATCATCAACGACATACTCGACTTTTCCAAGATCGAGGCTGGCAAGATGGAATTGGAACACCAGCCCTTCGACGTGCGCGAGTGTGTGGAGGAAGCTCTCGACTTGATCGCTTCCTGGGCCTCGGAGAAGGGCCTCGAGATCGGCTACCTGGTGGGCGGGGACGTGCCGACCACGGTCTATGGGGACGCGACCCGCCTGCGCCAGGTGTTGGTCAACCTGTTGAGCAACGGGGTCAAGTTCACGGACGCTGGGGAAGTGACGGTGCAAATTGAGGGTGAGAGAGGGGAGGGGGACGAGTACGTGCTCCACTTTGAGGTCCGTGACACCGGGATTGGCATTCCGCCCGAGCGGGTGGATCGCCTGTTCCGCTCCTTCAGCCAGGTGGACACCTCGACCACGCGGCGGTATGGCGGCACTGGCCTTGGCCTGGCGATCAGCAAGCGGTTGTGCGAGCTGATGGGCGGCCAGATGTGGGTGGAGAGCGAGGTGGGCCGGGGCAGCACGTTCCATTTCACCATGCGGGCAGAGGCCGCCTCTGTCCCGTCGCCGGCCTACTTGCAGGATCTCCAGGTTGACTTGAGCGGCAAACAGGTGTTGATCGTGGACGATAACGCGACCAATCGTCGCATCCTGACCTTGCAAACGCGAGCCTGGGGTATGCTCGCGCGAGATACGGCCCGCTCAACGGAGGCGCTGAACTGGATCCAACGCGGTGACGATTTCGACGTGGCACTCCTCGATGTTCAAATGCCAGAGATGGATGGGCTGACCCTGGCCGGGCGAATTCGACAAGTACGGGACGCCCGGGCCCTGCCCCTGGTGCTTCTCAGTTCCGTGGGCAAGCAGGAGGCTGGTGTAACGGAGGACCAGTTCTTCCCATATCTCACCAAGCCGATCAAGGCCTCCCAGTTGTACGACGTGCTGGTGGGGATCCTGGCCCTGGAAGAATCGGCCGATGAGTCGGCCCGGCCAAGATGGGAAGGAGATAGGTCACCCTTCGACCCGGAGATGGGACAGCGCCATCCCCTGCATATCCTGCTGGCAGAGGACAATGCCGTCAACCAGAAATTGGCCCTCCGTCTTTTGGAACGCCTAGGCTATCGGGCCGACGTGGCGGGCAACGGCCTGGAAGTGCTGGAAGCGCTGCGCCGCCAACAGTACGATGTGGTGTTGATGGACGTCCAAATGCCAGAGATGGACGGCTTGGAGGCCACCCGTCTCATCCGGAGAGCAGCGGAATCGGAGGAGACTCGACGACCTCGTATCATCGCCATGACGGCCAATGCGATGAAAGAGGACCGGGACGAATGTCTGGCCACTGGAATGGACGATTACATCAGCAAGCCGGTCCGGGTGGAGGACCTGGTGGAAGCCCTGAGCCGATGCCCTATTCCCGATGTGGATTAGGTCTGGACATCCAGGAGCAGATCTATGCAGCGAAAAGAAACCAACACTCCAGCAAGAGCACACCCCACACCCTCGATCCGATTCTGGAGCTTGGGCGTGGCTCTGGTATGCATCGCCGTCGCCGTTGGGTGGACGACTCTGCAACTGAATCTCCTGGCCGATGGCTGTCGCTGCCGCATAGTACACAAACCTGCTCCGGGGTGCATGGTCCGCGAGGATCTGACGGGCCAGCGGACACCGGCGCTCGTGGGGGGCGGGGAGGAATTGCAACCAGGTGACATGATCGTCGCGGCTGCTGGATAACACCATCGAGGAATGTCTGGCTGCTGGCATGGACGATTACATCAGCAAGCCTATCCGGGTGGAAGAGTTGATCGAGTCTTTGCGCAGCGTCTCTCCTCTTCCCTGAGTGAGGAAGGAACAGGGGATTGACAACTGGACGGGACCTGGTAGGAGACATACTATGACAGTGGCAACCAAAGAGCACGGTCACATTCTTGTGGTGGATGACAATCGGTTGAATCGTCTCAAGCTGTCCCATGGCCTGGAACAGCAGGGACACACCGTCGCGTTGGCGGAAAACGGTCAACAGGCACTGGACATGATCCAAGGACAGCCGTTCGATCTGGTGCTGCTCGACATTCTGATGCCAGAGATGGATGGGTATCAGGTGTTGGGGTGTATGAAGGAGGATCCCACTCTGCGCGATATTCCCGTCATCGTCATTTCGGCCATTGACGAGATGGAGAGCATCGTCAAATGCATCAAGATGGGGGCAGAGGACTATTTGCCCAAACCGTTTGATCCGGTGCTGCTGAGGGCCCGGATTGGGGCCGGACTACAGAAAAAGTGGTTGCGGGACCAAGAACAGGCCTACATGCGGGAGCTACAGATTGAACGGGAAAAATCGGATCGCCTGCTGCTCAACATTCTGCCTGAACCCATCGCCGACCGCTTGAAGCATGGAGAAGGTATCATTGCCGACAGCTTTACCGAAGTCACCGTGCTCTTTGCCGACATTGTTGATTTCACCCGGCTCTCGGCCCACATGTCGCCGACGGCTCTGGTCGTTCTGCTCAATGGTATCTTTTCGACATTTGACCAATTGGCCGAAAAGCACGAGATTGAAAAGATCAAGACCATCGGCGACGAGTACATGGCAGTAGGAGGACTGCCCACTCCCAAGACAAATCACGTCGAGGCTGTAGCCGACATGGCCCTCGATATGCAGCAAGCCATAGACCAGTTTACAGTGGGCAATGCCAAGCCGATCCGCATCCGCATTGGGATTCACACGGGGCCGGTCGTCGCCGGTGTGATTGGCCAGAGAAAATTCAGCTACGACCTGTGGGGAGACACGGTCAACACCGCCAGTCGGATGGCGTCGCATGGCCTGACCGATCACACACAGGTCACAGTCGAGACGTACCAACGCCTGCGAGAGAAATACGTGTTTGAAGAACGGGGTCCGATTCAGGTCAAAAGCAAGGGTGAGATGATGACCTATCTTTTGGTTGGCAAGAATGACTGATCGCGAGGGCCTCCGGCATACACGCCCCGATACTCCTCCGGCAGCAGTTCGGCAATCCGGCGCATGACGAGATCTGTATATTCGCGCAGCTTTTGAGTACGCACCGGGCCTGTCTCGGGCAGACGAAAGGGTTGGCCGACGACGACGTGCACATCGGTGCGGCGCAACTGGGGCAGGTTGTGTTTGATATTTTCGGTGCCGGTAATTCCCACCGGGACGATGGGAACGTCGGCGCGGGTGGCGAGCCAGGCAGTGCCGACTTTGCCCGGCTGGAGGGCATAGGGTCCCCGCGCGCGGGTGCCTTCCGGCGCAATGCCCAGTACCTCGCCCCGGCGCAGCACGTCCAGTGCCCCCCGTAAGGCCTCCCGGTCCACCTCCCCGCGCTGCACCCAGATGGACCCCATCAGCGTCAACAACAGGGCATAGAATGGATTCCGTTTATGCTTGGAGGCGGCAAAGGCTCGAGGGGTGTGCGGGCATACCGTCAGGATCAGCGGGGAGTCAAAGACTGAAAGGTGATTCGTCACCAGAATATACGGAGGTTCCTCGGGGATGTTTTCCAGGCCCACGTATTCCCGGCGAGTGAACAAGCCAAGCAGAAAATCGGCTATGATGCGCATGATGCGGATGAACAATGTCGTCTTCCTTTCGCTTTTGAAGGCTCTATTCGTTGGGGCGCATACAAAACTTGGGGGAGCATCACAAATCATCCACGAATTTCACGAATGAACACGAAGAAAAGAAGATTAAATTAGTAACATTCGTGCAATTCGTGGCAAAAAAGCACAGGGCTATCTGCACTCCCCCAGCTTGTAGATAGGCTCTATTCGTTGGGAATGCGTCCCACGGAGATGACGTTGAAATCGGCCGGCACCTCCCCGTGAAAGTTGAGCAGCACAGTGAAGGGAGCTGTAGCTCCAGCCTCCAACGCCCCCTCGACTTTTACGCTGCCCCGTCGAAATCCCGTGACCCGGCCCTCGGTGTCGTAGGTCGTCACCAGGACGCTCACGTCACCGGCCGCCCGTCCCGGATCGGCGTTCTGCACCATACCCTCCACTTGGAATTGCGTCTCGACCGGACGCCCGACCACGTCGGTCACGGTCATCGGCACATAGGTATCGGCCACTGCAGCGATGGCATCACTGCGCACAATCGTCACATAGGGGTTGGCCCACCCTGACGGTGGAGTTGTGAATAGAACGCCAAAGGGGGAGCGTTCTCCCGGTGGGATAAAGTCGGTGGCCGCAAAGGCCGTCGCCTCGATCAATCGCTCGCTGCTGGCATCCAGCAGCACGACGCGCACTTGAGCACTCGTCAGCATCACCTCGGAGGTATTGAGAATTTCACCCAGACACCACAGACTGCCCACAGGGGTCTCGTACAGCACGACCCCCTGGATGGTAACGGGCAGCGGCGTAGGCGTGGGTAACAACAGGCCGGGCAGTACCTCTCCTTCGGCCTCGCCCGTAGGTATAATTAGCCTCTGGTTGATCTGCAGAAATTGGGGATTTTCGATCCCGTTGGCGGCCTGAAGTGCCTGGACACTCACACCATACTGAAAGGCAATCGCCCCCAGCGTATCCCCCTCCTGAACAATGTGAAAAATGGGGGTCGGGGTGACCGTTGGCGTGGCAGTGGGCGCCGGGGGCAGGAGTGGGGCCGTAGCGGTCACTCGGGGAGTGGCAGTGGTAATAGAGCTGGGGGTGTGGGTGGGTGACATGTCCATCGTCGGCTGGGGCGTGACTACCTCACCGCCGCAGGCTGTCATAACCATCAGTGCTGTTATCACAACGAAACCCACAAAAATCCTATTCATGTGCTGACTCCGATGGCATAACTGGGAAAGGACTCGTCTCTTGATGGTGATCATTTCTCTTTATCCTTGGCTGTAATGATTATACCACATCCACTGAAGCACGCTAGCGACGCTTGACATCTTGAGGTTTTGCTGTAATATATAAGCGGTTTTTTATACAACTATCCTTTATGTATTATGGACTAGCATCGGGGGAGGGTGATGGCGGCAGCGCGGCGTCAGGTGCTCGATGAGGATCTGCGGGAGATGACCCGCTATTTTCACGCCCTCAAAGATATTATGCGTTTGCGCATCCTGATCGTGCTGGCGACCAGCGGAGAGATGACGGTGACCGAGTTGGCCCGTACTCTGCACGTCAGTCAGCCCTTGATCTCTTTCCATCTGCGCCCACTCCGAACCCTGAGCCTGGTTCAAGTGCGGCGAGTTGGGCGGGAGGTATATTGCTCGGTCAACCTGATCGAGATAGAACGCCGCCAGCACGAGTTTGTAGAGCTGCTGGCCGAAGCGACGATTTGACGACAAATCAAAAGGGGGTAGGTCTTTTATGGCAAAGCGGCAAAAAGTGCGAGTTGCGATCATCGGCGTGGGCAATTGTGCCGCGTCATTGGTTCAGGGCGTCTATTTCTACCGGGATGCGCCGCAGGATGCCTTCGTTCCGGGCTTGATGCACGTCAACCTGGGGGGCTATCACGTGAGGGACATCCAGTTCACGGCGGCCTTTGACATTGACAAGAACAAGGTCGGCCTGGATCTGGCGGAGGCGATCTGGCAGCCTCCCAATAACACCATCAAGTTCGCCGACGTGCCCCGGCTGAACGTGCCGGTCAGCCGGGGGATGACTCACGACGGGCTGGGTAAATATCTCTCCCAGGTGATTACCAAAGCGCCCGGACCCACGGCCGACATTGTGCGGCTCCTCAAAGAGACCCAAACCGACGTCGTGATCAGCTTTTTGCCGGTGGGCAGCGAGATGGCCACCAAGTGGTACGTGGAGCAAGTGCTCGACGCTGGCTGTGGATTCGTCAACTGTGTGCCCGTTTTTATCGCCCGGGAGGCTTACTGGCAGAAGCGGTTCGCAGAGCGAAGGCTTCCGGTCATCGGCGACGACATCAAGAGTCAGGTCGGGGCCACCATCGTCCACCGGGTGCTGACCCGCCTGTTTCGGGAGCGGGGTGTACGGTTGGACCGTACCTATCAGCTCAACTTTGGCGGCAACATGGATTTCTACAACATGTTAGAGCGGGAGCGGCTCGAATCCAAAAAGGTGTCCAAAACCCGGGCGGTGACCAGCCAGTTGGAGTACGAGCTGCCGGAGGAGGACATCCATGTGGGGCCGTCCGATTACGTGCCCTGGCTCACGGACCGGAAGTGGTGTCACATCCGCATGGAGGGCACGACCTTTGGCGAGATACCGTTGAACCTGGAGTTAAAGCTGGAGGTATGGGACAGCCCCAACTCGGCCGGCGTGGTGATAGACGCCGCGCGGTGCTGCAAGCTGGCCCTCGACCGGGGATTGAGCGGCGCGATGATCGAGCCGTCGGCCTACTTTATGAAGTCGCCGCCTGTCCAATTCACCGACGACGAGGCCCGGAGGAGACTCGAGCAGTTCATTGTTGGGGAACAAGAGCCCGACACGGAAACGACCGATGAGTAGCACGCAGCGGGTGGAGGCCAAGAGACGCGCCCGGCAGGAGCGGGAGCGGAAGCGCGAGCGGTGGGATAGCCTTACCGATTGGGCCCGTGATCGAGCGGCGTTCTTGACGGTGCCCATCGCTCGCCTGGTCGGCCGGCTGGGGGTGCATCCCAACACCCTCACCATTGTGGGACTGGCGCTGCAGGTTGGCGTGGCGGTGGTGTTTGGATTGGGACATCTCAGGTTGGGCGGCTGTCTGCTGCTGATCGTCGCGCCGGTGGACGCGCTGGACGGGGCCGTAGCCCGCACCCTGGGAAAACAGAGTCGCTTTGGCGCTTTTCTCGATTCAACGCTGGATCGTATCGCCGATGCCGTGCTCATCCTGGGACTTGCGGCTCACCACATAGGTCAGGGCGATCACCTCCCGGTCGCGCTGCTGCTCACTGCCCTGGTGAGTGTCGTGATGGTCAGTTACACGCGTGCCCGGGCCGAGGCATTGGGATTCCCGTGCAAGGTGGGCCTGCTGACGCGCATGGAACGCATCGTTTTGATCGGGGTACTGCTGGCTGTCGGACTGCCGTTGGTGATGGTATGGGCGTTGGCCGTCCTATCCCTGATCACGATGCTCCAACGCATCCTGTACGTCTACGCCATCTCTCGGCGAGAGGAGCGGGAGGAACACGGTGAGGAAGGGAGCGCCGAAACTGAAGCGCCCCGCTGACATCTCGCCTTGCTGCGGTTGAAAAAGCTGCCAGAAACCAGGTTTTTCCGAAAACCTGGTTTTTTCTGTGGAATCGCTGATGGTACCGAATGCCCATTGCCAGACCGTTCTGAACTTGGTATAATGGGAGAGATAGCGAGCAGTCGGAAAGGCGTGAAAGATGATCGAATTGATGGACTTGACCAAGCGGTTTGACGAGTTTACCGCCGTGGACCGGGTGACGCTTTCGGTAGCGCCAGGCGAGATTCTGGCGCTGCTGGGACCCAATGGGGCCGGCAAGACGACGACGGTGCGCATGCTGGGGGGCATCCTGCGCCCGACAGCGGGCCGGGCCGTGATAGTGGGATACGATGTGGTCGAGAATCCCCGCGAGGTGCGGGGCCAGATCGGGCTGCTGACCGAACAGCCGGGTCTCTACCTGCGCATGCGGGGCCGAGAATACCTGGCGTTTTTCGGCAACTTGATGGGCTTGAATCCGCGCCAGAGTGAACGTCGGGCCAGAGAATTGCTGGAGGGCTTTGGGATGCCCGAGGCCTGGGAGCGGCGCATGGGAACCTATTCCAAGGGCATGCGGCAGAAAATGGCGCTGGTGCGGGCCATGCTGCACGACCCGGCCGTGCTGCTGCTCGACGAGCCTACCTCGGCTATGGATCCCCACAGCGCCAAACTGGTCCGGGATGC
>DSDT01000041.1 GCA_011048615.1 Chloroflexota bacterium | reverse complement strand
GTCCCCTCAGCGATCTGCTGGCCGTAATCCAGCACGATCACCCGGTCCGAGACGTTCATCAGGGCGTGCATCACGTGCTCAATGATCAGGATCGTCACGCTCTGGTCGCGGATTTGGCGCACAACCTGTATCATATCGGCGATCTCGGCCGGGTTCAGGCCGGCCAGCACCTCGTCCAGCAGGAGCAGATAAGGGCGGGCGGCCAGGGCGCGGGCCAGCTCCAGCCGCTTCTTCTGGGCGACGTTCAAGCTGACGGCCAGCTCGTCCTGCCGCCCGGCCAGGCCGACAAAGTCCAGCACCTGGTCGGCGATCTCGTGCGCCTGACCCAAGGAGCGGCGCTCGTGGCCGAAACAGGCTCCGGCCATCACGTTCTGCAGCACCGTCAGCTCGTTCAGCGGTTGGACGATCTGGTGGGTGCGGGCCAGGCCCAGGCGAGCCACGTCATAGGGCTTCCAGCCGGTGATGTCCTGCTCGCGCAAGATCACCTGCCCTGCCTCTGGTGGGTAGATGCCGTTGATGGCGTTAAAGAGGGTGGTCTTGCCGGCGCCGTTGGGCCCGATCAATCCCAAAATCTGACCCTGGGGCAGGTCGAAGGTGACTTTGCTCAGGGCTTGCAGACCGCCAAATCGTTTGGACACATTCTTCACTTGCAGAATAGGTTTTCCGTTGCCAGATTGAGTGATCATTCCAGCACCCTCCGCAGGCGGGAAGAGCGGCGGCGCAGCCAGCCGACCAATCCCGCCGGCACGAATAGGATGATAATCAGCAGCAGAACCCCTGCCACCGCCAATTGGATGTTTTTGAACAACGGGCTGACCAACAGATAGCCGCGCAGCCGCTGGTAAACCGCCGAGCCGACCAGCGGACCGAGCACCAGTCCCTGGCCGCCCAGCATCACCATCACAATGATCTCGATGGACTGCTGCAGGCGAAAGGCATCGTCCGGCTCGATGTTGCCGTTCTTGAAAAAGAAGAGCGCCCCGATCATGCCGGGAAAGATGGCCGAGAGAACATAGGCCCAGGTTTTGGCGTTGGGCGCGACCACGCCCATCACTTCGGCTGTATCTTCATTCTCCCGGATCGCCATCAGTCCCAACCCGAACCGGGAGGTCTTGACCAGAAAGCTGACCAGGATGACGGCGACGGCCAACACGACCAGCACGATGTACGCGATCCACAGCGCCCGGTCGGCCCCGCCGTAGGCCTGGTAGACCTGAAATTTGAGGGTCATACCGGTCGGGCCGCCAAAGGGGCCAAAGTTTTTGACAAAGGAGCGGGCCGCCTCGTTGACGCCGATGGTCGCCAGGGCAAAGTAAGCGCCGCGCAGCCGCAGGATGGCTTTGCCCAGCAGAAAGGCGAGCAGCGCTGCGCTCAATCCGCCCGCCAGCACCGCAATGTAGAACGGCAGGCGGTGAACGCTCAACAGGTAGAAACTGACGTAACCGCCCAGGCCGAAAAAGACAATGTGCCCAAAGTTGACGTAACCGGTATAGCCCAGCATCACGTTCAGGCTGGAGGCCAACCCCACCGACATCAAGACGGTGAACATGACCTCGCGTGCGTAGGCCTTGTTGCCGGACAGGGCCGGCGAGAGGCCAATCACGGCCGTCGTCGCCAGCGCCAGCCAGAGCCCGGGATTGCGCCAGGGCGTGTCGTGAGATTTGTCGAGTGGTTTCATTTTCGGCTCCCCAGTAGGCCGGTCGGTTTTACCAGCAGGATGAGGACAAAGAGGACGAATTCCAGGACGGGCACCCAGCTCGTCTCCAGGAAGGCTGGGATGATACCCTCCATAGCGCCCAACAGCAGGCCGCCAATCAACGCGCCCAGCGGGTTGCCCAGGCCACCCAGCACACAGATCACGAACCCCTTGACCTGGTACCCGGCGCCGGCCAGGATGGTAAAGGGCAGAAAGGTGGCGATCAGGCCCCCAGAGATGGCGGCCAGCATAGTGCCCAGTCCGAAACTGAGCGCCAACACCCAGGAGGAAGGAATGCCCATCAGTTCGGCCGCGGCCCGGTTATTGGCGACCGCCCGGATGGCTTTGCCGGGACGGGTGCGGTAGAGGAACAGGTAGAGCAGCGCGGTCACCAGCACGGCGACCAGGGCGGCGGCCACCCGGGTCCAGGTCAGGGTGATGACACCGAGTGACAGGCTGCCCAGCGCAAAGGCCACATTGCGCGGTGAGGTGGAAAAGGCCGCCGTCCCCACGCCGATGACGATCATGTTGACGGCAAAAGTAGCCAGCAGAGTGGAGAGGTAAGGAGCGTTGATGACTCGATGGACGGCGATCCCATAGACCAGCACGCCCGACAACAGGCCGGTCAAGGCGACCAGCAGCAGCGCCAGGTAGGGGTTCAACCCCAGCCCAGTAAAGGCCAGGTAAACTCCAAACATTCCCAACGCGATGATGGCGCCGTGAGCCAGGTTGATGACCCGCATCACACCCCAGATGAGAGAAAGCCCCATCGCAGCGATGCCATAGATAAAGCCGATCAGCAGGCCGTCAATGAGAGAAGCGATGAGAACCATAACACGCCTCCTAAAAGATGTAGAATCCGCGTAACCAAGGTGGGACGCACTTTAAAGCCAGTTATGGCGACCGTTTTGAGCATAAAAGTGCGTCCCACCTGATGTGGAGTTGATCGTCACGCCTAGGGTTTCGGATAGAGCGATTCAGCCGTGGCGCCTTCGAGGGGCCAGATCACTTGCTTCATCAAGTTGCCGGCGTCGTCATGCTGCCACTGGATGTAGACCATCTCGTGGCCGATCTGCAAGCCGTGAGACTCGGCGCTGGCGTCGAACTTGATCCCCCCGTAAAAGGTGAGGATGTTCATCCTGTCCAGCGCCGCCTTGACGGCCGCCGTGTCCACCGAGTCGGCGTCTACGATCGCCTTGTGCAAGATCAAGCCGGCGGCGTACCCACCGGCCGAGTGGTAGGAGGGCTCCTCGTTGTAAGCAGCCTCGTAATCCCTGACGAAATCATCGTTTAGCGGGCCGAACCACTCGACGCCGGCTGCCTCCGCCGACTCTGGGGTATATTCAGCCTGAGGCTCCCACTGACTGGGGCCGACGATGCCCAGGGCCCCGTCGCCAATCTCGGAAAAATCCGGCTCTGGTGGAGCGACCAGCAAGGCCACGAACTTGAGGGGAATGCCCTTTTCGTGGAGTTGGCGGGCAAAGGTGCTGCCGTCCTGAAAGTGACCACCGCCCATAAGGGCCTCTGGCGCGGCGGCCTGGATCTTGTTGATGAACGGACCGAAATCGGGGGTTCCAGAATCGTAACTCTCGGCCAGGACGATATCATAGCCCAGCGATTCGGCGTATACCTGGGCCGCCGCCACGACGTCGGTAGAGAACTTGTCGTTCTCGTTGACAAAGGCTATCTTTTTGACGCTGGGATCGAGGTGGCCCAACAGGTCCAACGCGCCGGTCAAATAGCGGCTGGCGGGGGTATAGGCCTGAAAGACCAGCGTGTACCCCTCCTGGTAGGTGGCATCGGAGGCGGCCCCCGTGGTGATCATCACCTTGCCATACTGCTCGGCAATCACCGCTGAGGCTGCCGTCAGGCCGCTGGAATAGGGGCTGATCAAAAAGTCGGCGTTATCCTCGGTCGCCAGACGGGTGTAAAGCTCCTGGACCCGATCCTTGTTGCTCTCGTCGTCGTAGGAGACGGTCTTGAACTTGACGACGGTGCCGTCGCTGAGGGTAATCCCGCCGGCGGCGTTGACCTGATCCATCCACAGCTTGAGACCGTTATCCTGGCGTATCGAGGAGACGTTCAAACTGCCGGTCTGAGAGACAGTAAATCCAATCACGACGGTCTTGGTGGCAGAGGCCTGGGGAGCCTCTCCCCCGCCGCTGGAAGGGCCGCACTGGGCCGTGACCAACAAGAGCCCAAGCAGCAGAACAGAGAGCACAGAGCGTTTCATCTCATCCTCCTTTTATTCTTGCAAGTTGCGCATTTGATGGATTGCCAAACTGTTGCTCGGTGAGGTATTTTCTCCCATCACCTCCTCCCTGTAGATCAGGACAACACCTGGCCTCTCTGACGGGCCACGAGGCTGGCCTGCCTGGTAGGAATTGACATATGGGTTGGATCTGATCGAGCCTCAGCGCGGAGACAGATGATGCGGCCCTGATCCTATATTTTACTCAGGTAAGCGATATGCACAAGTGATCGTTCGCCCCTGGCCTATCACGGGGCGGAACCGGCGCACATCGGCAAACGATGAGGGCACGAGGATGATATGCAGTTATGCCTCGATGGTCATAAACTCTTTGATCTCCCGTCCCAGTTTGGGGCCGACGTCCCGAATGCTCTCCAATCCTTTCAAGCCCATGGTTCGGTAGATCAACCCCACGTCCTGCTCCAATTCCTCGATAGCCCAGGCCGCCTTGCGGTAGGCCCACACACGATAGCCTGGCTCGTCGTTCAGCTCCATATCATAGACCTGGTTAGCCAACCTCTCGGCAATGCGCTTGTTGAGGACGCGCTTGTCGCCAGGGATGATGGGACGGGGGATGCGGTCAGAGATGCCGTACCTCTCGCACAGCTCCCTGATGCGCAGAGCGACGTTCCGCCACCGACCCCGGGAGGGCCCGTAGCTGCCCTCGGGATACCGCGCTTGATAGGCGCTCAACAGATCCGGAAAGCGCTCCCGCAGAACGGTGAAAAAGTACGCGCGCTGCTGGTCGGCCAGGGTCAGGCCACCGACCAGCACGAACCGCCCGCCGTGATCGGCGGTCCAGCGCACCACGTTTTCCAGATTGGTGTCGTCGTCGCACAGGATGGGAAGGGTGGGCATCATACAGGTGCCGACGGGAATGCCGGCCTCCGCGATCTGTTCCATCGCCTCAAACCGCTTTTCGACCGGCGGAGCCAGCCGCTCCATCTGGCGGACCCGCGCATGGTGGGGGGAATCGGGTGTCGAGATGATGCTGAAGGCGACCAACGCCGTGGCCCGCTCCCCAATCGCCCACAGCAGGTCCAGGTCGCGCAGCACCAGCGGCGAGCGCTCCAACACAAAGACCGGAAAGCCCAGCTCGTGACATATTTCCAGCATCCGCCGCGACAGCTCGAACTTGCGCTCGGCCGGTTGGTAATCCCCAACGCCGATCAGGTCCACCGGCGCGCGGCTCAACGCCCGGCGCAGCAGCAGGGGTCCGTTCTCCTTGACCTTGATGACGTGAGCAAAGTCATTCACGTCCTCGTAGGGATAGTACTTTTCCTCACGGCAGTAGCAGAACTCGCACCCGTGCTGGCAGCCCAGGTACGGGTAGGCGGTGTACCGGGTCCAGAACCAATGGTCCGGGCGTTTGTGCTTGTTCAGGATAGTCTTGGGTTGTACGGGACAAAGGTGGCATGGCGCGGCATGTCGTCCCCCCATGTAACTCACGGCACTGTGACACAGAGTCTCACAGAGCATTTCACAGAGGCATACGGAGAAAAGGATTCTGTGCCATATTCTCCGTGAATTTCGGTGTCTTCTCAGTGGCTCTCTGTGTCCAAATATGGAAAACTGCCCGGCATTGGGCTGCCGCTCTCGCTCCGCCACTCGATGCCATCGGCCCACACTTCCTTTTTCCAGATCAGGACGATCTCTTTCAGCCGGTCAATGGCATAGTGGAGGGCATCGAACATCTCGGGCCGGTGGGCGGCGCTAAGGGCGATGACCACCGCCGTCTCCCCGACCTCCAGCCGTCCGACCCGGTGGTGGATGGCGACCTCCCGGATGGTGGGCCAGCGTTCCTGGACCTCGCGCCCCACCTGGCGCAGTGTCTCCTCGGCCATCTCTGGGTAAGCCTCGTACTCCAGATAGCGGACCGCGCGCCCGTCCGTCTCGCCGCGCACCACCCCGACGAAGGTGACGACCGCCCCGTTGGCGGGGTCCGCCAGCCGGGCGATGACCGCGTCGGCAGACAGCGGCTCGGGAGTGATCTCGAAGAGCGTCATTTATCCTCCTCCCACCGGCGGCAGGCAGGCCACCTCGTCTCCGTCGTGCAACTCGGTCTGCATGCCAACGTAGGCCCGGTTCACGGCCACGCTGAGGAAGCGGGTGTAGGCCCGCAGGATGGGGTACTCCTCCGTCAGGCAGCGGATCAATTCCTCCACCGTCGTCCCGGCCGGCACCGTCCGCTCGAGCTGCCCGGCCCCGACGGCCTCCCGGGGCGCAGCAAAAAATTTGACCCGCACGCTGATCTCTGCGTTTCCCGTCATTCCAGCGTCACCTCCCCGCTCTTGCCCCCCCGCTTGTGCACCAGCCGAACATTGGTGATGCGCATCGTCTTCTCTACCGCCTTCGCCATGTCATAGATCGTCAGGGCGGCAGCGCTGACGGCGGTGAGGGCCTCCATCTCGGCGCCGGTCTGGCCTCGGGTGCGCACCGTGGCGGTGATCTCGATGCGGGACGCCCCCTCGTCCACCTCCAACGCGACGTCCACCTGGGTCAACAGCAGCGGGTGGCAGAGGGGGATCAGCTCCGGCGTGCGCTTGGCCGCCATGATGCCCGCCACCTGCGCCGTGGTCAGCACGTCCCCCTTGGGCGCACCCCCCTCCGCGATCAGCCGCAGCGTCTCCGGCTGCATCACGATCTCGCCCTTGGCGACGGCGACCCGCTCGGTGTGCGGCTTCGCGCCCACGTCCACCATGTGGACACGGCCTTGGTCATCCAGATGAGTTAACTCCACAGGACCTCCCGTTTCTATCTGCCGCCAAACCCCAGTTCTTGGAATATCCCCACCGTTCTACCCCCCAATCTCTGACATGACCCGGTTTTCCGGCCGCTCGCAATCACCAATGCCGATGTGATGCTGCATCGGTTTGTGAGCAATTCCCTCCAGGAGCAGCCCTTTGATCTCGGCGACGGTCGCGCCCTGCCGCAGCGGCGTGCGCAGGTCCAGCTCGGCGTCCGAGAGTAGGCAGGGCCGGAGCTGCCCGTCGGCGGTCAGGCGCAGCCGGTTGCACTGGTAGCAAAAGTGCTCGCTGATGGGGGTGATGAAACCGAGGGTGCCCCGTGCGCCCGGCAGCCGGTAGTAGCGGGCCGGCCCGCTGCCGGCGCGCATCTTGGCCGCTTCCAGGCCCCCCAGGGCGGCTTCGATCCGCTCCCGAATCTCTCGGGCTGTGACGGCTCGCTCCTCCCACTGCCCATCCAGCAGGCCGCCGTTTCCCACCGGCATCAGCTCGATGAAACGCACATTCCACGCAGCCTCCCGGGTCTGGCGCGCGAAATCCACCACCTCGTCGTCATTCATGCCCCGGATGACGACGGTGTTGATCTTGATCGGGTCCAGGTCGGCCTGCCGGGCCGCTTCCATCCCGGCCAACACGTCCTCCAGCCGCCCCAGCCGCGTGATGCGGCGGAAGCGCTCCGGGCGCAGCGTATCCAGGCTGACGTTGACCCGGTGCAGGCCGGCCTGGGCCAACTCCTCGGCGTAGCGGGCCAGCAGGATGCCATTGGTGGTTATCGCCAGATCGTCAATGCCGGGGATGCGGGCCAGCGCCCGCACCAGGTCGGCCAGCCCCAACCGTACCAGCGGCTCACCGCCGGTCAGCCGCACCTTGCTGATGCCCAACTCGGCGGCGGCCCGCACGACGGTCTCGATTTCCTCGTATCGCAGGATGTCCTCGTGCGGTCGCCATGGGACGCCCTCCGGCGGCATGCAGTAGACACAGCGCAGATTGCAGCGGTCGGTGACAGAGATGCGCAGATAGCTGATGGGACGATTATAAGCGTCTAAATGGGCCATGACAAATCAACCTCGATTGTTCAGATGGGGGGGACTTTACCAAAGAAACGGAGATGTGTCAAATTGGACACAGGCGTTGGTCTTGATCATCAGATTCCCATTTCAGGCCGGGCCGGTAGGAGTGAGGACAACCCGCTGACCATCCACCTGGGCCACCGCCACCGGCACGCCATAGGTCTGGGAGAGGTTATCGGAGGTGAACACCGCGTCCGCAGGGCCGGCAGCCAGCGTCTGCCCCTGGCGCATGAGAATCAAGTAGTCGGCCACGGCGGACAGGTCAGGCTCGTGTGTGGTAAAGACCACCGTCACGCCATCGTCGGCCGACTGGCACATCAGTTGCAGCACTCGCCCCTTGTTGCTCAGGTCGAGGTGTGAGGTCGGCTCGTCGAGCAGCAGGATGCGCGGCTGCTGGGCCAGCGCCCGGGCGATGGTCACCAGTTGCCGCTCCCCGCCGCTCAGGGTCTGGACGGAGCGCTCGGCCATCGCCTCCATGCCCACCGTCGTCAGCGCTCGCTGAGCTACCTGACCATCTTCAGGGCCGGGCGTCTGCAGGATGGGGAGGTACGGCGCCCGTCCCAACAGGACGTACTCCAGCACGGTGAAATTGAAGGGCATGGCCTCGTCCTGAGCGACCAGCCCGATCAACCGGCCCAGCTCGCGGCGCGTGTACTGCTGGCGGGAGCGCTGCCTCAATAGAATCCGTCCCGAGGCCGGGCTGAGGATGCCCAGGATCAGATGCAGCAGGGTTGATTTTCCCGCGCCGTTGGGCCCCAATATGGCTGTGACGGAGCCGGCGGGGATGTCCAGGGACAGGTTCTCGAACACGGCGTGTTTCTGCCCGTTGTAGGTGAAGCGGATCTCGGAAAGCGCGATCATCGGCGGCATAGGCTCTCCTCAGCGTTTCGAGACCCAGGGTGCAAGCTGTCGGGGCGTGACCATCAGGATGCTGAACGCCAGCGCGCCGATCAACGACGTCAGGATGCCCAGAGGGATCTCGCTGGAGAGCGCCGTGCGCGCCGCCGTGTCGCAGACCAGGGTGAAAGCGCCGCCCATGAGCACCGCTCCCGGCAGCGCGCGCTGCCCGTCCGCTCCCAGGAGAGAGCGGGCGATCTGCGGCACGATCAGTCCCACCCAGCCGACCACGCCGGACACGGAGACAATCGCCGCCGTGGCTGCGACCGCGGCCACCAGCAGCACGGTCCGTTCGCGGGCCGGGGCCGTGCCCAACGAAAAGGCCGTGGCGTCGTCCAGGGCCAGCAGGTTGAGCCGCCAGCGCATCAAGAGCAGCACCGCCAGCGCCGCCAGCGTCACCGGCAGGATGGACAGCGTCTCTTGCCACGTGACGCCCCACAGGGCGCCCAGCATCCAAAAGACCAGTTCCGGCAGTTGGGTCAGCGGGTCGGCGACGTACTTGAGGATGCCGACGCCGGCCGAAAACAGCGCCGAAACGGCGATCCCGGCCAATATCAGCCGCAGGGTCCAGCCGCCGTAGCGAATGCGGCGGGCCAGGGCATACGAAAGGCCCAGCCCCAGGCAGCCGCACAGGGCCGCCGCCGCCTGTGTGACCAGGCCCGAAGCGCCGAGTCCCACAATGCTCAGGGCCGCGCCGAAAGCCGCACCTTGCGAGACGCCCAGAAAGCCCGGCTCCACCAGGGGATTGCGAAAGATCATCTGTAGCGCCGTGCCGGCCGCCGCCAGCGACATGCCGAGCAGCACCGCCGCCAGGATGCGCGGCAGGCGCAGGTTGAGCACCAGGCGCTGCGCCAGGGGATCGCGGAGCAGGGTCTGGAGCGGCATCCAGATCGGCGCGGGATACCGCCCCACAAAGATCGCCAGGCCCATCAGCCCCAACAGCAGGATGAGCAGGCCCCACAACACGCGGCGGTAATACCGGATCGTCAACGCGCCACTTCCTATCTAGCCATTACACAGAGCTTTGCAGAGCATGGCACAGAGAAACACGGAGAAAAAGCCTCGTTGCTCTATCCTCTGTGTACTCTGCCTTCTCTGTGGGTCTCTGTGTTCCAATGCATCACAGTCACGTTTCCATTCGCCCCAGGATCTCGACCTCGATGGTGGAGCGGTCGAGGCCGTAGAACAGCTCGAAGAAACGAAAGACCTCGGCCTGTATGTCCACGTCGGCAAAACGGGCTGGATGGATGTGCTGCGCCAGCCAGAGCAGGCCCAATCCCCAGCGGGTGTCCGGCTGGTCCCAGCTATGGTAATCGCCTGCGAAGGGATAGAGCTGACCGGCGCGCACCGCCGCCATCTCGGCCCACTGCGGATCGGCTTGAAGACGGGTCGCCACGTCGACCGGACTGCCAAAGTAGTTGATGATGTAAATCTGGTCGGGATTCCAGGCCGCGATTTGTTCCAGGTTGACCACGGCCCAGCCCCCTCCCTGCGCAGCATCGATCCACACCGGCGCGCCGCCGGACAGCTCGACCATCTGGGTCTGGATCCAACTGACCGGAGGGACCTTGAACGCCACCTCGCCGCCCCTGTCACTGTACTGAAGCACCAGGACGCGGGGTTTTTGCACTGTGGTCAGACCTTCAGCGCCATGGGCCACCCGCGCCAGGATCTCGCTGTAGTAGGCCCACAGGCCCTCGGCCCGCTCTGGATCCCCCAAGGCCTGGCCCAGGATCCCCAAATCTCGCTGGTATTGATCGGGTGTTTCAAAGTCCAAATAGATGACCGGGATATCCAACTGTTCCAGGGGAACGCCTAGCGATTCCCGCATGTAGCTTTTGAGGAGCACCAGGTCGGGCTGCGCGGCAGCGATTTCCTCGGCTGCGGCGTCGGCTATGAAGCGCGTCTTGGTCGCCGCGTCGGGATCCAGCAAGCCGACGAAAGCCTGCGCTCTCTGCGCGGCTTCGGTGAGGGCCACGACCCGCTGTGCGGCGTCCGGGAATGCGTAGACAGCGTCGTTGAGCATAAAGTTGGCCTTGCCGGCGATCACGATCCGCTGCGCCGGTCCCGGCAGTTCGACCTCCCGCCCCAGCGCGTCCATCACTGTGATCTTGCCAGTTTCAACGGGAGATGTCGCAGTCGCGCCCGGGCGGCATCCCACCAACCCCGACAAAAGCACAACAGCCAATCCCCATAACAACATCCTTTGCTTCATCGAAGTGATCCTCCTGGTGTGAAAATTTAAGGGTCCAGCGTAGTTGACTCGAGGAGCGTGGCCTCGCTCACATCGAGCCACTGGACGATAGCCTGCACCTGCCCCAGGCGAAAACGGTAGACCAGCCACTCGAACGCGCCTGGATCCAATGCATCCAGGGCCGCCTGCTGCCGCTCCAGCCAGCGCTGGCACAGGCTGCGCTGCGCTGCAAAGAGAGAGCGCAGCGTGGCTTCGCCCTTCCGCTGCGCGAAATACAGTTTGGCCAGGAACTCGAGGCGGAAATCCCGCCCGTGCGCCACCGGCTCGTGCAGCCACGCATCCAGCGCCGCCCGGCCGGCTGGGGTGAGGGTATACACTTTACGCGGGGGGCGCGAGTCCTGAGGCTCCAGGGTGTGATCAATGTATCCTCGTTCCTCCAGGCGGGTCAGCAGGGCATAGAGCCGGCTCTGCTTGAGTCGCCAGACCAATCCCAGCTCGGCCGCTTGCGAAAGGCGCTGGTGAATCTCGTAGCCATGCATCGGCTGCTCGGCCAGAAAGCCGAGCAAGCTCCATTCGATGCTCAGGGATGTACGGTGTGATGCATTCACGAACTTTACTCATAAGATGAATACTTATGATGTGAGTATACTATCGAAAGAGACAACTGTCAAGATGCGTTCGAGGCACCGTACAGAGACGAGGGTCTGTCCTGTTGTCACCCGTCAGTTCGACGCTTCATTTTCACCACGAAAGAAAAGTACACGCGGGGTAGCTGTTCACCTACCCCGCTCAGAGGGGGTTTGCAACCCCGACAGAACACACTCCGCAACCGTCATTCCCGCGCACGTGGGAATCCAGTCGCAATGGTCGGGGCTACAAACCCTCAACAGAGTACCACCTCTGAACGCTTACCACGGAGGAATGCCACGGTCACGGACATTGCGAGACTTTTGATGTGCATTCGGTTACACGTTCTCGATCTGGAATACCCTGCCCCTCTCCATCGCCTCTAACCTTTGTGGTCGAGAAGTGATTGGCCCGAGTCGCAACCATCAATCGAGCTTGAGAGGCCGCCAGCGATCGCCAACAGACTCGACAAAGAGCACCGGCTGCCCATCACGCCGGGCCGGACGTAGTTTATCGGCCAGCACCAGGCCATCGGTCACCGGCCGACCGTCGATGGTGCGCACCGCTGCGATGCCCGCCGCCAGCACCGTCGGGACCGGCTGCAAACCGCTCAATTCCCGCGCCCGGCCCACCAGCACGTATCGCCCGTCGTCGCCGGCGGCCGCCAGCCCCACCGCCGCCAGTGCACCGATGACGCCATCCTCAGTGCCGCCCAAGCCCAGCAGGGGAATACCGTGTTCCGCCGCCAGCGCTCGCGCCTCGTCCTGGGTCACCACATCCCGCTGCGTCCGGTGGCCAAACTCGACAATGGTCTTGGGCACAACACGGGCCACGCACAGGCCGGGATCGCTGCCGGGGTTGTAATGCTGGCGCATCACCGCCTGTACTCGCTCCAATAACCTGTCAACGTTCAAGCGGCCGTTCGCTTCCAGCACGATGACCGCGCTCGAGTTCTTGGCCGTGTACGGCACGCGCGGGTCTATCAGCAATTGGTGGCGGGTCACACCCAGTACCGGATAGTCGGGTGAAAGCGCCTCAGCAACTAGCCGCGCCAGGTGTCCCGTGCCTCTCGATTCCAACGTGTCGGTATCATCCAGTCCAACAAACCACATGTCGTTGACAAACCTTTCAAAATCTGTAGAATAGTTTCGAGGGTGGCACGTTCGAGATTGATCCAAGCCCGCGTGGGCCGAGACGCAAAACGTGAGATGTAATACGTTTCACGCCCGGTACACCCGCGTTCCTGGATTCTCTCCCGCCAGCGTGCGGGTCAGGCTGCCCCGATTGCGAAAAAAGATAGTCGGCGCAGGCCTGCCCGTCAGCCAGAACCACCTCTCTACTCCCCGGCCGGATGCTCCGCTCGCCACAACGCCGAGTCGGGCGTAAAGAGCGGCGCGCCGAACTCGACCACGCCGCACTGGGCGATCTTTTCCTGGGTCGGCAGCGAGACGAGCCAGTCAATGAAGGTATTCGCCAGATCAACCTGGATGTCCGGGCTTTTGTCAGGATTGACGGCGATGACGCCGTACGGGTTGAACAGGATCGGATCACCTTCGACCAGGATCTCCAACTCGATCCCCTCCAACGTGCGGGCCAGGTACGTCGCGCGGTCGCTGAGGGTGTAGGCTTGCTGCTCGTCAGCCATGGTCAGCACGGCCCCCATCCCCTGCCCGGCCGAGACGTACCAATCGCCGGCCGGTTCGATCTCGGCTGCTGTCCAGATCGCCTTTTCTTTGGTGTGAGTGCCCGAATCGTCGCCTCGGGAGATGAAAGTCGCCTCTGCGTCGGCGACCATCCTCAGCGCCGCGGCTGCATCACGCATGCCCTGAACGCCGGCCGGGTCGTCCGCCGGCCCGACGATGATAAAGTCGTTGTACATCACGTCCTCACGGCGCACGCCGTGCCCCTCGTCCATAAAGGCATTCTCTTGCGACCGGGCGTGGACCAGCAGCACGTCGGCGTTGCCGTCCTTGCCCAGTTGGATGGCCTGTCCGGTGCCGACGGCGATCACGTCCACCGTGATGTTGTACTCGGCCTGGAAATCGGGCAGGATAAAGTCCAACAGGCCCGAATCCTGGGTACTGGTGGTCGTGGCCAGGATCAGGTTTGCGGACGCGACCGGCTCGGCGGTTGGTTCTGGCGCTTCCGTCGGCTCGGGTGGGATTGTAGCGGGCGCACCGCCGCACCCCGTCAACCCACTGATTAGCACAAACGAAACGATCAACAGAGCAATAGTTTTTCTCAACATGGTTTCCTCCTCATTATGTATAGCAAATTGTGACTAGCGAATTCTGTCCTCTTTGTAACTACCCAGCTTGGGGTTGTGACACAGAGTTTCACAGAGCATTTCACAGAGAAACACGGAGAAAAAGATGTTTTTGTTGCATTCTCTGTGAATCTCTGTGCCTTCTCAGCGGCTCTCTGTGTCAAAACCATAATGGC
>DSDT01000218.1 GCA_011048615.1 Chloroflexota bacterium | reverse complement strand
GTGTGGGGGTGAGGGTGGGGGGCGGGGTTTCCGGCAGCGGGCGCGCCGTAATCACCAGACCCACGACGATAATCAGGCCGAGGGCCGCCCCCCCCCGCAGCAGCCAGGTCCCCACGCTTTCTTGCACCGACACCTCCATCCCTGAAAATCCAGCGTCTTACTTCTCGTCAATGCCCAACCGCTGGCGGGTGTAGGGGATCAGGCCGCCGGCCTCGAAAATGCCCATCACCGCTTCTGGCAGGGGCGGGAAGGTGAATGTCCCCTTGGAGGTGCGGATCTCGCCGGCTTGCAAATCTAGCTCGATCTCGTCGCCCGCTTCCAGCGCATCCACCGCCTCCGGACAGGTGAGGGCCGGGAGAGCGCTGTTGATACAGTTGCGGTAATAGATACGGGCGAAAGAGCGGGCGATGATACCGCCCACCTCTTTAGCCACCAGGCACTTGACTGCCTGCTCGCGGGAGCTTCCGCAGCCAAAGTTTTTACCGGCGACGATGACGTCCCCCGGCGCGACCTGGTCGCGGAACGCGGGGTCCAAATCCTCCATGGCGTGCTCGCCCATCTCTGCCACGTCGGTCACAGTGTAGGTGTACTTGCCGGGAAAGATCACGTCGGTGTTTACGTCGTCGCCGTATTTCCAGACTTTGCCTTTGATTGTCATCGCTAGTTCCTCTTACAGATCCTGGGGATGTGCTATCTTGCCTGTCACTGCACTGGCCGCCACGACCAGTGGGCTGGCCAGGTAGACCTCGCTCTCGGCGGTGCCCATGCGCCCCCGAAAGTTCCGATTGGCGGTGCTGATGGTGACCTCGCCCTCGGCCGGGACGCCCATATGGTTGCCCATGCAGGGGCCGCAGCCCGGGCTTTCGACGACGGCGCCGGCTTCGACAAACGTGCGCAGGTATCCCGCCTCCAGCGCCGCCAGGTAGACCTCGGACGAGGCGGGGATGACGATCAGCCGTACGTTCGGCGCGACGCGGCGACCCGCCAATACCTGGGCTGCCATAGCCAGATCGCTCAGCCGCCCGTTGGTACAGGTCCCCAAAAAGGCCTGGTGGATGGGGGTGCTTGCCACCTGGCGCAGCGGCACGACGTTATCCACCGTGTGGGGGCAGGCTACCACCGGCTCGATGGTGGCGGCGTCGTATTCGATCACGCGCTCGTACTTGGCGTCGGGATCGGGGTAGATGGCCTCGTAGGGCCGGCGGGCGCGATCCTCCAGCCAGGCAAAGGTCACCTCGTCGGGCGGGATGTAGCTGTTCTTGGCGCCCATCTCGGCCATCAGGTTGGGGATCACGATACGGGCCTCCATATCGAGAGCGGTCACGCCCTCGCCGTGCCACTCGACCGATTGGTAGAGACCTCCATCGGCGCCCAGGTCGCCGATGACGTGCAGGGCTAAATCCTTGGACGTGACCCCGTCGCGCAACCGGCCGTGGACGACGATCTTGAGGCTTTCCGGCACGCGCAGCCAGATGCGGGCCGTGGCCATGATGGCCGCCATCTCGCTCCGCCCGATGCCGGCGGCAAAGGCCGCAAAGGCCCCGGCGGTGGGGGTGTGGGAGTCGGAGCCGAGGATCAGGGCGCCGGGCAGTGCGAATCCCTCCTCGGCCAACACCTGGTGGCAGACGCCCCTCCCCACGTCGTAAAAGTGCTCGATGTCTTGCTCCGCGACGAACTGGCGGATCTCTTTGTGGTTCTGAGCGTGCTTGGTCGTCGGGGCTGGGCAGGCGTGGTCGAGCACCACCACGTGGATGTCGGGCCGCGCCACGCGTTTGACCCCGATCTTGGCAAAGATGCCCGCGATAGGGGCGGTGTTGTCGTGGCTCAGAGCGGCGTCCGGCGTGACCTCGACGATCTGGCCTGGCACGACCTCGTGCAGGCCGGCCTTTTGGGCCAGAATTTTCTCGGCAAACGTGTGACCCATCACTCCCTCCTTGAAGACTGATGTTGTAAATCGGGGGGGTATTGTACTCCAACGGAATCAAGCTGGCAAGCGCCGGGTTGTGCAAGAGGGAACGTCTGGCTATAATACCGCCTGAGAATCCGCACAATCTATGGGGAGGACGACGTGACGAATCGAGACATGGCAGAGAATAGACTGATGATCCTGCTCGAGGGCAACATTGGGGCTGGCAAGACGACGGTCGGCCAGATCATGGCCGCTTCGGGAGCGTACGGCTTTATCGAAGAGCCGACGCGCGCCTGGCAGGAGGGGTTTGCGACCAATATGTTGGGGCATTTGTATCAGGACCCTGCCCGATGGGCGTTTACCTTTCAGATCTGTACCTTTATCACCCGGGTCAAGACCTGGCCCGAAGTGTGGACCAGAGTCGAGCACCGGCGGGTCGTCCTGGAGCGTTCCATCTACTGCGATCGGTTCGTGTTCGTGGAAAACTTTTACCGCACCGGGGTGATGACGTTGACCGAGTACCAACTCTACCGGGGGTTATGGGAGCTGTGGACCTCGAACGCCCCGGACCAGCCGGATTTGATCGTCTACCTGCGGACGCCGGCCGAGGTCTGTCTGCAGCGCATCCGGGATCGCGGGCGGGCCGAGGAGGGTGGGATTACGCTCGACTATTTGCACCAGTTGGAGCACCTGCACGACGAATGGCTGCTCGACCCCACCGCGGATGGGCCGGCCGTTGCCCTCCTCGATGGCCAGCGGTGCTGGACCACCGAGGAGGTGCTGTCAGAGATCGAGAGGTGTTCTTATACCCGCAAGTAGACCTTCCACTCGGAGGGCACCTCTCCGCTGGCGACCACATAGTTGACGCGCGGGATCTTGGGTTCCCAGCGCAGCCGCATACCGGCCTCGTGAGGGGTGCGGTCGGCCTTGCGGTGGTTGCACCACCGACAGGCGCAAGCGGTGTTGGTCCACGTACTGGCTCCACCCCGGCTGCGAGGGATCAGGTGCTCTACGGTAAAGTCGGAGCGGGTGAGGTGGCGGCCGCGATATCTCTCACCGACGTGGAGGCCGCAGTAGATGCAGGTGTAGCCATCGCGGGTCAGGACGGCACGCCGGCTCCAGGCGGCCTTCCGGTGTGGGACGTTGACATAGTAGCGCAGCCGTAGCACAGAGGGGATCTCGAACACGGTGCTGGGGGTGTGCAGTCGGGCGGCTACCCCTTCGACGCTTTCGACCACGCCACGCATCATCAGCCCGACGGCCTTTTGGACGGGAATGACCCGTAGAGGCTCGTAAGATGCGTTGAGCAGTAGTACTCTTGCCGCTGTATTCATTCTGTTCTTCCTTGTGCTTTTGGAAATGCCAGGAGCCGGAATCGAACCGGCGTTCTCTCCGCCCAGAGATTCGGTGCGGCGTCCCTACCCATCGAGGGAGCCCGGCATGGTGGGCCAGACAAGCCCTTTGGCCTGTATTATCCCACAGATCTGTTAAAAGTTAAGGTAGTGTCAAGGACAGGTTGCGAATATCCGCTTGTGACCGGGAACGGCGGCGAGAGCAACCGCCGTTCCCGGTTGCACCTGGGCGGGCATCGGCCCGTTTCTCCCTGTTGTCCACGTGCAAGAACGGCACGTGACGCAAAAGCGCGGGGTCCTGGGATAGACCCCGCGCTCCTTGCCAACTGAGGAAATCAATGGAGGAATCAGGTTTCGTTACACGTTTCCTCCCCTGGCAAGGAATCAGGCTCGTACCCCAGAGCCGACCACACGGCGGCCGAAAACTCGGCGGCGCTGTGGGTATTTTTTTGGTACAGAGCGGTTAAATCTGAGACGATTTGGCTGGCAATGTATGCCCTGACGATCTCGGCCATCGCACAATCTTTTGTGTTGGCCTGACAGCGGAGCCATTCCACAATGTCGGACGGCACGCGCACGGCCAACGTCCGATCAGGCACACGGTCGGGGGCCGGTTGACCGGTTTTGTAGGCCTGGTCTAGGATAGAGCGTATCTTGGTCGAGGCCCCCCGGGGGCGTATGGAATTGCTCATGTGTCCCAGATAGATGTTCATGATAGATGGAATTATACTACAGTTTGTACCCGTGTCAAGGGTACAGATGGCGTAGAAAAGTTGCGCAAAATCGGTTCTTGCGAGTTTGCTTGGTCGCGGTGAGAGATTGGCCACGAATTGCACGAATGGACACGAGAAAGATTAGTGAAAATTCGTGTAATTCGTGGCGAAAAATTGACCGCTTGCTAAGCCGAGCACGCGAACTAACAGAGAGCCGCAAAATCAAGAGAGGAGTATACCAATTGAACCTGTGGGAAGGTGAGGAACTCGTTACCCGACACGTCCTTTCTGGAACGCAGATTTTCTTGCGCTTTCGACGCGAACAACGCGAATCTGGATGGATCAGCGTTAATCTGTGGTGAATCTGCGTCATCTGCGTTCAGATGTCGGGTAGTGAAAGGAATAGCGCTCGGGAAAGTGCAATGACAGGGAATCCGGTTGGTCGCAGTCAGCACGATTGATGCTTCCCCTGCGGTGCGGCGTTTCCGACGCTACAGGCGGGGACGGCGGGTCATCGGGGGCCGCGCTGGCTCAGAAATTGTACCAGCCGAACGACCAGGTTCAGCAAGATGGTCAGCAGGATGCTGATGAGGATGGAACTGGTCAGTGGAACGAGGCAGCTAAAGCCCGGTCGTTCGATGCGGACGTCTCCGGGCAGATGCCCCAGTTGACCGAGGAAGGGCAGTTTCGAGAGCAGCCACACCAATCCGCCCAGCAGGAGCGTGGCGGCGCCGATCGCCATCAGCAGTTTACCCATGCTTTCGACATTCATCGTTGGACTCGCTATTATAACAGCGCCGGTTGTTCTGGACGCTGGTACGGGATCTGCAGATGCTCGTAGGCCCGGGCTGTCGCCGTGCGGCCCCGCGGTGTTCGGTCCAGGAACCCCAGTTGTAGCAGATAAGGCTCGACCACGTCCATAATCGTGTCTGGTTCCTCGCTGATGGCGGCGGCGATAGTGTCCAACCCGACCGGTCCGCCGGCGAATTTTTCGATGATGGTGTGCAGCACGCGGCGGTCCAGATCATCCAGCCCACATTCGTCCACTTCGAGCATCTGGAGCGCATCACAGGCTACCGGGGCGGTGATGTGACCGTCGGCCCGCACCTGGGCGAAATCCCGCACCCGCCTCAGCAGTCGGAGCGCGACCCGGGGCGTTCCGCGCCCGCGGCGGGCGATCTCGGCGGCTCCGGCGTCGTCTATCTCCACCTGGAGCACCCACGCTGCGCGCCGCACGATGGCTTCCAGGGCCTCTTGATCGTAAAAGTCCACCCGGAAGACGGCCCCAAAGCGCGCGCGCAGCGGCGCCGTCAACAGCGCCAGGCGGGTGGTGGCTGCTACGACGGTAAAGTGGGGCAGCTTGAGGCGGATGGAGCGGGCGCTGGGTCCCTTGCCGATGATAAAGTCGAGGGCGAAATCCTCCATCGCGGGGTAGAGAATCTCCTCGATGGCCCGTCCCAGGCGATGCACCTCGTCTATGAACAGTACCTCTTTTTCGCGCAGGTTGCTCAGAATGGCGGCTAGGTCGCCGGCCCGCTCGATGGCCGGCCCGGAGGTGACGCGGATGGGGGTCTCCATCTCGTTGGCGATGATGTGGGCCAGGGTGGTCTTGCCCAGGCCGGGGGGGCCGTACAGCAGGACGTGGTCCAGCGCTTCGGTCCGCTGTTGGGCCGCCTCGATCAGGATGGCGAGATTCTCTCTGACCCGGTCCTGGCCGATCAAATCGGCCAACCGCTGCGGACGCAGGGCCCGATCCAGGCGACTCTCTTCTTCTTGGGGTTGGGGCGAGATGATGCGATCTGGCATATCACAGGGATTATACTGGGAAATGCTGCTTTGACAAGCGCTGCGCTTGAGGGTACAATTCAAATCCCTGATACCAGATCTCTAGTGCCCAGGAGGTAAGCCGTGACAGTGCAAGTGCACATTTCAACCCATCCATTGGTTCAACACAAGATGACCCTGTTGCGCGATCAGCGCACCGATCCCAAAAAGTTCCGCGAGTTGCTGCGCGAGGTGGCGGTATTGATCGTCTACGACGCCACAGCGGATTTGGCTGTGGAGGACGTGGCGGTCGTGACGCCGCTGGGTCAGGCCGCTGGTCAGCGGCTGCGCGAGCGCGTTGGATTGGTGCCCGTCTTGCGCGCCGGTCTGGGGATGGTGGAGGGGATCTGGAATCTAATGCCCAATGCCGAGGTGTGGCACATCGGTCTCGTGCGCGACGAACAGACGTTGGAGCCGATCGAGTACTATAACCGCTTGCCCATCAGTCCCACGGTGGACGTCTGTTTGGTGCTCGACCCGATGCTGGCTACCGGTGGGTCGGCCGCGGCCGCGGTGGATATTCTGAAGCGCTGGGGGGCCAAGCGCATCAAATTCGTGGGAGTGATCGCCGCCTCCGAGGGGGTGCGCCGTATGACCACTGCTCACCCCGACGTGCCGTTGTACCTGGCCGCTGTGGACGAGGGATTGAATGAAGTGGGATACATCGTGCCTGGCCTGGGAGACGCGGGAGACCGCATGTTTGGGACCGGCTAGTCGGCGAATGTGATCGTCGGCGCCGTTACTTTATGCCTGTGGAACAGTTGCTCCAGTACGTTCTGGTCTTTGGGGTCGCCTTTGGTGTGGCGTTGATCGCGAGTCCCCTCGTCGCTCGCCTGGGTCACCGATTGGGCCTCGTGGATCGGCCGGGCGGTCGGCGGGCCCACTGGGGCGAGGTCCCGCGTCTCGGAGGGGTGGCGATTTTCGCGGCCTTTGGCGCAGCGGTAGGGGTCGCGGCCTGGTGGGGTATGCTCACGGTGGGCTACAGCGCCGACGACTTTACGCGCCTGGTCGGCTTGCTGGTGGGAGGGGTGGGCGCGTTCCTCTTTGGATTGGCCGACGATCGGTTCGAGTTATCGCCGAGGGTGCAGCTCATCTGTCAGTTTCTCCTGGCGTTCATTGCGGTCGGCACACTGTTGTGGTTGGAACGATTCACCCTGCCCGTGCTCGGTTTGGTGGCGCTGAGCGATTACCCGTGGGGGGCGTGGGCGTACGTACCGTTGACAGTGCTGTGGATGATGGGGATGATGAATACCGTCAACTGGCTGGATGGTCTCGATGGGCTGGCGGCCGGCGTGGGAACGATTCTCTGCCTGGTGCTGGCGATCCACATGCACCGCGTGTCTCAACCGAGCGTGGCGCTGCTGCCGATAGCTCTCTTGGGCGCGTTATTGGGGTTCTTGCCCTACAATTTCGCGCCGGCGCGCATTTTTTTGGGCAGCGCGGGCGCTTTTTTCCTGGGCTATGGGCTGGGAGGACTGGGGCTGATCGCCGGTGGCCGGGTGGCCACCGCATTGTTGGTGATGGGGCTGCCCATCGTGGACGTGGCCTGGCAGATCTTTGATCGGGTGCGCCATCATCGCTCGCCCGGCCAGGCTGACCGGGGACACCTTCACTTTCGCTTGCTCGATCTGGGCCTCTCAGAGCGGACGATTGTGCTGCTGTATTGGAGCTTTTGCGCCCTGTTCGGCTTACTGGCGCTGATGGTCTCTTCTCGCATCTACAAACTGCTGGCCCTGGTAGGGGTCGGGGTGGGAGTGCTGGCGGCGCTGGCCTGGTTATCGGGACGGCGCGAGGAGAGGTAGGGCGGATGCCGATCCCCCTCTCAATACTCTACTTTTAATCCCTTGATCCGCTCCAGTCCTCTCTCCGCCAGGGCGATGAGCAGCACGAAAGGCAGGTCTACGGCGACGGTGATGGCGCAGATCGTCGCCAGCCAGCGCAGCGCCACGCCGAGCGGGTGGGCCAGGCTTTCGACGATGGCAGGTCCCCACCCAACCAGCCAGAGGAGCAGGCCGACGAGGAGCAGAAACGTGATGACGGGTGTCCATGCCTGGCGGTCAGACCGGCTGGGCAGCATCGTGTTGCTCACGGCAAAGATCACATACGCCCAGATCCAGGCGTCAGACGTTTTCAAGGCGCGCACGAGCTCGGCGAGCAGGCGCTCCCATTGGGCTGAGACGAGGGTGGCTCCTACCTGAGCGATGTCAAACGCCCAGTAGCCGATCAACAGGATGACGCTGCTTCCCACTACCAGGGGGGCCAGGCCGATCAGGCTGGCCCGCACGACATCCGTCTTCTCCACCGGCACAAAGCCCAGTTGAATGCGCTGGCCCGTGCGCTTGGGCCGGATGGATATCCGGCCCACTTTCACCCCCAGCAGGATCGCTGCCAGGGCGTGGCTGATCTCGTGCAGGGCGATGCCTGGCAGCAGGGGCAGAGCGTACAACACCGCTGCGCTTTCGGGGTCACCGCTGAAGAGCAGCATGACCCCTTGCAGGTGACGATGAATCCACCGTTCGGTGAACAGTAGAACCACCAGCGTCACCGTCAGCCAAATGAGCGGTGTCCAGTCCATGTCGTCCCGCTGGGATGTGATTTTGGTTCCGGCTCGGCTAGAGGTATGAATCCGAAACCGGGTTTTGGCATTTTTCAGGCAGGAGAGGATGCTTCCAGGCCTTGGCGTACAATCGCGGCAAAGTCGGCCGCTTTCAGGCTGGCGCCTCCCACCAACGCGCCGTCAATTTCTGGCTGGGCCATAAACTCGGCGATGTTGTCGGGTTTGACGCTACCGCCATACTGAATGCGGATGGCCTGGGCCACGTCGTCACCGTACAGCTTGGCCAGGGTGCCGCGCACTGTCCCGCCGATGATTTCGTTCGCGCCCTCCCCGTGGGCCGGAACCCCCGTGCCGATGGCCCAAATCGGTTCGTAGGCCACGGTGATGATGGAGGCCTGTTCGGGTGTGACGCCGGCAAAGGCGGCCCGCACCTGTTGGCCCACGAACTCTTCTGTCTCTCCAGCCCTGTTTTGTTCCAGGTTCTCTCCCACGCAGAGGATCGGTTTCAACCCGTGGGTTAGGGCAGCGTGAACCTTTTTGTTGACCATGTCGTCGGTCTCTTCAAAGATGGTGCGCCGCTCCGAGTGGCCGATGATGACATAGGTGCACAGACCTCTGAGCATCAGGGGGCTGACCTCTCCGGTAAAAGCTCCCTCTTCTTCCCAGTACATATTCTGCGCTCCCAGCTCGATGAACGACCCGGTCAGGGCCTCGCGTACGCTGTTCAGGGCCGGAAAGGGGGGGCAGACGGCCACATCACACCCACTGATGCCGGTCAATGCGATGCACAATTCTTGTACCAGAGCGATAGCCTGCTCGGTGGACTTGTACATCTTCCAGTTTCCGGCGATAAAAGGTGTCCGCATTGGCTTGCCTCCTTATTTGTCCTCCAGGACCGCTACGCCGGGCAGGGTCTTGCCTTCCAGGAATTCGAGGCTGGCTCCGCCTCCGGTGGAGACGTGGGACATGCGGTCCACCAGCCCGGCCTGATGCACAGCCGCGGCCGAGTCTCCGCCGCCGATGATGGTCACCGCGTTCAGGTCGGCCAGGGTCTCTGCCAAGGCGAAGGTGCCCCGGGCAAAGTTGGGCATCTCGAACACGCCCAGCGGGCCGTTCCAGACGATGGTCCTGGCCCCGGTCAAGGCCGATTTGAAGGTGGGAATGGTTTTGGGGCCGATGTCGAGGATGCGCCAGCCGGCGATCACTTCATTGGGAGCTACGACCCGGGTGTCGGCCTCGTTGTCGAAGGCGTCGGCAATGACGACGTCCACGGGCAGCACCAACTGACTGCCGGCGCTTTTCAGGAGGGATTGGGCGGTGGGCAGTGCGTCTTCCTCGATCAGGCTGTCTCCCACGTCAAAGCCCATAGCCTTGAAAAAAGTGTTGGCCATCCCCCCACCGATGAGCAGCCGATCACACTGACCCAGTAGGCTCTCGATGACGCCGATCTTGTCCGAGATTTTGGCGCCTCCCAGGATGGCGATGTAGGGATGCTCTGGCTCCTCGACCGCTTTGCCGAGAAATTCCAGCTCTTTTTCCATCAAAAAGCCGCCCACGGTGGGCAGGTATTGGGCTACCCCGACGGTAGAAGCGTGGGCGCGATGAGCGGCCCCAAAGGCGTCGTTGACGTATAGCTCGGCCAGGCTGGCCATGCGCCGGGCAAAGTCCGGGTCGTTCGCCTTTTCCTCCGGATGAAAGCGGGTATTCTCCAGCAGGATCACGTCGCCGGGGCGCATCTTCTGGGCCGCCTGCTCCACCTCCGGGCCGACGCAGTCGTCCAACTTGATCACCGGGCGCTTCAACAGATCCGCAAGGCGGGCCGCGACTGGGTCCATGGTCAGTTCCGGCACGGCCTTGCCCTTTGGGCGGCCCAAATGCGAGCACAAAATCAGAGCGGCGCCGTGTTCCAACAGGTAGTTGAGGGTGGGCAGCGCGGCCCGGATGCGGGTGTCGTCGGCGACCGCACCTTCTTTGAGCGGCACGTTAAAGTCCACGCGCACCAGCACCCGCTTATCCCGCACGGCAACGTCACGGACGGTTTTTTTGTTCATCTATCAGGTATCTCCTCTTTCGACAGTGGTCCGGGGTAGGAATCAGGGATCAGGAGTTCGACCTGATCTCTGATCTTTGGTCTCTCAACTAGAGTCCTTTATCCGCCATCAGCTTGGCCAGATCGCAGACGCGGACGGAATAGGCCCATTCGTTATCGTACCAGGCCACTACTTTGATCAGGTTACCTATCACCATGGTGGATAACCCATCCACGATGCTGGAGCGTGGATCGGCCTTGTAATCCATCGAGACCAGCGGTTCATCCGAGTAGCCCAGGATGCCCTTCATCGGGCCCTCGGCGGCGGCCTTGAAGGCCGCGTTGACCTCCTCTACCGATGTGGATTTCTCTGCTTCGGCCACAAAGTCCACGATAGAGACGGTTGGGGTGGGGACGCGTAGTGAAAAGCCGTCGAACTTGCCCTCTAGCTCTGGGATGATCAGGGCCAACGCTTTGGCAGCGCCGGTGGTGGTGGGGATGATATTCGTGGCGGCAGCGCGAGCGCGCCGCAGGTCACTGTGGGCCAGGTCGAGGATGCGCTGGTCGTTGGTGTAGGAGTGGATGGTGGTCATCAACCCCTTGACGATGCCAAAGTTGTCGAACACTACTTTGGCGGGCGGGGCCAGGCAGTTGGTGGTGCAGGAGGCGTTGGAGAGGATGTGGTGGTTGGCGGGGTCGTACTGGTCGTCGTTCACGCCCAGGACGATGGTCAGGTCCACGCTGTCGGCGGGTTTGGCGGGGGCGCTGATGATGACCTTTTTCGCGCCCGCCTGGATGTGGGCGGCAGCTTTTTTGCCATCGCGAAAGACGCCGGTGGATTCGACGACGATCTCGGCTCCCAGGTCGCCCCAGGGCAGTTTGGCCGGGTCCCGTTCGGCAAAGACCTTGATCGGGTTGCCGTCCACCACGATGTCCCCGCCGACGACTTCCACGGAGCCAGAGTAGATGCCATAGTTGGAATCGTACTTGAACAGGTGGGCGTTGATCCGGGCGTCAAAGAGATCGTTGATGGCCACGACGTCGAACTGGTCGGCGTACGTTTCCCGCAGGGCCTTGAGCACCTGACGACCGATGCGACCAAAACCATTGATACCAATTTTGACTGTCATTGTTTCAAACTCCTTTCGTATAGTGTGTATATGTTTAGCGATTCAAGGATGGACCTTGATCACTTGCTGAGAGAGCGTGTCAGAGCAATTTTAATAGGGCCTGGGCCAGTTTGTCGCTGTCGTGGCGCCAGGGATGGACGGGATCGGTCAGGTCGGCGGAGACGATGCGGTGGGTGGCGTCGGCGGAGATGTTCATCGCCACCAGGGCGACTCCGGGAGGAGCGTCAAAGTTCACGTCCAGGTTGTCGTTGGCCAGCACGATGGGGAACAGGCTCTGCCCCACGTGGGCTTCCAGGGCCGCAACGTGATGGCTGACGCCGTAGCCATCCGTCTCCCCGCGCTGGGTGGCGACGTTGCAGACATAGACCTTGAGGGCGCGGCTGGCCCTGACGGCCTGGGCTATGTCTTGCACGAGCAGGTTGGGGAGGACGCTGGTGTAGAGACTGCCGGGACCGGCCACGATCAGGTCCGCGTCCAGTAGGGCGTGCACCGCCTCCGGGTAAGCCGGGACATCGTCTGGCTCCAGGTAGACCCGTTCGATGATGCCGCCGGCCTGGGTGATGCTCGACTCGCCAGCGACTCGGTTGACTCCCGCTGATTCAGCCCGCAGGTCAGCCATCAACGTCACGTCGCGCAGTGTGCTGGGGAGGACGCGCCCTTGGATCGCCAGCACGCGGCCCGATTCCAGGATGGCCCGCTCAAAGCTGCCGGTCACCTCTGCCATGGCGGTGATAAAGAGGTTGCCCAGGCTGTGACTGTTGAGGCTGTTGCCATCGCCAAACCGGTATTGGAACAACTGGGTCGTCAGAGCCTCGTCGTTGGCCAATGCAGCGATGCAGTTGCGAAAATCGCCGGGAGGGAGCACGCCCAGATCCCTCCGCAGGCGGCCTGAACTGCCCCCATCGTCGGCGACGGTGACGATGACGGTGATGTTGGAGGTGTGCCTCTTCAAGCCGCGCAGCAGGACAGCCAGGCCGTGTCCTCCACCGATGGCGACGATCTTGGGCCCGCGCTCTCGCTGCCGGTACTGGTAGATCGCGTTGGCGACGGTCTCGGAATCGGTGTGCACGAAGGGGGCCAACAGGGTCTGGTTGATGCGGAACAGGCCGAGAATCACCATAGCGATGCCGACCAGTCCCACCAGCACGATCCGCAAGGCCGGGGGGATGAATTGGAACGTGAGGTAGTAAAAGATGTCCGGCAGAGGGTAGAGTTGTCTGAGCAGGGAACCGAATCCCAGGCTGAGCAGCGCGATACCGCTGGCCAAGAGCAGCAGCCAACGTTTGATCCCTATGCCAGGGGTGAGCCATTTGAGGGCGGTCTGAATCTGCTTGTGGGTCGTCATCTTTTTGTTCGCGAGATGGCTGTTTGATATCGAGTCTATTATAACCGAACGTGACAGAGTCGTCAACGGGTGGGGGGCGCCGGGGCGCCGTGACTCATCCCGAATATGGGGGGAAGCGTATGGGGATTGGGGGGAGGCTAGTAGTTGCGCTGTGACGCGCGCTGGAGCTGCCAGAGGATGAAGCGCACGCGCTGAGCCATGGAGACGGCAATGTTCCACAGCAGCCGCGTGGACAGTACAGCGTCGTCCTCGCACAGGGCCAGCAGTCGCTCTCGTGATAACGCCAGGACGGTGGCGCCTTCTGGGCCTGCGATCAGGTCGGCGCTGCGCTTACCCTGGTCCAGCATGGCTAATTCGCCCAGCATTTGACCGGGACGGTACGTGGCCATCCGCCGGGTGCTGACCCCTTCTTGACCAGGTTGTTCGGGGTCGCTCCACACCTCGACGGTGCCGGCCTGAACGATGTACAGTTCGTTGCCCTCTTCGTCGGCGCTGACGACGTTTTGGCCCGAGGGGTAGGAGCGGCGGCGGAATTGAGCGGCCAGGCGCATGCGCTGGGCCATGTTCAGGTCGTTCCCCATGTCCGAGTGGGCCAGGAATTGGGCGACCTCGCGGGTCTGTACCAATTCGTCGTCGCCCAAGGGGGTGTGGAGGGCGCCGCTGAACAGCGGCAGGCCGAGAAAGGAGGCGACCTGGCGGCGGACGGTGTCCGGGGTTTCAAAGTGCGGCCAGTGACCGGCCTTGGGGATGATGCGCAGTTCGGCGGTGGGCCATTCATCCGCTACCACGCCGGCATCGCGCAGGGGAACGGTGTTATCCTCCGCACCCCATACCACCAGGGCCGGCACCTCGACCTGGCCCAACTGGCCCTGTAGATCGTTTTCACGCATGGCAAAGAAGCATTCGGCGCGCACTTTGCCCTGGCCTGGGCGGCGGACGTCGGCTTGCAGGCGATGGTGTTCCTCGCGGGTGATGCCGCTGCGTTCGGCGTAGGACACCGGGCGCATCAGTCGATCGGTGATGCCCACCATCATCCGCTCGACGGAGGAGACGATCAGGCTGCCCAGTCCGAACCGTTCCAGGATGGTGATGGGCGAGACAAAGAAATTGATCGAGTTCGAGAGGCGGCC
>DSDT01000409.1 GCA_011048615.1 Chloroflexota bacterium | reverse complement strand
GGCCCTGGCTCAACAGCACGAGATGCGCTTGGAGGAAGGCATCACTCGTCGCGTATTGGGGCAGATTTACTTGGCCCTGGGTGACTTGAGCCAGACCGAGCAGGAGCTAGTCACCAGCCTTGACTCGACTTTGCCCAGGCCCTGGCCCAGAACGGAGCCTGGTGGATCGGTAACACCGGCTACGGCTACGGCATGGACGATTCGATCGCCCTCACCGAGCGGTTGATGCACCTCCTGGCCCAGGAACTGACCGGCGCATCGGACGTGTCGGTGGGCTACGCCCTGCGCCAGGCCAAGAGCCGCTACCTATCCGGCGTCCCCAGCGGCAGTTTCGGCACCTATGACGAAAAATCCCTCATCGAAGCTGCCCTCTACGGCCTCCCTATGTACCGCGTGTCCGTTCCCACCCCCTACCGAACCGCCGCCGCCCCCATCGTCCAGGCCCCGACCCAGGAACTGGTAGAGCCGATCACCCTCGACCTGAGCGACGCCTTTCAACTAGAGACCGGCTCCGTCTACGGCGACTATTATGCCATCGAAGGACAGGTGCAGGCCAACCCTGGTCGTCCCGTCCAACCTCGCATCAGCCAGCCGGTACCGGACAAATCCGCCCTCGATCTGACGCCTCACGGCGTCGTGCTCGTCAGCGCCGTGGCCGAAAGTGAAGAGTTCAACCCCCTCATCTCTATGCCCGTGACCGACACGACGTTGAGCGAGCCGCCCTTTGCCTCGCTCTCCTGGTCCCCCACCAACCTCTGGGCCATCAACCGCCTGGGGCCCGAACCGACTCTGGTCGTCGTACCGGCCCAGTTCCGGGGCAACCAGGATACCGGCATCCTACGCCGCTTCACCACCCTGCAATTCGAGGTCTATTACACCACCACAGCCAGTCTAGACTTTTCCCCGCCCATCATCTGGCAAGTTCAAGCCCTGGTCTCCGACAGCGGGGCCGATTTCCAGGTGACAGCCCAGGACACCTCCGGCATCCAGCGCGTGCTGATGGTCTACACTCAGGATGGTCAGTCGTGGCTGAGCCGCGACCTGACGTACAACCCCTTCCGCGAGCACTGGGAGGCGCACTTGACCGAGTTAACCGGATGCCTGGTCTACTTTATCCAGGTCGTGGACGGCGCCGGCAACGTCACAACCACGACCAATAAGGGGTTGCTCTTTGCTCTCACCCGCGACATCTATCTACCCCTCATCATGCGCGGGACATAACAGCCCTCGCAGATGAAATGAGGACGCCTCCGGGAGCCAAATCCCGGAGGCGTCCTCTCTCAGTCGACAACGTTCAGCATCTAAAAGAGGGATTAACGCTCCTCGATCTCGTAACTGTACGATCCCACCTCTGTTGTGACAGGCGCCAGGCCAGAGACGGTGATGACGGCCCGATTGGTGTGGCTGTCCAGTGAAATATCCCACTCACCGGTCTGATCCTCACCCATTTCCAAGCGTTCCACCGTGGTCTCGGGGCCAAACAGAACGACCTGCACCAACCACCGCTGGGGCAGCACATTGGCATGCCGAATAAAGCCGGCTGGCTCCCAACCGCCCCCATCCGTTTCAAAATCGCTCGAATAATCGATGTCTGGGATCGAGATGTCATCCAGCACGAAGCCGGGCCGATTCACCGCGTCGTCGGTGATGTACTCGAAGCGAATCAGGACCTCCTGGCCTGCGTAGGGGGAGAGGTCTATCCGCTCCTGGATCCACTCTGCCCTTCCACCGCCGCCGCTCCGACCGGTATAGGCCCACCCAAACGAGTTTCCATTCGGATTGGTCGAGGTGCCAGAGGGGGTAGTGAGGATTTTCCAGGTTTCCCCTCCGTCGGCGCTGATCTCGACGTAAACATAGTCCCAGTCTTCCTCAAGGTCATACCAGGTCCAGAACTGGAGGGTGGCCGCGCTCACGTTCGACAGGTCAAAGGCCCGGGTGAGCATCATGTCGGAATCGTCCCCGCGATTCGACCACCACACGTATCGTCCACTGTGAGCTGTGGTATTCACCAAACCAATCTGAGTAGAGCCGACGAAACGGAGGGTCAACGGACGATCACCGTAGAGTTCGAGGTAATCGGTGCCGTGCTGGTGAACCGTGCTACTGACAGAGACGGGATAATCAGAGTCAGAGTACGTGGCCTCGATTTTGAAGGAAGGGAGAGTGATTTCTTTGTAACCGTACCGGCCATCCTCGAGAGATGGGTCATCCAGCAGGTTAGCAACGATCCAGTCGGCGAACAGATCCTCATAGCCGAGACCGGTGCCCAATTCCTCCAGCACCGCCTCGACGCTGGCAAACGAGTTGTCGGGATGAGCGACCAACGCCTGGGTCGCTGCAGGGCCGAACCGGTCGAGGAAGTAGAAGGTAAAGAGGTATCCTGCGCCATAGTTGGCTCCGGCCGCCCCCGGACCTTCGGGCCAGGAGTTAAGTTGTGTATCCGGCGTCATCGCAAACACCCAGTCGCTCCCCCCCACATCGAAACCATTGAGATACATCGCCAACTCGGAAAAGCCCTCGTTCAGCCAGGTCTCTTCGTTCCGGTCGTTGTACCAGTGGATCATGTGCTGAAACTCGTGGGCCAGCACGCCGTTGTAAAAAGAATCGTTGATGTTCACGTTTTCGATGTTGATGTAAAACATCTCCATCTCGTTCGAATCATCCCGCACCGCAGAGACAAACTCGTCGGCGCTGGAATAATAGCCCGCCACGGAATTGCCCAATCCCCGCGCATGCAGGATGCTCAAGTGAGGGTCATTGTCCACGCCAGGGGTCCACTCGGAACCGAAAAAGGCACGGTTGGTGGGATAGGTTTCCCGCTCGAACAGGTCCGCGGCCTCCTCCAAATCCCTGCGGTCGAAGCGGGCCCCTTCCTCAACCCACATATATACGTGCGCGGTCTTGTATTCCAGCACAGCATACACGTCAAACTGCTCGTCCGTGTCCACGTTGGAGACGTGGAAGAGACGACGAGTGCCGACCTCGTAATCCGGCGATCCATCCGGATTGACGGTACGCGGCGTGTCAGCAGGCAAGCCGCGCAGCCGAATCGCCAGATCGTGCAGGTCACGCACCGGCACGATGGTCTGCTCCAACAGCTCTTCCGTCTCCGTTCCCACGTCACCCACCGGTTCCCGCGTGATGGCCGGTGTGATCACAGGGGTAGGTGTATCATAGACCGGAGGGACCATCGTCTCAAAAACCAACGTAGGGAACGCCTCCCAGTCCCAATCCCAATCCCCACCAGGCCAATTCAAGCCGCTACAGCAGCAGCAGCAACTCGCCGCCGCCAGAAGGACAGCGACGCCCACCAATGCAGCGAGTGTCTTGCTCATCTCATCTCCTTCACCCAACCACCAGCCAGCAGTTATCCACTGGCCGCCAGTATATCTCGACCAATTGCCTGGGTCAGTTGCCCCACCGACTGGGCCAACACAGAATCGGGGTTGCTGAGCACCAACGGGGTCCCACGACCCAGCACTCGCGCCTGTTCGGCGTCAAAGGGAACGACGCCTGTCAGTGGGCGCTTCAACGTGCGCTCTAGCGCCTCCCTCGGCGGCAGGGTCCCCGGCGCGACCTGATTCAACACCAGGTTGAGCTTTTCTCCCCACTGGCTGAGAGCCCGCAGCGTACCGATTGTCGTCTGGATAGAGGGTGGTTCGGCCGTGAACACCAGCCCCACCGCCGAGGCTTCCTCCAGGAGCATCATCGCCACGTCGTCCAGCACCGACAGCCCATCCACGATCACCACGTCGAACTCCTGCCGCAGCCCACGGAGCACCACCTGGACCACTCCCACCGGCATTCCCGCCCCAACGATGGGAAAGAACGGGGATGCCAACACCTTTAGCCCAGAACTGTGCTGCAACAGGAGGGCAGCGATACTTTCCGCGTCCAGGGCCTGAGCCTCGGAATGTTCGATCAAACTCGACCAATTGGGATCGGGTCGCAAGCCCAGTTGCAGAGCCACGTGCCCGGATGAAACGCTCAGATCGGTCAGGCAGACCGCCCTATCCCCTCCTTGCGCCAACAGCGCCGCCAGGTTGACCGCCAGTGTCGTCGTGCCCACCCCCCCCCGCAAGCTCATCATCACCACCAGGCCGGCAAATGCGCCCTCCCCCTGACCCTGCCGCTCGGCCAACATCCCATTGACCAGATCCAAAAGCTCGGTCATCGTCACCGGCTTGGTCAGGTAGACATCCGCCCCGGCCTGCATGGCAGCATCCCGGTCCATCGGCTGTGCTCGGGCCGTCAGAATAATGATCGGGATGTGAGCTGTAGCCGGATTGGCCCGCAGTTGGCGGCAGATTTCATAGCCGGTCACGCCGGGCATCATCACGTCTATGATCGCCATATCGGGAGGGTCCGCGATAGCCTTGGCCAGGCCATCCGGCCCTTCGGCACTGAGGATGGTCTCGTGTCCTCCCCGGCGCTCCAGGACCAGTTGCATCATGTCGAGAAGCTCGGCCTCGTCATCAATCACTAGAATTCTCGCCATCTCGGGTCACTCCTCCTCTTCGATACAGAGCACCCCCACGTGCGCTTTGTTGATCAGGATTACACCGCCGGTGAACACAAAATCCGGACGGACGGACGATCGCATCTGACCATCGAGGATGGGGATAAAGGCATCCGTGCCAGTCGTCAGCACAGTGCGCAGGTCCAGTTTGCCCGAGAGACGGAGATATCCCTCGATCTCGAAAGATGGAACGGTAATAAACACCCGGCGGAGATAGGTGCCAAAGTAACTGCCATAGGTCTGTTCTCGCAGCAGTCCATCCTCCTGCCGCGCCAGAGCGACGGCGGTGATACTGTCCTTGCGCAGGATGGACGTCGCATAGCTGGCCAGAATATCCGCCGGATGGTCAACGTTAGAGATATAGGCATCCTCCAACTCGAGGAAGGACGACGAGGTGTTATTGAGCTGACTGGCCAGCTTTTTCTGGCGCACGTTCACGCGGCCCGACAGGCGGTGCCGATACGTAAAAAAGTCCGCCACCAACCAGGAACTGGACACCTGTTCCTTCATCGTAGAGCTCCTTATCTCACCCGTTACTCGCCTGGCCCTGCCAACGGCGGGAATATGTAATGCGTCACCAGCCCCCACCTTTCCAAGGGCCAGTAACAAAGCCACGCCTTGCCGATAATATTCTCCCGAGGCAATAAACCCCAAGTGTGCGAGTCGCTGGAATTACGCCGATTGTCCCCCAGGACAAAATATTCATCATCTTGCAACTTCCAGAAGCCAGAATAAGAGCCTGGATTCTCGATCATAGGCTCTGCCAATCGCATGCCGTCCACCCACACCACCCCGTCTCGAATCTCCAAATTCTCTCCCGGTAATCCCACCACCCGCTTGATGTAATCATCGTCAGGATTGTTGGGGGGATGAAAGACAATCACGTCCCCACGTTCCACCGGACGAATCCAGTAGACAGCCTTGCTGACCACGAGGTACTGGCCATTGAATAACGTGGGCTCCATGCTCGAACCCCGCACTTGAAACCGGCCTGTGGTCACATAAAGTACCAGGAATATGAGCACAGTCAAGAGAATGGTTTCCAGGGTCTCGCGCAGAGACGAACGACCCCAAAAAGCCCGTGACATCGAGATCCGCTCGCCTGCCGGTGGGTGACGCAGATCAGAATCTAGTGCCGGGATAGGCTCAGTTAGTTCCTCTTCGACTCGAACATCCGCCAATGATTTTCCTCCTCATTAACGTAATGGATGCCATTATAGTACAGGTGTGAAAGGGTGGCAAACTCTGACATTCATCAACAGATAGGCCTGCTATAATTGACTTTTCCCCGTCTCCCTTGTAGAATGGGGGCAGTTCGACGATTCCAAGCCAAATCCTTCCGGGCGGAGCAAGTTATGAGTCACATCAGCTCGATCCTAATTGTAGACAGCAACGAAGCCTTTGCCACCATACTAAAAGAAGGCATCGAACAAGCCGAAGAGTTCCAAGCCACTGTGATCAGCGATGGAAACGAGGCCCTACAGATGGTGGGCAGCACCCTGTTCGACCTGGTCATCGTGGACATGGGGCTGACCGACCCCGACGGCGCTGACCTGGCCCGCACGCTGCGGGAGCAGGCTCCCGACTTGCGCCTGATGCTGATTCCCTTGATGGGCGAGGATTTGTCCCCCTCAGTAGCCGATTTGGACGTTCAGGGCGTACTGACTAAACCCTTCTTTTTCCCCGAACTGCCCGGCATCATCAGCGGCGCGCTGAATAGAAATGTGGGCCAGACCCTACCGACTGAACCTCCGCCAGCCACCGAGCCGCCCGCCGCCGTCCCGGCTACATCTGAGGAGACACCGTCCCCCCCTCCCCCCGCACCTGCCATCCCATCCCTCACCCCAGTCGAGGGCGCTGCACTGGACGCCGCTTCCGCTCAACGCCTGTCTGAGGTGTGTGCGATGATCTCGAGCCGCCAGATGCAGCACATCACTCAGGCTATGAGCCGGCTGACTCAGGATGTCGGCGCCGACGTCGTGATCTTGACCTGCAGCGGCGGGCTGATCTCCCACGCCGGCCGACTATCAGTCGAAGAAGCGGAGAGTCTGGCTCAAATCGTGGGTGAAAACTGGCGTACCTCGGCCCGCGTGGCGAAAATTCTGGGCCAGGAACAATTGCGTTTCGAACAGAGCGTAGAGGGCGGAGAGCACATGTTCTACTCACTGGCTCTGACCGAGGACATCATCCTCTCGGCTGCCCTGAGCACCACGGTGCCGTTGGGCATGATTCGCCACAGCGCCAAGTCCACGGCCGACGCACTGCGCCGCGTGCTGCAGATGGGATGAACTCGCACCGTTTCGAGTTGGCCGCCCCAGCCTCAACGGCTAAGGAGTGCTATGCCCCAGCAAAAGAAACTGGTCCTGATTGACGGTCACGCTCTGGCGTACCGCGCTTTCCACGCCCTGCCCGATGACCTCAAGACCGCCCAAGGCGAGCTGACCAACGCCGTCTACGGGTTCACCACGATGCTGCTCAGCGTTCTGCGCGACGAACAGCCCACTCACATCGCCGTCACCTTCGACAAGGGCCTCACCTTCCGCCACGAACTATACGCCGACTACAAGGCCCATCGCGCCAAGATGCCGGACGAGATGCGCGTCCAGATGGACCGGATTCGACAGGTTGTAGAGACGATGGGCATCCCCATCTACGAGCAGGAGGGATACGAGGCCGACGACCTGCTGGGAACCCTGACCCGCCAGGCGGAGGAAAAAGATGTGGATACCCTGATCGTCACCGGCGACATGGACCTCTTACAACTGGTGAGCGACCGGACCCGTGTCCTCACCTCCCGCTGGCGCTTCTCCGACACGGTCATCTACGACGTCGAGGGGGTCAAGCAGCGGTACGAGGGGCTGAAGCCGGGCCAATTGGTGGATTACAAGGCCCTGATGGGTGACAAATCGGACAACATCCCCGGCGTCCCCGGCGTGGGCGAGAAAACCGCCACCCAACTGCTGCAACGGTACAGCACCCTCGAATCCCTCTACGAGAACCTGGACGAGGTGCAAAGTCGCTTTCGGAACAAACTGGAGGAGGGACGCGAGTCCGCCTTCCTCAGCCGCCGTCTGGCGACCATCCTGCGCGACGCCCCGATAGAACTCGACATGGAGGCCTGCCGCGTCCACACCTTTGACCACCAGGCAGTGGTGACCCTCTTCCGCGAACTGGAATTCCGCTCCCTGGTGGATCGGATCGAGGAGCTGACGGGAGCAGAACAGGTCTCCAGCCATCCCCAGCCCGCCGGCGTGCCCCACCAGCTCAGCCTCTTTGGCGAGACGCCCACTCCTCAGCCCCAAGCCCCGCCAGGCGCCGACTACCAGATCGTCGCCGACCTGGAGGCCCTCCACCGGCTGGTCGCCCAACTGCACAGCGCCTCCGCGCTGACCATTGACACCGAAACGACCGCCACCGACCCGATGCGAGCCGAGCTGGTCGGTGTCGCCCTGACCGACAGCTCTCACCGGGGGTACTATATCCCGCTCATGGCCCCTCCCGGCGATCTCCGGCTGGACGCAGAGAACGCGCTCCCGATCCTGGCCCCCCTGTTGCAAGACCCTGACCTCCCCAAATACGGACACAACATCAAGTACGACCTGACTGTGCTCCACCGGGCCGGCGTCCACGTCCAGGGGGTAGCCTTCGACACCATGATCGCCGAGTGGCTGACCAACCCATCCTCCAAGAACCTGGGACTCAAGAACCTGGCCTGGGCACGCCTGGAACAGCGAATGACCCCCATCACCGACCTCATCGGAAGCGGGAGGGCTCAACTGACGATGGACCAAGTAGCGGTCGCGCAAGCGGCCCCCTACGCCTGCGCCGACGTGGACATGACCCACCGATTGGCAGGCGTGTTGAGGGCCGAGTTGGAGGAGAAGCATCTCTGGGCGGTCTTTACCGAGGTGGAGGTCCCGCTGATCCCGGTTCTGGCGGCGATGGAGATGACCGGAGTACAGCTCGACGTCGCAGTGTTGGAACGCATGTCCGAGACGCTGACCACCCGACTGGGCAAACTCGAGACCCAAATTCAGGAGATGGTCGGCTACCCCTTCAACGTCAACTCGACCCAGCAGCTCTCCGACGCCCTGTTCAAAACCCTCAACCTGCCCTCTCAAGGTATGCGCCGGACCAAAACGGGCCACTTTTCGACCGCCGCCGACGTCCTGGATCGGCTGCGCAAATATCATCCCGTGATCGCCCTCATCCTCGAGTACCGGGAACTGGCCAAGCTCCAATCCACCTACGTGGACGCCCTACCCCAACTGGTCAACCCGGAGACCGGCCGCATCCACACCTCCTACAACCAGGCCGGCACCGTCACCGGGCGGCTCAGCTCCAGCGACCCCAACCTGCAGAACATTCCCATCCGCACCGAGATCGGGCGGCAGGTGCGGCGGGCGTTCGTCGCCCAGACGGGCTGGAAGCTGATCGGGGCCGACTATTCCCAGGTCGAGCTGCGGGTGATGGCCCACATCTCGGGCGACGAGGGCCTGCTGGGGGCCTTTGCGCGAGGAGAGGACATCCACGCCAGCACTGCCGCCGCCATTATGAACGTCCCCCTCACCGAGGTGACCGCCGACATGCGGCGAGTCGCCAAGGCGGTCAACTTTGGCCTCGCCTATGGCCAGACCGCTTACGGTCTGGCCAGCGCCACCGACCTGACCCAGGCCGAGGCCGAGAATTTTATCACCGCCTACTTTGAGCGTTTCCCCAAGGTGCGGGAGTACATTGACACCACCAAGGCCCAGGCCACGCGGCAGGGATACGTCCAGACCCTCCTGGGCCGCCGGCGCTATTTTCCAGAGCTGCAGCCCGGCAGCAAGGCCCCCCATCACGTGCGCCAGGCGGCCGAGCGTATGTCCATCAACGCCCCCATCCAGGGTACCGCGGCCGACATCATCAACATCGCCACGGTCAACCTACACCGGGCGCTCCACGAGCGAGGTCTGAACGCGCGGATGATCCTCCAGGTGCACGACGAACTGGTCGTCGAAGCACCGGCCGAGGAGGTGGAGACTGTCGCGCCGCTGATGCGTCAGGTGATGGAGAGCGCCTTCGAGCTGCGGGCAGAGCTAAAGGTCGATCTCAAAGTAGGGGAGAACTGGGAAGAGATGGAACCTCAAAATTGAAACACTTCCCCTTGCTCCGGCACCGCCACGTGACGCACCCCAAGCCGGTGCAATCCATCGGCCAACGTCTCCGCCGGGTCGGGATCACCGTGCACGACAAAGGCGTGCCGCAACCCTGGCGCGATGGGGCGCGCCCAATCCAACAGCCCCTTCTGATCGGCGTGGGCGCTGTAACCGTTGATCGTCTCAACCCGGGCGCGCAGCGGATACTCCTCCCCAAAGATCTTGACCCGCTCCTGCCGCTCGACCAGCCTCCGCCCCAGCGTGTGCGGGGCCTGCCAACCGATGATCAAAACCGTGTTGCGCGGGTCGGTGATGGTGTGCTTGAGGTGATGCTGAATCCGCCCGGCCTCGCACATCCCCGACGCACTGATGATAACCGCCGGCCCTCTCAGCTCGTTCAGCGCCTTGGAATCCTCCACGTGACGGATGTAGCGCAGTCGGTCGAAACCGAACGGGTCGGGGTGACGCTCCTGGGCCCCGAACTCACGCACATCCTCGTCGTAACACTCGGGATGCAGCCGGAAAATCTCGGTTGCGTTGACCGCCAGCGGGCTGTCCACATACATCGGCACGTCGGGCAGCCGATGGTCTCTCGCCAGTCGGTGCAGGCTGTAGGCCAATTCCTGCGTTCGCCCCACGGAAAAGGCCGGGATGACCACCTTGCCGCCCTGAGCGCAGGTCTCGCTGATGAGGGTGAACAGCGTCTCCTCGGCCTCGACCCGAGGCCTGTGCAGCCGGTCGCCATAGGTGGATTCGATGATGAGCACATCGGCCGGCGGTGCGGGGACGGGGTCGCGCAGGATCGGCATCTCCTCCCGCCCCAGATCGCCGCTAAAGAGCACCCGCACGTCCGCCATCTCTAACAGCACCATGGCCGAGCCGAGAATGTGTCCCGCGTCGAAAAAAGTGCATCGCCCCCCTGGCGCGACGAACACCGGCCGGCCGTACCCCACGCTGACGAAATGCTCCAGGCTGGCAATGGCATCGTCGTGAGTATAGATCGGCTCCACCGGCGGCTCTCCCTGGCGGGCGCGCTTCTTGTTCACGTACTCGACGTCTCGCTCCTGGATGTAGGCCGAATCCCGCAGCATGACCGAGCACAAATCCCGCGTCGCAAAGGTGCAGTAAATCGAACCTCGAAAACCACTGCGCACCAGGTTGGGGATGTTGCCCGAGTGATCAATGTGCGCGTGCGAGAGAACCAGCGCGTCCACCCGCTTCGCGTCGAAGGGCAGGTTTCGGTTTCGCTCGAAGGATTCGTGCCGCTTGCCCTGGTACAACCCGCATTCCAGCAGGATGCGGCTACCGTTGACCGAGATCAAGTGCTGGGAACCGGTGACCGTCCGAGCGGCTCCGAGAAACTGTATCTCCATACATTCACCTCCGGTTATCTGACCCGCCGCTCCACGCGCCTCAATACCCGCAAAATCGGCTCTCCATACGTCCTGCACTTCCACGGGCCCAATCCCTCGATACGACCGAGCGCCTCCAACGAGTCAGGCACCTGCTCCGCCAGCAGCCACAGCACCGCGTTCCCCACAACGACGTCCGCCTCCACGCCCCGTTCGGCCGCCACCCGGGAGCGCCAACGGCGCAAGGCCCGGAAGCGCATCACTTCCGCATCGGGACGGCGGGGAGGTGGAGGGGGCGGCTCCGGCAGAGGGGACTGCATCCCCCGCCGGATCGCCTGCATAATCCGCTTGCCGTACCGTCGCACGTGATACGGCTTCAGACCATCCACGCGGATCAAATCCTCCGCCCCCTGAGGGTTGGCCTGGGCCAACACCAGCAGGGTGTGATCGTGGACGATCTTGAAATGAGGGCGGTCTTGACGCCGGGCCTCTCCATCCCGCCAGATGCACAACTCGCGCAGGATGGCCTGCTCCCGCCCTGCCAGGTCGTGGGCCCCTTTTACTCTCCAGAAATCGTCGGGCGTAAACGATTGGAAAGAGGGTTCGGAGGCCGCCACCTGATCAAAGGTCTCAAGCGCCTCCTCCCACCGTCCCTCCCGCTTCAGGGCCTCGGCCTGGAGCTGGCGCAGGGGCAGCAAGTAACGAGTGTCCAGACTGGCATAGGCCAGGGCCTCGGGATCCAGGGGCCGCTGACCCCAGTTATACCGCTGGTAGCGCTTTTTGGTGTGGACGTTGAACGTCTCCCGCAACACGCTGCCCAACCCCACCCGCGACCAGCCAAGAATACGAGCCGCCCACATGGTATCGAACAGATTGGCAAACTCGAAGCCAAAATCCCGATTGAGGCAGACCACGTCGTACTCGGCGGCGTGAAACACCTTCTGGATATCAGGACTGGCAAACAGCCGTCCCAGCGGTGAAACGTCCAGTCCTGCCAGCACATCCACCACGTAATTCGCCTCGTCGGTGGAGAACTGGATCAGGCAGACCTGCTCCTGGTAGGCATACAGCGAGTTCGACTCGGTGTCCACAGCGATGACGGAACGACTGGCGAGATCGTCCAATGCCGCGCGCCACTGGGACGGGGTCGTGACAAAGGTAAAGTCGATTTTCAGAGATTCCGAGGTCTTTTGACGTATCACAAGTTCAAGATCCAACGCGCGATGAGGAAATAAATGATCAACCCGGTCGCATCCACAACGATTTCCATTCCCTTGTTCTCCCAACCGCCGGGTATTATCCCACTTCACCAACAGTTGTCAATCCCGCCTCAGAGCCAACCCCGGCCCCCACACCAACAAGTTGCTCCGCTCGTCCGATTGTGATACAATCTACATGAGGGCTCTATTGAAAGAGCTGGAAACAGTGGGGACCGCCCCAATGTAGCTATCTTAGCACAACACCCGCCTGCCGTCAAAACGCCGGGACGTAGGGGGGTTTGGCTAACCACCCCCTGCAAGACTATCATAGGAGACACTCCCCGTGAGCGCAAAAGGGACAAGTTTACTGCTCGTCGTCATCCTATTGCTCGCCGTCGTCGCCGTCGTCGCAGCCATCGTCCACGCCGCCCCTGCCTCCATTTCTTCTCTCAACAGGACTGCTCCCTCGCACATCCCGCACCTCGCGCACCAAACCCTCGCCCTCACCCTCACCATCACCACCAACGGTGGCCGAAACTTTGCCACCACCGAACCGCAGGTCATCCTGGAAGGGACCTGCTCCCCCATACGCCCCGTCTACGTCAACGGGAGCACGCTGGACGTATCCTACCCCACCACCATCACCTGGCGCTACTCGACCACCCTCTGGACGCGAGACAACCACTTTGTCGTCACCGACGGGGTGGACAGCCGCGCCATCACCGTCTACTGGGATTATTTCCACGGCGGCCTCCTGACGGACGACCTGACGCTTCTCACCAGCGCCTGCCCCTACACCATCACCGCCGACATCCAAGTCTCCGCCACCGCCGCGCTGACCATCCAGCCTGGTGTGACGCTCCGCTTGGAGGCCGGCCGTTCGCTGTGGGTGGGACCGGGCGGTCGCCTGGCGGCCGCCGGCGCCCCCACCCAACCGATCACCTTCACCCGCGCCGGCCCTGATCCCTGGGGCGCCATCGTCTTGGAGGACAGCCAGGCCGATAACCACATCCTCCACGCGACGGTGGAATACGCCCACGCCGCCGCCCATGATCCCGACCTCCACGGCATCACAGCCCTCGATTCCCGGCTGCGGGTCGAACAGAGCACCATCCGCTATCTGGGCGGACGAGGGCTGACCCTGGTGGACAGCCAGACCCGCGTGGCAGGGAATCTGATCCACGGCGTGGCCGAGGACGGGCTGTACGTCCTGCGGGGCGCGCTCACGGCCTCCGACAATCACATCCACGGGAGCGGCGGGGACTGTGTGGACCTGGACGGCGCCATCGCCGCCGCCCAACGCAACCGGCTGCACCACTGCGCCCAGAGCGGCCTCCGGGCCAGGAACTCGGCCTCCACGACCCTGACCAACACCCTGGTCTATACCTGCGCCCAGGGAGTCGCCGTGGAGGATGGCGCCCACGCCCGCATCCTCCACGCCACCCTCGCCGACAACCAGACCGGCCTCCTGCTGCACTCGTCCCAGGCGGGGAGCGGAGGATCCGCCGAGCTGATCAACTCTATCCTGTGGGGGAATGAGACGGCGCTGACGACGACCGCCGGCTCGGTCGTCACCGTCACCTACTCCGACGTGGCCGGCGGCTGGCCGGGCGAGGGGAACGGGGACGCCGACCCGCTGTTCCGCTCTCCCACCGGCCACGACTACCGTCTGCCGGCCGACTCCCCCTGCGTGGACGCTGGCACCCCCGTCGGCGCGCCAGCCGACGACATCGCCGGCGTCCCGCGCCCCCAAGGCGTGGGCTACGACCAGGGCGCCCACGAGTACCGCGAGTTTGCCGCCTACCTGCCCCTCGTCCTACACGTTGTGTAGGACGAGGGGCAGGTAGGCGGC